>CABXBH010000009.1 GCA_902510415.1 uncultured Bacteroidota bacterium | reverse complement strand
TCTTTTGATTTGTTTTTTAACGGATTTAATTCAGTTTTAAATGATCCTAAAAGCTATATTTATTTATTAATTGTCCCTTATTTTATCTATAATATTTTAAGCTCCAAACTAGTATTAACTAAAGGAGAGTTTATAGTTTTTGGAAAGAAAAATAATTTACATGGTATAAATAGTGAGATCCAAAATATTATTATGGGTTATTACGAAAGAAAATCTTAAAAAGAATCATATTTGCTATTCCAAATACTTTCACTAAAATTTCTTCTTGTTAAAAAGAACAAATAGAAGAAAATAAAGATAAATCCTTTTACAAGAAACAGAAACAGGATGAAAACTTCAGAGATTGTTAAACTTGGCATTATCAATTTACCGATTAAGGCAAACACAACACTTGCCAAAATTGAAAAAATTGTGAGGTTGTCAATATTTTTGAATGGAAGAACTATTAATTTTCTTAAAAGATTAAATTCTTTCCCCCATTTATGTATTAAATAGTAATAATCATTTCCGATAGGAACAAACAAGATTGGGTCATCAGGACTTTTAATTTTAAAAAGTTTTGAAGGTGCCATTATCATAAAGTCTTTAAGCTTAGTATTGTGTCTTTTTTCTAAACTGCTTATGATACTAGTGATATTTTTAGGATAATCTCCTTTAAATAAGTTAGAATCTAAAAATCTTAGCCTATACATCACACATATCTTTCTTATAGTTTTTTTGTGAAATATATTTTTGGACTCCATCTTATTAAATTCTAGCTCGTTATAATTTTCCGAATTTTTTTTGTGTAGTGACTTTAATATTTGGGATTTTTTAGCTTCATCTTTAGTCCAAATATTTTTGATTAGTTGTTTTAATTCGCTAGAACTAATTTCCTTATTTCTTTCCTTGAGTAACTCTTCAAATAAATTTACCTTTCTCATTGTAATTGTAAATACTTTTACAACCAAAATTTATACCAAACACAAATTTTTTTAAGAAAACCATTTGTGGCTTCCGAAATATTTTTTTGGTGTTTTCTTTTTTTTTTCTACATAATAATTTATTCCCCCTATCACACTCTTTAAATAAGATGTCATTTTAGGAATTACAAAGAGTTTGTAGGGTAAGTATGAAATTGCTTTTGGAATATCTCTCAAAAAATAAGGGTAAATAGTAATTTTAAGAAAAACCAATCCTTGTTTTTTATAGATTTTCCAAATTACATAAGATTGTTTTTGGTTTTCTTCTCCAATAAGTAGACTATAGCCCTTAAATTCTTCCCATGAAATAAAACTTCTTATATATTTTAAGTCATTTAAATATATTAATTCATCAACAGAATTTTTTCCAGGCCATGCTATTACTTTATTTGATTTGCAAAAGGGATGAAATAGCTCAAGATTTGAAGGAGAAGTAATCAGTTCCCAAAGTTTTTCAACCGATGTACTTATTTTTTCTTCGTGTTCAATTTTCCAAATATTTTTAAGCTTATCCATCTATAAAAATCAAAAATTTGATAAATTTGTTTTGTAAAAATAAATAAAATGAAAATTAAATTTCTATTCAGTTTTTTTACTTTATTAACAATTTTTTCATGTACACAAGAGGTTTTTGTAAGTTATGGAGAAGATATTAATAGTGATGTGAAATTCTATAATACAATTGATGATAATTTAGATATCAGTAATATTTCAGGTGAAATTTTAGATGTTTGTCCAAAAAAAGGATGTTGGATGAATGTTAAAGTTAATACTGATACAGTTTTCGTTAAATTTAAAGACTATGGTTTTTTTGTTCCCAAATCAGGAATTCAAGGAAAAAAAGTTTTGATGACTGGTGAAATTTTTAAAGATACTATTTCAGTTGAAAGACTTAAACATTACGCGGAGGATGCTAAAAAGTCAAGGACAGAAATAGATTTAATTTCCGAACCTGAATATATGATTAATATGATTGCTACAGGTGTAGCAATTGAAGAAAATTAATTTGTGTAGTCTATTTCTACCATTACCTCATTTCTTCTTCCGAATACTTTATAAGGGCTATTGTAAGAAACATAAAATATTTCACCGACTGTTTTAATATTTAAATCAGATAATTTTTCAATAAGTTTCTTCGAATGATTATTAAACTTATTTGAATTTGAATATCCACCATATCTAATACATGCATAGTGTTTAGCATCTGATTCGAATACAACTACATTTTCATCTTTTGGTTTTGAAATAGTTTCAATATTATATGAGGACGGCATTACAAATTCCATTGTATTTTTATTGTCACCATTTTTCATATAAACTGGCGTAGTCATTGCAATTTTTTCACCGTTTGAGTTATTTCCGCTGATAAATTGAAATAGTTTATAAAAATTTCCATTAGCGTTTCTATTAGATACAACTTTTGCCTTTAATGTGGCTTGATAGAACCTTATTTCAAAGTTATCTTCGACAAAAATTATATCATATTTCTGCGTTTCATATTTGCTCGAGCTAAAAACCATAAGTAAGCTTAAAAGTATGTATTTCATTATTTTAATTTAATAATTATTGCTCCCCCTCTTGCCATACCCCCGTATTTATTTGTAGCTGCTAGTGATTTGAGAATTGTAATACTTTTAATCATTTGGGGATCTACGTATGAAGGATAATCGGTCTGAATATTTCCGTCAATATCGTATATAGCATATGCCTGATTGTTTATTGACAAACTTCCACCTCTAATTAGGACCTTATCACCGATTACGGTAACACCTGGAAATTTTCCAACAATTACATCCATAAGTGTTGTAGCAGCCGGAGAAATGGAATAACTAGATGAAGATTTATTCAAATTTTTGTTTGTTCCACAAGAATGTAGAATCAAAATAATCAATAAGATTGGGTAGAGGTTAAATTTCATATTTTAGATTGAACAAACCTTATGCCATTTATTTATATTTAATTAAATATGACCAATTTTAGCAGTATCTTTGTATATATGAGGTGTGATGTTATATTTATCTTTCTTTTGTGTTTTAATTTGCAGGCACAGTCTGATTTTGGCCCTCCTTCAAATCCAACTTACGGAATTGTTCAGCAAAATATTCCTCAAGATTATTACCAAGAGGCAGACGGTAAATCATCTGGAGAATTAAAAGAAGCTTTATATCAAATTATTTCAAATCATATTACTTATCCTTATACTTCATCATCTACAGATACATGGGATATCATACAACTATCAGATCAGGATCCAGAAAATCATGATAATATGATTTTGGTATATACCGGTCGATCTCAAGATAAAGACTATAGAGATGGAACAGGAAATTATTCCCAATATGAAAACGGTAATGGTAATCAAAGCAACTCATGGAATAGAGAACATGTTTGGCCTAAATCTCATGGTTTCCCTGATGAAGATGACAATGCTTACACAGATGTACATAATCTAAAACCTTGTGATAGATCTGTCAATTCTTCACGTGGTACTAAAGACTATGATTTTGGCGGCAGTGAACATTCAGAGGCTATAGAATGTTTAACAGATTCCGATAGCTGGGAGCCACCTAATTCAGTAAAGGGAGACATCGCAAGAATTTTATTTTATATGGTTGTTCGTTACGATCCCGGATATGATCACAATAATAATAGTTTTGATTTAGAACTAGTTGATTATACAACCCCAAATAACAATGATCCAATATTAGGTAAATTATCATCATTAATTCAATGGCACAATGATGACCCCGTAGATGATTTTGAAATTAATAGAAATGAGATAATTTACGAATTTCAAGAAAACAGAAATCCATTTATTGATCACCCCAACCTAGTGAATTTCCTTTGGGGAGATAATGCTGGAGATAATTGGAATGAGAATTTAGGTTTAAATAACTTAAGTGATAAACTAATAATTTTTCCCAACCCATCATCAGGTTTATTAAATTTTAATAAAACCTTAAATAATGAAAAAATTGAGGTATTTTCTTTAAAAGGCGATAAAATTTTAGATAAAAAAGTTATTAATTCAAATTCATTAAAGCTTGATTTGGAATCGGGTGTTTATTTATTGAAAATTTCAAATAATTCAAGAGTTGTAAATTCTAAAATTATTATAAAATAGATGAACTTGATATACATATTTTTAGGATTTTTTTTGTTAGTTATTGGGGGAGAATTTATTGTTAGAACTTCCATTGCTATCTCTTTAAAATTTAATATTTCTAAGTTTATAATCGGAATGACCGTGGTTGCTTTTGCTACATCAATTCCTGAGCTAATAGTTAGTGTAAATGCTGCTCTTAATAATTCGCCTTCAATTGCTATTAATAATGTTATAGGATCTAATATTGCTAATATAGGTTTGGTTTTAGCATTAATTTCAATTCTTAGTCCTATTGTTGTTTCTAATAGTTTTTATAAAAAGGATTGGCCTATTATGTTTGTTTTTTCAATTCTTGTGTATTTGTTCTCTAAAAATGACAATATCATTAGTCAATTTGAAGGCACTATGTTATTGCTATTTCTAATACTATTTGTTGTTTATTTCTTGAGAAAATCGGAATTTGCTAATTCTGCGTTAAGACGTGCTTTAGGTGAGGAAAAATATTCTGAAGCTATTCGTATTGGTAATGAAGAAATTTCCGGTTCAATAGATGAAAACTTATATTTAGTTTCAAATACTAAAATATTTATTTGGTTAATTATATCTTCTCTTTCCCTTTATTTTGGAGCTGAATTTTTAGTTAATGGTGCGGTTATTTTTGCACAACAGATTAACATTAGTGAAGCAGTAATTTCTGTTTCGGTTATAGCAATTGGTACAAGTATTCCTGAATTAGCAACATCGTTGATTGCAATTTCAAAAAAAGAAAAAGGAATTTCGGTTGGAAATTTAATTGGCTCAAATATTTTTAATATCGGTTTGGTGTTGGGTATAACATCTATTATAAAACCAATAACTGTTGCAGCTGAAATTATTGATAGAGATTTAATTTGGATGTTAATTTTTGCACTTTTGATCTTTATTTTAGCTTTCCTACCTAAAAAAGATAAATTATCAAAGTATAAAGGATTGATAATGCTCCTAGGATATTTCTTTTTTATCTTTCAAGCGTTCTCATAAAAAAAAGGAACTGTAATTACACAATTCCTTTTTTAATAAGCTAAAATATTTTTGTTAAGCTGATTTGACTGTCTTAACAATTCTAGCAGCAATTTTGTATGGATCAGCATTTGATGCAGGGCGTCTATCTTCTAGCCAGCCTTTATATCCATTTTCAACAGTGATAATAGGAATTCTAATAGATGCTCCTCTGTCTGAAACTCCATAGCTAAACTGATCAATTGATTGAGTCTCGTGAAGACCTGTTAATCTTTGATCATTATATGCACCGTAAACAGCTATATGTTCATCAACAACTGGTCTAAATGCTTCACAAATTTTTTCATATGTTTCTTTTGACCCACATGTTCTTAAAATTTCATTTGAAAAGTTAGCATGCATACCAGATCCATTCCAATCTCCTTTGACGGGTTTTGGATGATATTCAATATAATAACCATAATCTTCAGTTAATCTGTCAAGAACGTATCTTGCTACCCAAAGTTGATCACCAGCTTTTTTTGCACCCTTTCCAAAAACTTGAAATTCCCACTGTCCACATGCAACTTCTTGATTAATTCCTTCTATATTAATACCAGCTGCAAGGCAAATATCAGCATGATCTTCAACAAGTTGTCTTCCATGCGTATTTTTTCCACCAACTGAACAATAATATAAACCTTGTGGTCCAGGGTATCCGCCAGGAGGAAACCCTAATGGAAGATCTGTCTCAGAATCCATTATGAAATATTCTTGTTCAAATCCAAACCAAAAATCGTTATCATCATCATCAATGGTAGCCCTTCCATTTGAAATATGTGGCGAACCATCCGGGTTCATCACCTCAGTCATCACAAGAAATCCGTTCTCTCTCGTTGGGTCTGGAAAGATAGCAACAGGTTTTAATAAACAATCTGAAGAACCTCCTTCTGCCTGTTTAGTAGAACTACCGTCAAATGCCCATACTGGACAACTTTCAAGTTTTCCGTCAAAATTTTTCAAAATTTTTGTTTTACTACGCATGTTTTGTGTAGGAACATATCCGTCTAGCCAAATATATTCTAATTTTGCTGTGCTCATTTTTTATTTAATTTTAAATTTTTAGTTAATTATTGTTTTTAAATGATTGCATAATATATCAATAAATTTGAAATTCATTGAGATTATTTTTTTGATTTTAAAGGATTTTTATAAACATTTTAATTAATTGTATTTATTCATATGAAAAATGCAATGTATATTTATTTTATCGTGTTATTGTTAATAACATAATTATCATTTTTTTTAATTTAATAATCTTATCGTCTGAGATAGTAAATTTTTGTGTTTTGTTTAATACTTTTGTGTTCGAATTAATTATTGTCAAATTTGGATTCAACCCATAAATACATGCTTCGTGGAGTTTCAGCTTCAAAAGAAGATGTGCACAATGCGATAAAAAATTTAGACAAGGGTCTTTTCCCAAATGCTTTCTGTAAAATAGTTCCTGATTTTTTAACTGGAAGTGATGAGCACTGTATTGTAATGCATGCAGATGGAGCAGGCACAAAAAGTTCATTAGCATATATGTACTGGAAAGAAACCGGAGATATTTCGGTTTGGAAAGGAATAGCCCAAGATGCGTTAATAATGAATATTGATGATCTTATTTGTGTTGGAGTAACTGACAACATATTACTTTCTTCAACCATAGGAAGAAATAAAAACAAAATTTCTGGAGAGGTAATATCTGCAATAATAAATGGTACAAATGAAATTGTTCAGGATTTAAAAAATCATTGTATTAATATTCATATGACCGGAGGTGAAACTGCTGATGTTGGAGATGTTGTTAGAACCATAATTGTTGATAGTACAGTGGTGGCTAGATTAAAAAAAGAGGATGTAATTGATAATTCTAAAATTTCTAAAGGGAATGTTATTATTGGTTTAGCTTCAGACGGAAAATCAATATATGAAACTGAATACAATAGTGGAATGGGAAGTAATGGATTAACTTCTGCTAGGCATGATGTTTTCAACAAACTACTTTCAGAAAAATACCCAGAAAGTTATGATCACGATGTTCCTGAGGAACTTATTTATTCTGGAACAAGAAAATTGACTGAAACCTTTGAAGATGTTAGTCTTAATGCTGGAAAATTAGTTTTATCACCAACTAGAACGTATGCTCCAGTTATTAGAAAAATAATTGCAAAGATTGGCAGCAAAAATATTAACGGTATTATACATTGTAGTGGAGGAGCACAAACAAAAATATTGCATTTCATAGATGAAAAATTACATGTGATTAAGGATAACTTATTTCGATTACCTTTTCTTTTTAAATTGATACAAGAAGAATCTGGTACTGATTGGAAAGAGATGTATAAAGTTTTTAATTGTGGTCACAGAATGGAGTTGTATGTCGATCCAAAATTTGCAGACGAAATAATTGAAATTTCAAAATCATTTAATATAGATGCTCAAATAATCGGTAGAGTTGATGCTTCAAATTCCAAAAAACTTACAATAAAATCAGAATTTGGAGAGTTTAATTATTAAATTACGAAGAGCAGAAAAAATATAACGTGTTAGAAAAGTTAAAATTAGTTGAGAATCGATTTGATGAATTAAATGATTTAATTATTAATCCAGAAATTATTTCCGATCAAAAAAAATATATTCAAATATCAAAGGAGTATAAAGAGATTAAAAAAATTATTGAAAAAGGAAGTATTTATAAAAATTTAATCTCAAATAAATCTGAAGCCCAAGAAATTATTTCAAATGAAAAAGATGAAGAAATGATAGAAATGGCAAAAATGCAATTAGAAGAAGCCGAAGAAAAAATCCCTTCGATAGAAGAGGATTTAAAGGTTTTATTAATCCCTAAAGACCCAGATGATGCAAAGAATGTTGTAGTTGAAATACGAGCTGGTACCGGTGGTGATGAAGCAAGTATTTTTGCGGGGGATTTATACAGAATGTATACCAAATTTTCTGAATCAAAAAAATGGAAAGTTAATCTGGTTGATTTAAACGAAGGAACCTCAGGAGGTTATAAAGAAATAATTTTTGAAGTCAATGGTGAAGATGTTTATGGAAACCTAAAATTTGAGGCTGGAGTTCATAGAGTTCAAAGAGTTCCTCAAACTGAAACTCAGGGTAGAGTCCATACAAGTGCAGCTTCAGTAATTGTCTTACCTGAGGCTGAAGAATTTGATGTTGAATTGGATATGCAAGATGTGAGAATAGAAAGAACAACATCAACTGGACCAGGCGGTCAGTCAGTCAATACCACATATTCAGCTATTCGGTTACATCATGAGCCAACAGGTATCACGGTTAGCTGTCAAGACCAAAAATCACAGCATAAAAATCTTGATAAGGCATTAAAAGTTTTGAGAACTAGGCTTTATGAATTAGAAGTTGAAAAAAGAAGACAAGCTGACTCTTTAAAGAGAAAAAGTATGGTTTCTTCTGGAGATAGAAGTGCAAAAATCAGAACATATAATTATCCTCAAGGTAGAGTAACTGAACATAGAATTGGTTTAACCCTTTATGATTTACCTAAAATTATAAACGGTGATATCCAAAAAATTATTGATCAGTTGATGCTAGCTGAAAATTCGGAAATACTTAAAGCAAATAATTGAAATGAAAGTTAAGGATTTAATATATCAAATAAATAGCAAATCTTCTTTCTTGTGTATTGGCTTAGACACTGATATTAGCAAAATTCCTAAATTTCTTCTTGATGAAGAAGATCCTATTTTTTCTTTTAATAAATCTATAATTGATAAAACAAATAAGTATTGTGTTGCTTATAAGCTAAACACTGCATTTTATGAATCTTTGGGAACTCAGGGATGGATTTCTATGGGTAAGACTATTGATTATATTAATGATAATTTCCCAGAGTTATTCACCATAGCTGATGCAAAAAGAGGAGATATTGGTAATACAAGTAAAATGTATGCTCAAACTTTTTTTGCAAAGATGAATTTTGATAGCGTTACAATTAATCCGTATATGGGATCTGATTCAGTTAAACCTTTTTTAGAGTTTGAAAATAAGATTTCTATTTTATTAGGTTTAACCTCAAATACTGGAGCCAAGGATATTCAGTTAAAAAAAATAAATAATGAACATGTTTTTATTGAGATGATTAAATCTTCAATGGTTTGGGGTAATGAAGATAATATGATGTATGTTGTTGGTGCTACTAAACCTCAGTATATAGAAAAAATAAGAGAATTAATTCCTAATCATTTTTTACTGATGCCTGGAGTTGGTGCTCAAGGTGGTGATTTAAAGGAGATATGTAAATACGCTTTGAATGACAATATTGGAATACTTGTTAATTCTTCTCGGTCTATTATTTATGCATCTAATGACGAAAAATTTGCAAATTCAGCAGCAATAGAGGCGGTAAAGCTTCAAAAGCAAATGAAGACCATTATGTTTGAAGAAAAATAATTTTTCCATGAAATCATTTATTCTTAACTCATTATTTCTGCTAGTATTTTTTAGTTCATTTTCACAGAAAGACTATGTACAAGTATTAGGTATTATTCAAGATGCTGGATTTCCTCATATTGGATGTGAAAGAAGTTGTTGTGAAGGTATATCACCCGGCGAGTATTTTGTTAGTTGCATCGGTTTGGTTGATAAAGAGAATAAAAAGAGGTATTTATTTGATGCTACACCTGATTTACATAATCAGTTAAGGTTTTTAGAAAGTTTTTCTTATAGTACAAACCTAGTTGATGGTATATTTCTAACACATGCACATATTGGCCATTATACAGGTTTAATGTATTTAGGGCGTGAAGGATTAGGTGGGGCTGAAATAAACGTTTATGCATTAGATAGAATGTCTAAATTTTTAAAGAATAATGGTCCTTGGAATCAGCTAGTTGACTTAAAAAATATTGTTATAAATAAAATGCAGAATAAAAATTCTGTTATTCTTTCAAAAAATTTAGAAGTAATTCCTATACAGGTGCCACATAGAGATGAGTATTCTGAAACTGTTGGTTACAAAATTATAGGTAAATCAAAAAAAATATTATTTATACCTGATATTGATAAATGGAGTGAATGGGAAAAGGATATTGTTCAAGAGGTCAAATTAGTTGATTATGCATTACTCGATGGTACTTTTTACAATGGAAAGGAACTAAACCGTGATATGAATGAAATTCCTCACCCTTCTGTTGAAGAAACTGTTAATTTATTTTTGAAAGAGCCAATAAAAGAAAGAAATAAAATTTATTTTATTCATATAAACCATACCAATCCTTTACTAACAAATAAAGATAATGTCAAAAGTAATATTGAAGCTTTAGGGTTTAATATTGCACATAAAGGATTAAAATTATTTCTAGATTAGCATTTATGAATTGGAATTGCAAACATACTTGGAAAAAAGCATCTGTAAATACTCTCTGGTGTTTGCTTGGATGTAGTATTGGTGATTTCGGAACAATATTTTATTTTCAATCGATTGAACATTCGTTATTGACTTGGCAAATTATGGGATTGGCGATTACAAATGGACTGCTGACAAGCATTTTACTTGAAACATTTATTCTTTTTAGACAAATGAATTTGAAGGAGGCATTCAAGGTTGCTATTGGTATGAGTTTTATAAGCATGATTGCGATGGAAGCATCAATGAATGTGATAGATGTTTTACTTACGGGCGGAGCAAAATTAACATGGTGGGTAATCCCAATTATGTTGTTTGTAGGATTTATAACTCCACTGCCATATAATTATTACAGATTAAAAAAATGGGGGTATGGGTGTCATTAAACAATTAATTTATGCCTGGTTGAGTTAATTCCCAATTTTCTTCTTTTTTCTTTTTATCAACCATTTCTTTAACCTCACCTAAGAGCCGCTTTGCATCATAGATAACACCATCTTTAATAGTGTATTTTACTCCACCAACTCTCACAACTTCATTGTTTTCGTTTAATTTAATTGCACCAGTACCATACAAGGATTTAAAATTTTCTAAAGGGTTTTCTTCAACAATAACAAAATCTGCTAACTTACCTATTTGAACGCTTCCTATTTTATCATCCATTTTTAAAGCTTCAGCACCATTTAATGTTGCGGACTTAATTACTTCAAGTGGATGAAAGCCTGCTTCTCTTAATAATTCTAATTCTCTTATATATGCAAACCCATATAGTTGATAAATAAATCCAGAATCAGATCCTGTTGATACTCTACCTCCTCTGTTTTTATATTCGTTAATGAAATTCATCCATAAATCATAATTTCTTCTCCATTCTACTTCTTGTTCTGTCCCCCAATAATGCCAATAGGAACCATGGGATATTCTACTTGGCTCATAAAATTTCCATAAAGAGGGTAGGGTATAATCCTCATGCCATTCAGCTCTTCTTGCTCTATGTAGGTCACGATTTGCTTCATAAATATTGAAGGTAGGTACAATTGTAAAATCTAGCGAAATCAACTCATTCATTACATTATTCCAGTGCTCAGTGTGTGGTTCAGCAGCTTGTTTCCATAATTTTCCAGCTTCTTCAAATCTGTTTTGTTCATTCTGATAATTATAACCAGCAGGATAATTTTGCACAATTCTGTCGTCAAATAGAGCCTCAGGTAAACCATACCAGTGCTCCATTGATGTTAAACCTGCTCTAGCAGAGTGTAACACATTCCATCTAGCAACACTAAGCTGTGCGTGATGTGCTGCAGAACCTAACCCTAGTTTTTTATTTTCATCCAAGGCTGCAGTCATAATCTCGGGTTCAGCACCAAAAAATTTGATACCATCAGCTCCCTTTTTTGCATTAGCCCTTACCCAAGTTCTTGCCATCTCAGGAGTGCTTATTGGTGCATCATTTAAGGGATTGAAATTTTTACCGCTTTGTCCAAAACTTGTATATGCAAAAATACGAGGAGCAACAATCTTGTTTTCTGCACTTAGCTTTTTGAGGTTTAAAGTCCAATCTATTCCTCTTCCGCCAGGCTCTCTGACTGTTGTAATTCCATGAGCCATCCAAAGTCTAAAAACATAATCGTAATCTGCACCTTGACCATTTCCGCCAATATGTCCATGCATATCGACGAATCCTGGAAGAAGATACATGCCGTTTGCATCTAATTCATATCCATCCTTTTTTAATTTAGGTCTATATGAATCATTAATTTCGATTCCGGGATAACCAACACTTTTAATATCCTTGATTATATTGTTTTCAACAATGATATCTACTGGACCTCTGGGTGGTGAACCGTCACCATTAATTAAGGTTACACCTCTAATTATAAGTTGATTAAAAGGGCCATCACCTAAATATTTTTCCTGAGAATAAATATTAAATGAAAATATAATAACGAATAATAGTATAAAATTTTTCATAAAATCGATTTTAATTTGTTGGTACTGAAATACTATTCCCTAAAAATATAGCATTTAGAAATAATTTGTTAGTTCCGTACCATGTTCCTCTAAAGTTTGGGTTATCTGCAAAAACTATAACTCTTCCTGAACCTATTTTTGAAACAATTAACGAAGCTGATCCAGGAACATAATCCTTTCTATTGGCGTCAGAAATATAGCCGTCAATGTGAAAGTCTTTAGAATAAATTGCTACTGAGGAATAGTCACTTTTTGTTTTATTTATAAATACATTATTGTTTTTATAAACTGGTATTGATTTATCATTATAGCCAAAGGCAAGTGGATGAGTTAAGTCTAAATCGGCACTTAGAATTGATCCTCCAATCCTTTCTCTTCCTATATGCTCTCTTGCATCAACATATCTTTTTCTTGTATAAGTTGAATCTTTTTTTGATTCCACCAAACTTTCGTTGATTAGTTCACTATTGATTGCCCAACTAGATCCTCTTGCAATTGTAATAAGTGTATTGCCTTTGCCAACCCAATTTTTAATTTTATCAATTTGCTTTTTATTTAGTTGATTATAAGATCCAGAAACCATAACTAAAGTTGTATATCTATCCAAAGAAACACTAGAAAATTGATTAAGTCTAATTTTGGTTAACGGCATACCAATTCGAGTATCTAGAAGATGCCATACCTCACCAGCTTCATAAGAGTTTACACCTTCACCAATAAGCATAGCTATTTTAACAGCTTTATTGATTCTAAAATTATTACTACCAAGATCAATCCCTTTCAAGCTATATCCAGACTCAGAGTTGAAAACAGGAACATTGTACTTCTGTTGTATTTCTTGAACAAGTTTGAATACTTCATTTGATGTTATATTTTGTTTACTGACAGGAATTAATACAGCACCGTAGTTGAATTTCTTAACTGAATTTGTTCCGTTAACTTTTACAGTAAAAGGTTTGAAAGCTGAATAAGTTATAATTTCATTTTCTTGTAAATAGTTTAGAGCGGCGGGCGAATTATAATCATCCCAATCTAAAATATATGCATATTCTGATTTATTAACGTCTACATTTTTAACAAAATTTTCTGTGTTTTTAATCTCAGATTCACCTGAAAAACTTTTAAGTTTCTTAGATTTCATATTATACATATTCGAGACACTCCACGCTGATGCATCATAATATACACTATCTACATACTGGCTATGAGTCTCAAAAAAGTTTTTAACCATTCTAGATTGTGCTTGATTTATAGGGACCACATATCTGCCCTTGTTATTGTATACTTTAATCTTATGTAATATCAACTTGTCTATAAATGCTTTGTTTCGGTTTTGATCATACATGTCTCCAAATTCATAAGCTTTAACTTTCTCATCTTTAAATTCTGTTACAGATGAGTTAAAAAATCTATTTTGATAATCTCTTAAAAGATTTTTATTATCAACAGCTGCTTCCACCGTTGCAATACTAGACAAGTATTGATTTCTAATTGTAAATCCAAATGACATTGTTCCATAATTAGTTTCTTGTAAATGTCCTCTTGAACTAGCTTGTTCAAATAAAATTGCTAGCGCTCCTTGAACATCTGGATATGACGAGCCATAACCTGGGTATGTTTCGTCAAAGGATTCTTTGGTGTAATAAAATGATCCAATACTGTCAAGAGCTTCAACATAATATTCGGCAAATATCGGGCTTAATACACTGTAATTCTCATCAGGAATTAAAGGTTTCAATGAAGCATTTCTTTTCATTGGTTCAAAAAAATAGTTGCTGTTTGTACCCATTTCATGGAAATCTGTCACAACGTTTGGATACCAACTGTGAAACCATTTTAATTTTCCTTTACTCTCAGGATTAACTGCTAACAACCAATCTCTATTTAAATCAAACCAATAATGATTTGTTCTTCCCCTTGGCCATGCTTCATTATGCTCAGCATCATTACTGTCGGCAACAAGATTTATAGACTTATATTGATTTGCCCATTGAGAATGTCTGTCTCTTCCGTCAGGATTGATAGTTGGGTCAATAAAAATTACGGAGTTATTTATAAACCTTTCAATTTTAATATTTTTTGAAGCAACAAGAGTATAAGCTGTTAACATTGCAGCTTCTGCGCTGGATGGTTCATTTCCATGCACACCATAACCAAGATTTATAATTATAGGCAGATCTTCATCTACTTCTAGCCTAGTTTCAGGTAACGTATACTTTAGATGCTCATTTTTTATTTTTTCTAGATTATTTAAGTTATTGTTAGATGAAACTATAAGCATTATAAGGTCTCTTCCCTCATGAGTTTCTCCGTATTTAATCAATTTAGCTTTTTCTGAGCTATTTGATAAATAATTTAGATAAGCTACGATAAGATCATGGCGAGTGTGTTCAAATCCAATTTCATAGCCTAGAAATTCTTCTGGTGTTTGTATATTATTTTCGTAAGGACCATTATTTTCTAAGTAATAATCTTGTGCTATTAATGTGTTTAAGCAAAACAGTAATGTAACTAAACCTAATATTTTTTTCATAATTCTAATTTTGGGGGAATCATAAATTTAATAATTAAAATTTATTGATTTGGTTTTGCGGGATATTTTTAATTTTACAAACTATGAGAATACTGTTGGTAATAGTCATTATTTTTTGTTTTTCATGTAGAGAACAGAAGAGATATGAAAATGATAATTTAACTGAACATCAAAAGCAGGTAAATAATTTTTTCAAAGATGCTTCAGTATCTCCTTTAAAAGCAAAAGATTTAAAAAATTTTCAAGGATTAGATTTTTTTCAATTTGACTCAAAATATGTAGTAAAGGCTAAAATCGAAGAAACTCCTATGAGCCTTCCATTTAAAATGAAAACTACCACTGACACACCTGCTGATTTTAGAAAATTCGGTCATTTATTTTTTATGATGGATAATAAAGAATTCATATTATCAGTTTACGAAAATTTAGAATACAGGGATTTAGATGGATATGAAAATTATGTGTTTCTTCCCTTTTTAGACATGACTAACGGAGATGAAACATATGGAGGGGGAAGATACCTAGACCTCTATCTTAATGATAATGATTCAATAACTGTCGATTTTAATAAGGCATATAATCCTCAATGTGTTTATGATGAAAATTTCTCTTGCCCTTTAGTACCAAGAGAAAACTTTTTAAATGCTAGAATAATGGCTGGGGTTAAAAACTTTGTTAAAAATTAATCCTAATGATTATTAATCAATCTATCGGTTGGTAAGATAAAAACCAATAAAAACAGCGAAAATTCCGATTAAAACGGAACCAATAGTATAAAAAGAGAAATTAAAGATTTCTCCGTTTTTTATTAGTTCCAAGTTTTCATTTGCAAAGGCAGAAAATGTAGTAAAACCTCCACAAAACCCTGTCGCTAATAAAAGTGTTTGATTACTACTAAGTGCATTTTCTTTTTGGGCATATCCAAGTATAATTCCAATCAGTAGACACCCTAATATATTCACTGTGAATGTACCATATGGTAATGCCTTAGAGTATTGACTTATTGCATTAGAAATTAAATATCTTAGACCGCTTCCTAATCCACCTCCAATGAATACCAAAATAAAACTTTTCATAACATAAATTATCACTGCTAATTTACTGTTAATAGTTTATTCAACATTATTAAGAGCCAAAAAAAATCTTTACATTAGATATTCAATTTATAAATAAGTTTTATGAAATTCAGACCATTAATTTTAACATTAATAATTTCAGTTACATTTTTTAGTTGCACTGATGAAAAAAGTAATTTTTATGTTCCAACAAGCGCAGATTCTTTTGAATATAAAGTTGATCAATTTGCCGATTTAGCAATCCTTAGATATCAAATTCCAGGATGGGATGAGCTTACTTTAAAAGAAAAGGAGCTAGTTTATTATTTAACCCAAGCTGGATTAGCTGGTAGAGATATTATGTGGGACCAAAAGTATAGACACAATCTTGAGATTAGAGCAGCATTAGAAAATATTTACAGAAATTTTAATGGAGAAAAAAATTCTGATAATTGGATTGCTTTTGAAGTATATCTAAAAAGGATTTGGTTTAGTAATGGGATACATCATCATTATTCAAATGATAAAATGATGCCTGGTTTTTCTAAAAAATATTTCGATAATTTATTAGTATCGACAAATACCATACTCACTGGGGATGCGTACGAAGTAATTTTTAATGATAAAGATTCAAAAATGGTAGATAAAACTAAAGGAGTTGATAATGTTTTAAAATCTGCTGTTAATTTTTATGGACCTAATATCACTACTGAAGATGTGATTAATTTCTATAATGCAAAAAAACAACCTGATCAAACTAAGCCGCTTTCTTATGGTCTAAATTCAAAATTAGTTAAAGAAGATGGTGAGGTGAAAGAAGTTGTATACAAAGCTGATGGTCTTTATGGAGAATCAATTTCTGAAATTATCAAATGGGTAAATAAGGCAGTTGAAGTTGCAGAAAATAAACCGCAGGGTGATGCCTTAAAAATATTAGCTGATTATTACAGAACGGGAGACTTAAAAACATGGGATGATTACTGTGTAGCTTGGACAAAGGCAACAGAAGGAAATATTGATTATATCAATGGATTTATTGAAGTATATAATGACCCAATTGGTTTAAGAGGTTCTTATGAAAATATTGTTCAAATAAACGATTTTGACATGTCAAGAAAAATGTCAGAATTATCAGAAAATGCACAATGGTTTGAGAATAATACTACCCTTATGGAAGAGCATAAAAAAGCTAAGGTAGTTGGGGTCAGCTATAAAACAGTAAATGTTGCTGGTGAATCTGGTGATGCATCTCCAAGCACTCCAATTGGAGTTAATTTACCAAATGCAAACTGGATTAGAGCTTCTATTGGAAGTAAATCAGTTTCACTTGGTAATATTAAGAATGCTTATAATAATGCAGGAAGCAGTGGTAGACTTAAAGAATTTGTTAATGACGATGAAGAATATGAGCTGGAGTTAAAATATGGGGCTTTAGCTGATAATATGCATACTGCATTGCATGAAGTTATTGGGCATGCTTCTGGTCAAATTAATCCTGGTGTTGGTACTCCAAGTGAAACACTCAAAACTTACAGGTCAACAATGGAAGAGGGTAGAGCTGATCTATTGGCTTTATATTACGTTTATAATTCAAAAATTCAAGAACTAGGACTTGTTGATGATTGGAAAGCTGTTGGAAAAGCTTCCTATGATGGTTATATAAGAAATGGTATGATGACTCAATTAATCAGGTTGAATCTTGGAGATGATGTTGAACAAGCTCATATGAGAAATAGAAAATGGGTTAGTGAATGGGTGTATGAAAAAGGCCTTAAGGATAATGTAATTGAACAAGTTAAAAGAGATGGAAAAACATATTTTAATATAAATGATTATGATAAGCTAAGAGTTTTATTTGGCCAATTATTGAGAGAGACGCAAAGAATTAAATCAGAGGGAGACTATGATGCCGCTGAAAAATTAGTTGAAGGTTTTGGTGTTAAGGTCGATCAAGATTTACACGCAGAAATATTAAAGAGAAATGAAAAATTTGAAGGCGCTGCATATTCAGGCTTTGTCAATCCTGAGTTAATTCCAGTTTACAATACTGAGAATGAACTAATTGATATTGAGGTAAAATATGTAAATAGCTTTGAGTATCAAATGCTACAGTATAGTGATAGATTTGGGTTTTTAGACTAAACAAATAGAAATTTAATTGCTGCTATAAGTCCAATGAAGCCTATAAAAGCAAGTAAAACCCAAGCGCTGCCTTTATAATATTTTCTGTGTAATTTAGCATCTTTTTTATATGCTAAAAACAACAAAATAGAGAAGACAATAGTGAATAATAAAGCAAAAATTAATTGACCTTGAGAAAACATTTTTTTTTGCGAAACTAATAAATATTAGAATAATTTAATACCATGAAAGATAAAATATTAGCAGTCAAAGAATTTCATAAAGCATTTAAGTTGGATTACTTGGAAGAACCAAAGGCTGACTTAGGAGTTAATAAGAATAATTTGCGTTTCAATTTAATGAAAGAAGAAAATCAGGAGTATCTAGAGGCTGCTAATAACAATGACATGATTGAAGTTGCTGATGCTTTGGGAGACATGCTTTATATTTTGTGTGGTACTATTATTGAGCATGGAATGCAGCATAAAATTGATGAGGTTTTTAGTGAGATACAAAATAGCAATATGAGTAAATTAGGGGATGATGGGAATCCAATATATCGTGATGATGGTAAAGTTTTAAAAGGCCCCAACTATTTTAAACCAAATATTAAAGGGATTTTAGATTCTTAAACCTTACATCTCCAATTGTGTGGGTCATCAAGCTGATTTGTTTGAATCCCAACTAAATTTGTCTTGAGTCTTTCTGCATATGAATCATTCTGTATATTCAACTCAAATAACTCTCCCATATGTTGGAAAGCTTTTATTTCGCTAACTACAGCTGCAGTTCCAGCACCAAAAATTTCTTTCAAGCTACCGTTTTTTGCGGCAGATTTTAATTCATCAATTTTTAGTTTTTTGATTTCAACTGAAATTCCATTATCCTTTGCAATTTGAATGATGCTTTTCCTTGTTACTCCATCCAAAATGGTATCAGTAGTTGGAGCAGTTATTAGCGTATCATTGATTCTAAAAAAAACGTTCATTGTACCAGCTTCTTCCAAGTAATTGTGCTCGTTTGAATCTGTCCATATTATTTGATCAAAACCTTCTTTCTTAGCAAGATTTGTCGGGTAGAATTGTCCAGCATAATTACCAGCAGCTTTAGCATATCCAACACCACCTGAAGCAGCTCTACTAAATTTATCGGCTACTTTAACCTTTAATTTTTTCGTATAATAAAGAGTTGCAGGTGCGCATATAATCATGAACTTATAGTTTTTTGAAGGAACAGCTTGAATAGCGTATTCATTTCCAATAACAAAAGGTCTAATATAAAGCGACCTTCCTTCGCCGTGTTTAACCCACTCTCTTTCAATATCAACTAGTTTTGTGAGTGCTTCAAAAAATAAATCTTTTGGAAATTCAGGAATTGCCATTCTTACAGCAGACTTATTAATCCTTTCAAAATTTTGATCAGGTCTAAATAACCAAACTTCATCATTTTTATCTTTATAAGCTTTCATTCCTTCAAAAATAGCTTGACCATAATGAAACACACTTGCTGATGGTTCAACTGAAATAGCTTGGTAAGGTTTAATAATTGGATTTACCCATTTACCGTCAATAAAATCACATTCAAACATGTGATCTGTGAATACAGACCCAAATGAAAAGCGGTTAAAATCTATATCATGAATTTTGCTTTTTTCAGTTTTTATAATTTTCAATTCTTGGTGCATATTAAAAGGAATAAAATTCATGCAAAATTAATCATTTAAATTATATTTACTTCAACTTTAGAAATAAATGAAGATATTAATTACCGGTGCAACTGGACTGATAGGATCTCAAATAGTTGAGGATTGTCTTAATAAGAATATTAAGATAAATTTTTTAACCACTAGTAAAAGCAAAATACATAGTTTTCATGGGTGCAAAGGATATTATTGGAATCCTGAGCAAAAAAAGATTGATTTAGCATGTTTTGACGGAGTTAACGCTATTATTAATTTGTCAGGAGCATCTATATTCAGGCTATGGTCAAAAAAAAATAAAAGACTCATTTTAAATAGTAGAGTAAATAGTTTAAAATTCCTAAAGGATACTATCGTAAATAACAATATCAATATTGATACGATTATTTCTGCTAGTGGAATTGGAGCTTACCCGAGCTCTGATGATAATGAATATGATGAAAATGAAATTAAGAAAAGTAATTATTTTCTTGCTGATGTAATAAAACAATGGGAAAATGCTGCAAGCTCCTTTAAAGATATTATTAAAAATGTAGCTATAATAAGAATAGGCCTAGTTTTATCAAATAAAGGTGGAGTTCTAAAACAAACTATGCAGCCTATGACATTTGGTTTTGGTGTATATTTTGGGTCTGGTAAACAATGGCAATCATGGATTCATATCAAAGACATTTCTAGATTATTTATACACTCTGTTGAGATGAAATTAAATGGAATTTATAATGGAGTAGCCCCAAATCCTTTGTCTAATTATTTATTTACTAAGATTGTCTCAAAAATTAAGGGCAACGTTTATATTTGGATATCTATTCCAAAAATATTTTTTAAAATTATTTTTGGTGAAATGCATATTATTTTATTCAAAAGTCAAAAGATTTCCTGTCAAAAAATTGAAGCAACTGGATTTAAGTTTCATTTTAATGAGATTGAAACTACAATTACAAATATTTTAAAGTGACATTTTGGCATTTATACCAATATGGCAGTAATTTTGCAATAGAGTAATTAAATCAAATAGATGGCGAAAAAAAAATCAAATAAAAAAATTGATTCAGATAAAACTAACGAATCTGTTGAAAAAAAGGTTGAAGAAGTAGGTTTGGATGAACAGTTAAAAATTGAGAAAGATAAATTCTTGCGTTTATTTGCAGAGTTTGAAAACTATAAAAGAAGAACCGCAAAAGAAAGAATCGAATTATTTTCAACTGCAAGTGAAGAGGTGATGGTTTCATTGCTGCCTGTTTTAGACGACTTTGATAGAGCCTCTGTAGAGATTGAAAAGGATAAAGAAAACGAAACGCTTAAAGGAATTTTGTTGATAAAGAATAAGTTGTTTGATACTCTAAAATCAAAGGGATTAAGCTTGGTTGAGGTTAGCAAGGGTGATGATTTTAACGCAGATGATCATGAGGCTGTTACACAAATTCCAGCACCAAGTAAAAATATGCAGGGAAAAATTATTGATATAATTGAAAAAGGATATAAACTAGGTGATAAGGTTATAAGATATCCAAAAGTTGTAATTGGAAAATAATTATGAAGGAAGACTATTATAAAATTTTAGGAGTAGGTAAAGGAGCTTCTGCTTCTGAAATAAAAAAAGCCTACAGAAAAATGGCTATAAAATATCATCCTGATAAAAATCCAGGTGATAGTGCAGCTGAGGAAAGATTTAAAGAAGCTGCAGAAGCATACGATGTTTTAAGTAATCCTGATAAGAAAGCAAAATACGATCAATTTGGACATCAAGCTTTTCAAAACGGCGGAGCCGGTTTTGGAGGAGGAATGAATATGGATGATATATTCAGTCAATTTGGTGACATTTTTGGAGGGGCCTTTGGTGGATTTGGTGGATTTGGTGGTTCTCAAGGAAGACGTGTTGTAAAGGGAAGTAATCTTAGGGTTAGAGTTAATTTATCTTTAGAAGAAATTTGTAATGGAGTCGATAAAAAAATTAAAGTTAAAAGAAAGGTGCTTGCACCAGGAGCTACTTTTTCCACCTGTTCACAATGTAATGGCGCTGGTCAAGTTACAAGAGTGACTAATACAATTCTTGGAAGAATGCAAACATCTACAACTTGCCCAAAATGTTCAGGGTCTGGTCAGCAGATTGATAATAGACCTAGTGGTTCAGATGCCAATGGAATGATTACCAAAGAAGAGACGGTTAAAATACCTATTCCAGCAGGGGTTATTGATGATATGCAGCTAAAGGTGACTGGAAAGGGTAATGAAGCACCTGGAAATGGAATTAGCGGAGATTTACTTGTAGTAATTAACGAGGTTCCCCATGATAAGCTTCAAAGAGAAGGAGATAATTTGCATTATGAATTATATGTAAGTATACCTGATGCTGTTTTGGGATCTAGTAAAGAACTAGAAACTGTTTCAGGAAAAGTGCGAATTAAAATAGAACCTGGAATGCAATCGGGTAAAATCCTCAGACTTAGAGGTAAGGGAGTTCCAAATATAAACGGATATGGTAGTGGAGATTTGCTTGTGCATGTTAATGTTTGGACACCAAAAACCTTGGATAAAAAACAAAAACAGTTTTTTGAATCGATGAAAGAAAATGAGCATTTTGATCCGAAACCTGAGAACTCTGATAAGTCATTTTTTGATAGGGTAAAAGATATGTTTTCTTAATTTTTTATTAAATATTAAGGTTAAATACGTTTACCACAAGTTTAAATATTATATTTAAAACTTAACCTTAATAATTCATGAATAATTTACTTTCTATCGATTCTGTCAGTAAACACTTTGGACAGTTTACGGCTTTGAACAACGTTTCAATTAATATTCCTGAAGGTTCAATATTTGGCTTGCTAGGGCCTAATGGAGCTGGAAAAACAACTTTGATTAGAATTATTAATCAGATTACTGCTCCAGATACAGGTAAGATACTTTTTAACAACAGTGCGCTTAATATAAATCATATCAAAGAAATTGGATACTTGCCTGAGGAAAGAGGCCTATATCCGAAGATGAAAATTGGTGAACAAGCAATCTATTTAGCTCAGTTGAAGGGAATGGATAGACAGAAAGCTAAACTAGAACTAAAAAAATGGTTTGAAAAATTTGAGATATCTGATTGGTGGAATAAAAAAGTAACAGAACTTTCAAAAGGAATGGCACAGAAAGTTCAGTTCATAGTGACTGTGTTGCACAAGCCTAAATTATTAATCTTTGATGAGCCGTTTTCAGGATTTGATCCGATTAATGCAAATTTAATTAAAGATGAAATTTTACAATTAAATAAAGACGGTGCAACTGTAATATTTTCAACACACAGAATGGAGTCAGTGGAGGAATTATGTGAATATATAGCTCTTATCAATAAGTCCAATAAAATATTAGACGGAAAACTTGATGATATTAAGAGAAATTTTAGAACTAACACTTTTGAAATCGCTGTTAGTTCAAACGAAGTCCAAACATTAAAAAAACAATTAGAATTAAAATATGATATTTTAGAACCTACTTTTAGAACTATTGGAGATAATTTAAAGATGAATGTTAAATTAAAGTCCAATCAAAACTCTGATGACCTGATTAAATTACTAAATGAACGCTCTAAAATAATACACTTTAAAGAGGTGATTCCAACCGCAAACGAAATATTTATTAATTCTGTAGAAAACGACTAATATGGGAAAATTTACACTTATTACTTCAAGAGAATATCTTAATAAAATAACTAATAAAACTTTTATTTTATCCACGTTGCTTACCCCTCTTTTTATCGCTGGAATTGTTTTCTTTATCGGATGGTTAACGAGTGTTAATAACGAAAGAATTAAAAATATTTCTGTTGTAGATAATACAGGATATATATATGACAAACTAAAATCATCTAATTCAATTAAATATGAATTATTGGGAGATTTTTCGTTGGAAGAAGCTAGAATTATTTCTGACACTAAATCTGATTATGGATTACTATATATAAATAATTTAGAATCACCAAAATCAATTGCAGATTCTATTTCTTTTATTTCTGAAGAGGCTTCATCATTAACAATTATTAATAATATTGAATCTCAGTTGGAGAAAATATTAACAAATGAAAATTTTAAAATTGAAGGAATTGATATAGAAAAAATTAACAGTAAAAAAATATATGTCAATTTATTGCAAGAGACCTTTCAAGGTGAAAAAACTACTAAGTCTGACGGATTAGTAAAATATATTTTTGGATTTGTTTTAGGAATGCTGCTATATATGTTTATTTTCGTCTACGGTAGTATGATAATGATGAGCGTTATTGAAGAAAAAACAAATCGAATTATTGAAATTGTGGTTTCATCAGTAAAACCTTTTTATCTAATGACAGGTAAAATAATTGGAACTTCATTAGCTGGTTTAACTCAATTTATAGTATGGGGTGTATTGTTCTTTATTTTCACATCAATAATTTCTTCAATTTTTGGTATATCTTCAACATATGAAGATTCTCAAATTGTTTTGAACGCATCACAAGACAGCGCTGTATCCTCTGCAGCTCTTGGTATGATTTCTGCATTTATTAATTTACCATTGACAAATATTATGATTGCATTTGTTCTTTATTTTCTTGGCGGCTATTTACTTTATGCATCAATTTTTGCTGCTATAGGTGCAGCAGTTGATAATCAAACTGATGCTCAGCAGTTTTTAATGCCTATCACAATAATTTTAATTGTCGCTTTGTATGTTGGAATGTTAACCGTTCCGGAAGATCCAAATGGAATTGTTGCTCAAATTTTTTCATTTGTTCCTTTGACATCACCAATTGTTATGATGATGAGAATTCCACATGGAGTTCCTTTGATTGAACAGATAATTTCGGTTTTAATTTTATTTTTATCTGTTATTTTAATAATTTGGATTGCTGCAAAAATATATAGAATTGGTATCTTAATGTATGGAAAAAAGCCGTCATACAAAGAGTTAATTAAATGGCTTAAATATTAAAAAATATGTCTAAAATTTTAATAATAGAAGATGAACCTGCAATAAGGAGAGTGTTAGTTAAAATTTTATCCGAAGAGGATAAATCTCATGAAATTGAAGAAGCTGAAAATGGTATTGAAGCAATTAATAAGATTAAAAAAACTTCTTTTGATTTAATTATCTCTGATATTAAGATGCCAAAAGTTGATGGTATTGAAGTATTAGACTATTCAAAAAAAAACACACCTGAAACCCCAATTATAATGATATCAGGTCACGGCGACCTTGAATTAGCGGTTGATTCAATGAAAAAAGGTGCTTTTGATTATATCTCTAAACCTCCCGATCTTAATAGATTATTAACTACTGTTAGAAATGCACTTGACAGAAAACAATTAGTAGTTGAAAATAAAATGCTTAAAAGAAAAATTAGTAAAAACTTTGAAATGGTTGGTAAAAGTAAGGCAATCAAGGAGATTAAAGGTCTAATCGACAAAGTGGCAGAAACTGACGCAAAGATTTTAGTTAATGGTCCTAATGGATCAGGTAAAGAGCTTGTTGCTAAATCAATTCATATTTTAAGCAAAAGAGCACATCAGCCCTTAATTGAAGTAAATTGTGCAGCAATTCCTAGTGAGTTAATTGAAAGTGAACTATTTGGACATGTTAAAGGCTCATTTACTGGTGCTATAAAAGATAAAGTAGGTAAATTTGAAGCAGCTCACAATGGAACAATTTTTTTAGATGAAATTGGAGACATGAGTTTATCTGCTCAAGCAAAAGTATTAAGAGTTTTACAAGATAACTGCATACAAAAAGTTGGTGGAGGTAAGGATATAAAAATAGATGTACGTGTAATTGCTGCAACCAATAAAGACTTAAAAAAAGAAATTTCAGAAGGTAAATTTAGAGAAGATCTGTACCATAGATTGGCAGTAATAATAATTGATGTTCCTCCTTTAGATTCAAGAAAGGATGACATTCCTTTATTAATTGAACATTTTTCTAAAAGTATTGCTAATTCTCAAGGAAATGATATCAAGAAGTTTACTGTCAAAGCAATAGATTTAATGAAAAAATATGACTGGTCAGGAAATGTTAGAGAGTTAAGAAATGTTATTGAAAGACTTATTATCCTAGGAGATAAAGAAATTTCCGTAAAAAATGTTAAAGATTTTATTAAAATATAAGATGAGATATATTATTATTTTATTTATTTCTTTCACTTCATTTGCTCAAAGTGATGAAAAAGTAATAAGAGAGATTTATTCAAATTCTCTCACTAATGGTAAAAGTTATGAATGGCTAGATTATTTATCTAATCAGATTGGGGGAAGACTTTCAGGTTCATTAAATGCTGAAAGAGCTGTCAATTGGACCAAATCCGAGATGGAGTTAATGGGACTCGACAAAGTATGGTTACAACCTGTAATGGTACCTAAATGGGTTAGAGGAGCTCCAGAGTTTGCTTACATCGAAACAGCTCCAGGCAAAACCACTAAAGTTAATATTTGTGCCCTAGGAGGTTCAATAGCTACTCCTGCAACTGGACTTAAAGCAAATCTTATAGAAGTGAAAAGCTTTGAGGAGCTTGAAAAATTAGGTAAAGATAAAATCCAAGGTAAAATAGTTTTTTACAATAGACCTATGGATGCAACCTTGATAGATACATTTAAGGCCTATGGTGGTTGTGTTAATCAAAGATATGAAGGTGCAGTGCATGCTATCGAGTATGGTGCGGCTGGTGTCATTGTAAGATCTATGAATTTAGCAATTGACGATTCTCCACACACAGGAAGTATGACATATGGTAAAATTCCAGTTAATGACAGAATTCCTTCTGCTGCTATAAGTACACAACATGCAGATTTACTTAGTTCTATGCTAAAGATGGATAATGATATTCAGTTTTATTTTAAACAAAACTGTAAGCAGATGGATGATGTTTTATCACATAATGTGATTGGTGAGATAACAGGTTCAGAGTATCCTGATGAATATATTTTAGTTGGAGGTCATCTAGATTCTTGGGATATTGGAGACGGTTCACATGATGATGGAGCTGGTTGTGTTCAATCTATGGATGTTTTAAGATTACTTAAAGTTTCAGGAATTACTCCAAAAAGAAGTATTAGAGTTGTGTTGTTTATGAATGAAGAAAATGGACTTAGGGGAGGTAATAAATATGCTGAGGAGGCTTTCAGAAAAGGTGAGAATCATATTTTTGCTTTAGAAAGTGATGCCGGTGCATTTACCCCAAGGGGTTTTTATTTTGATACTGATGAAAGTAATTTTGCTCAAATTCAAAGTTGGAAAGAATTATTTAAGCCTTATTTAATTCATTTTTTTGAACTTGGAGGTAGCGGAGCGGATATAGGCCCCTTAAAAACTCCTTATAATGTCCTGAGTGGTCTTAAGCCAGACTCTCAAAGATATTTTGATCATCATCATTCAGAAAATGATACTTTTGAGTCTATTCATAAAAGAGAGCTTGAATTAGGTGCTGCAACAATGACTGCACTAGTTTACCTAATTGATAAATATGGTATCATTAATAAAGTTAAGTTGTAGTAAAATTCTGAAATTTTTCTTTCTAGAAAGAGTTAATAGTTTTTCTGATAGCAACCAGCTTAGAAAGTAGTTTATCAAGATTATCTAGGGGAATCATATTTTTTCCATCACTTAACGCTTTTGAAGGTTCAGGATGCGTTTCAATAAATAAACCATCAACATTATTAACAACCCCAGCTTTTGCGATTGTTTCAATCATGGATGGTAGACCACCTGTAATTCCTGAATTTTGATTTGGTTTCTGCAGTGAATGAGTCACATCAAGAATTGTAGTAGCATAAGTCTTCATAGTTGGTATTGCTCTAAAATCAACAACTAAATCCTGGTATCCAAACATTGTGCCTCTATCGGTTATCATAACATTTTTATTCCCACTATCAATTATCTTATTTACTGCAAATTGCATACTCTCAGGGCTCATAAATTGTCCTTTTTTAAGATTAACCACTTTTTTTGTTTTTGCAGCAGCCACCAAAAGATCAGTTTGTCTTACCAAAAATGCTGGAATCTGTAATATGTCAACATATTTAGCAGCAAAATCAGCATCATGAATATTATGAATATCTGTAGTAACAGGAACCTTAAAATGTTTTCTAATTTTACTTAAAATAGATAAAGCTTTTTCGTCTCCAATACCCGTAAAACTGTCAAGTCTACTTCTGTTGGCTTTTTTAAAACTTCCTTTAAAAATGTATGGAATTTCTAATTTTTCAGAGAGTTCAATTACTCTTTCAGCAATTTTAAATGCCATTTCTTCACTTTCGATAGCACATGGGCCTGCTATCAGAAAGAAATTATTAGAATCTAAGAACTTAATATTAGGAATCGAGGATAGTTTCATTTTTGAAAGATAATTAAAACAAATTTATTATATAATTTGTAATATTTAATAATTATTAACTCTTTAAATATTTAACATTTTTTTTGATAAATTTCTAACAAACAAGTACTTAAACTAAAGCCTAATTATACCCAATATTGACATTTTACAAGTTTTTCCGGGGTATTTTAAGTACTTTCTTTAACTTTCTTAAAAATCCTTATTTACCTTTCAGAATTAAATAATTTTAAACTTTTACAGGTTAAAAATGAATAAAAGAGATTCAATTGGGTACCATTTTTATTGAATCATTATAAAAAAAATTAAGATTTTTTTAACAATTTGGCATATAATTTGTGTAATTTTGGTGTATAACAAATTAAACACTATATAATTATGGAAATGTTAAATTTTATTTTTGACGCCGCTTCAATTAAGCCAGGTGATTTCACTGGGTTTACATTTTTTATCGGCTCAGTTTCGATGTTAGCAGCAACTGTGTGGTTTTTAATGCAACACGGTCAAGTTGACAAGAAATTTAAAGATTCAATGCTTGTTGCAGCACTTATTACAGGTATTGCAGCTGTGCATTATTTTTACATGAGAGAGCAGTGGGTTCTTGACGGATCTTCTCCAACTGAATTAAGGTACATAGACTGGATTCTTACTGTACCGTTAATGGTTGTAGAATTTGCTCTATTAACAGGTGTAGGAATGAGAAAATTATTCTGGGCATCAGTTGTAATGTTAGTAGCTGGGTACTTCGGTGAGTCAGGTGTAACAGGAATGTTAGACGCTCAAACTTGGGGTGCTGTTTCAGGTCTTGCTTACTTCTGGATGGCTTATGAAGTTGGATGTTTATCTATCTTCGGTGGTCCTTCAGGTGCTGTAGGTAACGCTTTAGCTAGTGGTTCTGGTAAAATTCCAGAGGCTGGTAGAATGTTACAATGGTTCGTTCTTGTTGGTTGGGCTATTTATCCTCTTGGATATATGGCAGGAACTGACGGTTGGTATGCTTTTGTAGCTATCGATGAAGGAGCTATGAATATCATTTACAACGTAGGTGATGCTATTAACAAAATTGGATTTGGTATGGCTGTATGGCATGCTGCAAGAAGCTAATTTTGCTTAATAATTAACTTTAAAGAAAAGGTGAGGTTTTATCCTCACCTTTTTTTTTTATATTTATTTCAAATAAACTAACCTTTATGAATGTTGTTGTTAAATCTAAAATAGCTGGATTGATTCTTGCTTTCTCTATTATTTTTTTTGGTCTTGAAAGTTCTTATTCAGTTTTATTATTTATGATAGTTATGCTATCAATTGGTATACCTCATGGGTCAGTTGATCATATTATTGCTTTTATAAATCCAAGTGCTAGAAAATTTCAAAGCAAGTTTGTATTTTTTCTTACTTATGTATCTCTAATTATATTAAATATAATTCTTTGGATTATATCACCTTTTCTTGGGCTACTAGTTTTTCTAATTATTTCCTGTTATCATTTTGGAGAAACTCAGGTGATTGGATATAATTCCACTGATAATAAATTATTAAATTTTGTGGTTGGCGCTAATATTTTATTGTCTTTATTTTTAAATAATATTGCAGAACTTCAAGAAATATTATACATAATTCCTGAATTTTCAAATTTAGATTTATCGGGCTTTGACAATGTGTTTTTTCTTCTTATTTCGGTAGCTATTTTAATGTTATCAATTATAAATTTTGATATTAAGAGGAAGGTTCCTTTATATGCAGAGATAACAATTTTATATATGGTATTTTTTCATACTGATTTACTCACATCTTTCGCTTTATATTTTGGTTTTTGTCATTCCTTACCAATGTTGATGTTAGAGTTTAAGGAGTTCAAAAATGATAATTTTGCAAAATTTTACTTAAAAACTTTACCCTTCACAATACTTTCAATAATTTTTGGTTTTTTACTATATCAGTACAACAATGATTTACTGACAAGTGATAACTTAATTTTGTTTGTATTTATTGTTATTTCAAGTTTGACGGTTCCTCATGTTTTTATCATGAAGGATTTTGTCAAGGATAAATAAAAAATATTCATATGGTTTCGATTGAAGCTTATAGTAAGATTCATAAATCTAGATGGGATGATTTTATAAATTTATCCAAAAATTCTACTTTTTTATTTAGAAGAGATTTTATGGATTATCATTCTGATAAGTTTGACGACCATTCTTTATTGGTTTTTAAAGATTCTGAGTTAATTGCTTTATTTCCTTCAAACACTATTGGAAAAAGTGTTTATTCCCATCAGGGACTTACCTATGGTGGAATCCTAGTTAAAAGCGATATGAAATTTACCCAGTATTTAGAACTGTTCGAAAATATTTTAAATTACTATTTTGAAAAATCTTTTGAAAAATTATTTATCAAACAAATTCCTTCAATTTATAACTCAGATTTCAATGGAGAATTAGATTATTTAGCCTTTATTACTGAGGCTAATATTTATAGAAGAGATATTATTTCAGTAATTGACATGCAAAATGATTTTAATTTCTCAAAAGATAGAATTCAGGGTTATAAAAGAGGAGTAAAAAATAATTTAGAAATTAAAGAAACTGATGATTTAGATGAATTTTGGAATATAATTTTAATCCCTAGGCTATCTGACAAGCATTCTGTTAAACCAGTTCATAACTTGGGTGAAATTCAAAAGTTAAAAAATAATTTTAAACAAAATATTAGGCAGTTTAATGTATACCATGATGAAGAAATAGTTGCTGGTACAACAATTTTTCAAACTAAAAATGTTATTCATGTTCAATATATTGGTTCTAATATGGAAAAGAACTTACTTGGTTCATTAGATTTTTTATTTTATAACTTAATAACCAAGATTTTTCCTAAACATAAGTATTTTGATTTTGGTACCTCAAATGAACAACAAGGGAAAAAAATTAACAAAGGGTTAATTTACTGGAAAGAGGGTTATGGTGCTAAATCTTTAATTCAAGATTTTTATGAAATTGAAATTTCTAAATTTGATAAATTAAGAAATCTGATTGTTTAATAAATTCCATGAAAAGGCTATTATCCTTAGATTTTTTTAGAGGTATTACAATAATAGCGATGATTATTGTTAATTCACCAGGAAGCTGGTCATATGTCTATAACCCTTTAAGACATGCTGAATGGCATGGTGCTACCCCAACTGATTTGATTTTTCCTTTTTTCCTTTTTATTGTTGGAGTATCAATTTCATTGTCATTTGTTAAAATAAAAAATAATTTTAATAGAAATATTTATCTCAAAATAATAAGAAGATCAGTCATTATATTTGCTCTAGGAATATTTTTATCACTTTTCCCTGATTTTGATTTTTATAACCTTCGTTTTGTGGGTGTTCTGCAAAGAATCGCTTTAGTATACCTAATTTGCTCCATATTATATCTTAATTTCAATCTTGTTTTTTTCGTAACTACAAGTTTTCTTATTTTAATTTTTTACTGGATTTTAATGATGTTTGTTCCGTTTGGTGGTTTTGACGCGGGGACAATTGAACCAGGTATAAATTTTGCCGCTTGGGTGGATAGCTTTATAGTTCCAGGTCGAATGTATATGACAACATGGGACCCTGAAGGGTTTTTCAGCACAATTCCTGCAATAGTCACTTGTATTTCAGGAATTATAACGGGAGAAATAATTAAATACGATTCTGATAAGATTAGAAATTTAATTTTATTAGGGTCTTTATTATTAATAATTGGTTTATTTTGGGATATTTTTTTTCCTATTAACAAGCATATTTGGACAAGCTCATACGTTATGTTTAGTTCTGGAATAGCAATGGTAATATTAGCTATTTCAATTTTTATTATAGATTATAAAAGCTATGATTTTGAACTTAAATTTAGTATTGCTTTTGGATCAAATGCAATTACTGCATATGTTCTACATGGAGTTTTGTGGAAATTATTTCAAATAAAACTAATTGATAATATGGGCATACAAGAACTATGGATGGATATAGGCATTAAGTTTGGTCTATATACAAAACTTACATCTTTAACCTGGGCAATATTTTACACTTTATTTATTTATATAATTATATATCAATTATACAAGAGAAAAATATTTTTAAAGGTGTAATCTAACTTTAAGATTTATGATTAATCCAAAGTAGTTTTCTAAAGTAAATATTTAATAAACTAAAGTGAATAATATACGTGATGAAATAAGAAATTGATACACCAACAAATCCATATTTTTCAATAAAAATGTAGCTTAGGATCACAAATATTGTTGACCATTCAATTTGAAAAAATACAAAACTTTTTGTATCTGCTTTTGATATCATAATATTACCAAGTACCCAGCAATTTATTTTAATAATATCTCCAATTAGATGGAAGAAAATTATTGAATTTATTAAAACAAACTCTTTTGATAATAATACATTAATAATGATATCTTTTGTTAAATAAACTCCAGCTGTGATAATAATTATTATAGGAATAACAACCCTCCAAATTTTAAATACTTCTTTCTGTAGATCTGATTCATTAAGCTTAGAAAAAGTTGGTATTAGATAAAATTTGAAGGTAGTTATTAGAAATAAAAGATAAATTGCTGAAATCCTCCACATTGCCTCCCAGGATCCAGCATAATCAGCTCCAAACTCTTCAAATATATAATCTCTTACTATAAATGTTGATATTATTAAACACGTTGGCCCAACAACAGCCATTATCGAAAAGCTGGATAATTTTTTTAAATTGTCATATAAATATTTTCTAAAAATCCATTTAATATTGAATGGTTTATAAATCGTAAAAAATATAATATTGATAAATAAACTAAATATTTGATTTATTGCAAGGGCATAAAATGCACCTATTATCTCCATTTTTAATACCAATAAAACGAGAATAATAGCAGATAGGATATTAGAGAAAATATTAACTAACACATATAGTTTAATTTTATTTAGACCATTATATATAGCCAAGAAGCAGGTGTGAATGGATGCTGATATAATCGACAAAATCAAGATTAAAAAGTAAAATTTTACACTGAAATTTATCTGAAGAAAATTCGCTATCTGATTTTTGAAAATTAAAATCATACCTGAAAAAATCAGTGCACTTACAAAGTTTATCTTAAAACTTGTTCCAATTATGTCACTTAGTTTTCTTTCATTATTTTCATATTCTGACGCATATTTTACAATACCATTTTCAATTCCAAATGAACCAATTGTATTACCTAGTCTTAGAAAATCTTTAAGCTGCCCCATCAGAAACATCCCGTTAGTACCTAAATAAACGGCAACAATCTTTGTTGAGATTAGTCGAGCTAATAAACTGATTGCGGTACTTAATCCAGATAAAAAGGAAGTTTTTATAAAATTCATTTGCAATTAATTAAAGTCTTTCCATTCTTCGAATGAATAATCAAAAATATCTTTTAATTTTTCCACGTCACTATTATATCCAGCATCTTTTAAGTAATTTCTATATTCTGATTGTAAAGGTTCGTATTTAAATTCCTCTGTTTTCCAATTTATTATTATCTCTTTCAATTTATTCTTTATTTTATGAATCGATTTCTTTGATAAAAATATTTTACCAATTTTTGTGTAGTTCATTTTACCAATTGAAGACTTTCTTACAAAATGATACATGCATGAATACTTTATTCTTGTAGTTTTATTTGAGGATTTTTCTTGTATTGATTCAAGTTTTTTTAATCCTAAAAAATCAAAACATGAATTAACTGTATCAAGTCGATTTGAAATCAGACGTTCAAGAGTTATTATTTTAATATTTTCAAGCCCAAAATTATCAATAAAACGTTGTATCCACTTTGAATATAGGCCAAATTGAAAATAATGTTTTGGATAATAATCATATTCTGTAAAATCGGTTTGAATTCCTTTTTTTATTACGTCTTTTATATTGTTTTTCTCTAAGCCTAACCCTTTTATCCACCAAAAGTGTGAAATATATCTATCAATTGGATTCCTTAAAATAAAAATAAACTTTGGAGATTTATCATAATTATTTTTTACATTTTTAATGAAGTTGTCATAATACATGTAAGATGTTGTTGATTCACCTTTAATGTTTGCATTTTCATCAAATAAATTAGCATATCTATTTTTTTCAAATTTATCATATTTTTCAAATGATTTATTATTCCAATAAACAGGCTCTTTGTTTGTTGACATTGATATTTGAGGGTGAGTATTTAATAAATCATGTAAAGTTGTTGTCCCAGATTTAGCAGCTCCTGGAATAAAAAAATTCGGTTTAAAATGTTTGTTTATATTGCCCACGCCTCTAAATATTTATTTGCAATTTTTTTATAATCATGGAATTCTTCAATAAATTTTCTTGCATTTTTGGATATGTAATTTCTTTCCTTTGGATTTTCAATTAGCCAAGATAATTTTTTGACAATATTAGATACATCTGGTAATGCATTGATAACGACTGTATTTTCTTTAATATTATATTTTTCTAACCATTCTTTTTCAGCGCCTGTAAATACTATTTTCCCTAAGGCCATAGCCTCTAAAGCATTAAATCCTTGATCATATGCATAAATTTGGTCTAAAACTATATCACTTTTCTTAATATTATTTATATGCTCTAAATATGGTTTATCAATCGTTTTGATTATTTCAATATTATCACAATACTTATCCTTTATAATTGATAATGCTTTTTCAAAAATATCATTACCTTTTTTAATTCTGTTCTTTGAATTTATAGCATGTAAAATCATAATTTTTCTTTCTTGTTTATTTTGCTCTAATCTCAAACTATCAGTATTAATTGGATTTGGAATCATTCCAATATATTTTTTTGTGCCTTCATACGGAATATGATAATCAAGATCTGAGCTAATTATACCAGCTACATTACTTTTGACATAATCACTAAGTCTGGAATAATTAGGCTTTAAATATTTTAAAATAAACTTATATTGTTTTCTAAGCGAAACATCTTCAAAGTACGGGGTTAAAATTGAGTATCTAAATTTTTTTTGATTTGCATAACTAACGCTTCTATGGTCAACCCCACAGGCTAACATAAAAACTTTTTGATTATTATTAAATATTTCTTTTAAAAGTTTTTTTTCTAAAAATGGAGATGTATTAAAAGCTCTTTCGTTAATTAGTTGAACTATATCATATCCTTTGAGAAGTTTTAGTTTTCTTCTTGCTTTAAAAAAAATTTCTATTTCATTAAGGCTAATTGTAAAAATCTTATCAATTATTTTCGCTATAATTTTTAATATTCTATTTTCAAAAATTGATGATTTTACTAAGATATCTACATTGTAGTTTTTAAAGCCATCACCATTTCCTAATAAAACAACTTTATGACCTTCTTTTTCAAGTCCTTGCTTTAAAGAATTGTGGAGATTACTATATTCACCTATGAGTAAGATTTTCATTATATTGTTATCACTTGTTTCAAATATATATTTTTAATGCCGAATCTGATTGACAAAAAAAATAATTTAGAGATTTTAATTTCTACAACGAATAAAAACAATTTAGATTTTATAGATAATATTTTTTTTCAAAGTAATAAATCTAAATATCCGATTTTAGTTGTTAATCAATCTGATAATAACATTAATTCAAATTTTAAAAATATTAATGTAATTAATTCTGATTCAAAAGGTCTTTCTATTAGTAGAAATTTAGCAATAAAAAATTCGTCATTTGATTATTGTGTATTTGCTGATGATGATATAGTCTATAAAGAAGATTTTTATGCTATTATATCAACTTCATTTAAAAATAATCCAAATGCAGATATTATTACATTCAGGATGGTGGATGAATCGGGAAAATTATTTAAAGATTATAAAAATATAGAATACCATGATGAAAGAACTATTAGAGATATTAATTCAGTTGTTATTGCATTTAAAAGAGAATCTATTATTAAAAATAATTTAAGTTTTGACCCCTTGTTTGGTTTAGGGTCTATCTTTCCCACTGGTGACGAATATGTTTTTTTAATGGAGTGTTTAGATAAAGGCTTAAATATAATTTCAAATTCAGCAATTATATTAAGTCATAATTCTGATAGTTCTGGAAAAATGGCACATAGAGATCAAAATATTTTTGCTAGAGCAGCAATTTTTTATAAGTTTTTCGGTTATTTATCATATTTCAAATTAATTCATCATATATACTTGCTGAAAAAAAAGAATATGATTAAAAATGATCAAATTTTAAATAAGTTTTTAGTAGGTATTAAAGGAATAAATAAATTTAAATCAATATGAAAACGACAATAGACGATATAAAAATTATTGATATTCCAAAAATAATTGATCCAAAGGGACGCGGTAAGCTTTCATTTATTGAAAAGGATATAATCCCTTTTGATATAAAAAGAGTGTACTACCTATATGATGTGCCAAGTGATGCGTATAGAGGCGGGCATGCTCACAAAGATTTAGTTCAATTCATGATTCCATTAAGTGGTAGCTTTGATGTTCATCTAGATGACGGAAATAACAAAAAAATAATAATGCTTAATAAGCCTGATAAAGGATTATTGATTCCAAAAGGAATTTGGAGAGAAATGGATGATTTTTCATCAGCTGCAGTTTGTATGGTTTTAGCGTCGGATTATTTTAAAGAATCAGATTATTTTAGAGATTACAAAGAATTTAAAAAGTTTAAAACTATTTAAGCTGACATAGATATCTCAGTCTATACAAATCAAATAAAAATAAATTTGGATTTTGTTTTACTAGATTATTATCGATTATTTTTTTGCATAAATTGGTTGATTTAACAAAAATTTTCTTTAATAAAAACTTGTCTAGAAATTCATATGCACTTAGAATAGAAATGCTATGTATATTTAATAAACCTTTTTTATAGCACTTCAACAAATTTTCAAGAGCTTGTTCGGTTTTTCTTAAAAATTTTTGATTGTCATCAATATCTTCAATAATAACTTTATTATCAACATGCGTTATATTAACCTTATCCTGCTTAAGCAAAGACGCAAATATATAATCATTTCCATAAGAAATACTTTCAATTTTTTTTAAAGTATTTAATAAAATATTTTTTCTGCACATAAAATTTGATGAAGAAATATATTTATAGGGATTTTTGTTTCTTGTGGATGCAATTATTTCTTCTCTAAATTTTCCAAATTTATATCTTAAATTTGAATTTTTATTTTGAGGTTTATTATAACTACAGCCACCAAAAATTATTACCTCTTTTTTAAAAAAAGTAATGTAGTTTGCCAGAAAATATTCATTCTTAGGTATTGTGTCTACATCAATATATAAAAGCCAGTCATATTGAGATTTCTCTGCTAATAAAATCCTATTTTTAATTCTGCCTAAGTTTTTTTTTGATTCTATAAACTTTGCATTAGTCAACAAATTTATTTTTTGATTTATTTCATTTTTTGAAGAAAATGAACCGTCATCAATACAAATAATTTCATAATTTATATTTAACATTAATGCTTGTTTTTCTAATATGTTTACAAGCGGATATGCATTAAAATCATAACACGGAATTAGTATAGAAATCATACGTAAACAGTTTCAATATTTAAATCTTTAGATTCAATTTCATCAATCATACCTTCATTACATCTTAAAATTCTCCCCCTATATTGCTTTAGCAAAAGGAAATCATGTGTTGCCATTAAAATAGTATTTCCATTTTGATTAATTTCAGTTAAAACATTCATTATTTCAACACTACTTTTTGGGTCTAAATTGCCTGTTGGCTCATCTGCAATAATTATTTCAGGATTATTTAATAAAGCCCTTGCAATTGCTGCTTTTTGTTTTTGTCCGCCAGAAAGTTGACTAGGATATTTTTCAGATAATTCTGAGATATGAACTTTGTCTAAGCATGACTTAATCTGCTCATTAATACTCATTGAATTCGTCCAACCAGTTGCTTTAAGTACAAATTCAAGGTTTTTATAAACGGTCCTGTCCTTAAGTAGCTGAAAGTCTTGAAATATAATTCCAATTTTTCTTCTTAATAAAGGAATCTCTCGATCTTTGATAGTAGCTAAATTAGTTTTTGAAATATATGCTTTACCTGTTATAATTTTTTTCTCAGCGTACATAGATTTTAAAATACTCGATTTTCCAGACCCGGTCTTACCAATTAGATATACAAACTCCCCTTTATTTACAGTAAGAGATAATTCTCGAATTTTAAAATCAGAATTTAATCCAATCTCAACATTACTGTATTCTACTACTGTTTTTCCCATCGATTGATTTATTATTTATAAATTAAATATTTCTTTCTCATTAACTTATATTTCTCTAATTTTTTTTGCCAGCTTTCTTTGATTTCTTGCTGAGAATAGCCACTGATAATTTGGTTTTTTAAATCATCTACACCTGCAAGTTTAATAAAATAATTATTAAAAAATTCGGATTTATTAGATGAATCTGTATAAGCCTTTAAAATGAATTCTAAATTAAATTCATTTAGTCTTTCTGTTAGTGATAAATTTTTTCCATAACATAATTTATCTTCATGCTTTGGATACTTTGACCCACTATTTTTTGTAGGATTAAACTGAAAATCATTTTTTTCTTTATTTAAAAAAGGGCTTCCATAAATTTGGAATTGTAAGTTAGTTCCTCTACCAACACTAATATTTGTTCCTTCAAATAAACAAAGAGAAGGGTATAAATTAATTGATTTTTTGTTTGGTAAATTTGGTGATGGAATTATTGGTAAATCATACTCTGATTGTCTATCATAGTTTTTTAATTCTACTACATGTAATTTAGATTTTACTTTATCATTTAGCCAACCTTCTTCGTTAATCATTTTGGCATATTCTCCAATGGTTAAACCATATATAATTGGCACCTCATGCATTCCAACAAAACTTTTATTCTTAATTTCCAAGACGGGACCGTCTACATAATGACCATTTGGATTAGGTCTATCAAGCACAATTAATGGAATATTATTTTCTGCAGAAGCTTGCATTACATAATGAAGAGTCGAAATGTGTGTATAGAACCTTACTCCAACATCTTGAATATCAAAAATTAATATATCAATA
>CABXBH010000008.1 GCA_902510415.1 uncultured Bacteroidota bacterium | reverse complement strand
AAAAAGAAAAGAATGATTAATTACAAAAAACCCGATCATTAGAAATGATAAAATCTTTGCATACTGCTCCTTCTTGTTTGATGGCATTTTATGACCAATATATAAAACAGTAAATATCAAAGCAATAACACAAGCAACAGTAATTATCCAAGTGCTTGATAAAAATTCTAATGCGTATTTATTTATATCAGAGTTTCCCATTTAATGATTTTAGTAAAAAGGTAAATATAATAAAATAATAAGATGCTGCTAAAAATAAAGCCCTCATCAAAGTGAGGGCTTTATGTGGTACCTCCAGGAATCGAACCAGGGACACACGGATTTTCAGTCCGTTGCTCTACCAACTGAGCTAAGGTACCTTTAGAGCGCGTCAAAGATAGATTCAATTTTGTTATTCCCAAAATTATTTTATAAAAATGCTTTTGTAAATTTGAAGAGAAACAAAGGCAGATGAATTTAGTTCTAGATATAGGTAATAATTATTTTAAACTAGGAATTTTTGATAATTCTAAGCTAATTCATAACATATCTAATGAAAATAATGAAATTGAAAATGAAATATTAAAAGTTATTTCTAATTACAAACTTGTAAGCCACGTTTTAATTTCTAATGTTTCTTCTTATAATCTTAATTCTTTATTTGAAAAAAAAAGATTTGAAAATATATGATTTAAAATACACGTTTAATCTACCATTTACTATTTCCTATAAGACTCCTCAAACTTTGGGTAATGACAGAATAGCATTAGCTGCGGCTGCCACAGTATTATACCCAAACTCAAATAATATAATTATTGATGCTGGCACTTGTATTACAATTGATTTTTTAAATGACAAAAATATATTTTTTGGAGGTTCGATTTCTCCTGGAATACAGATGAGATATCAATCTTTAAATAGTCAAACAGCCAAACTTCCTTTATTAAATAAATCTTCGGAAATACATTTTCCAGGTAATTCTACGGAGAATTCTATTCATTCAGGAGTAATAGGTGGAATATGTCATGAAATAATGGGCTTTGTCAAACAAATAAATTCTGATTATAAAGATGTTAATGTTATATTAACGGGTGGAGATGCTAAATTTTTGTCAAAAACATTAAAAATCACCATATTTGCGAATCAAATTTTTATTTTAGAAGGTCTAAATTCTATTCTAAACCTAAATAAACAATAATTGAATAAAATATATATTTTACTGATTTGCTTGTTTTTTGCGCCATTAAGCATAGACTCACAAAATAACACTTCATCTCCATATTCGTTTTACGGAATAGGTTCCCTTGATTTTAAAGGTACTTCTGAGAGTAGAGCTATGGGTGGAATAAGTGTATATAACGATAGTATTCATATGAATTTTAGAAATCCTGCCTCTTACACTGGTAAGGATATGTTTTCATTTAATAATGAAGGTAGATTGGTTAAATTCACTGTTGGTTTAGGTCATTCAGAAACTGAATTAAAAACTTCTGCTAATAATACAGAAACTACAAATACAAGCTTTGAATATCTTGGATTAAATATCCCAATGGGTAAATTTGGATTAGGTTTTGGTTTAATTCCATATTCTTCTGTTGGTTATAAATTACAATCTTCTAATAACGAAGATCAACCCCAATATAAATATTCAGGAAACGGAGGTTTAAACAAAGTTTTCTTAGGACTTGCATACCAGTTGAATAATAATATTTCTGTTGGATTTGACACTAAGTATAATTTTGGAAATATTCAAAATTCCGCCCTGGAATATTTATATGATGATGAATCTCTTCCGTTAGACTATCAGGCAAGGGAGCAAAATAGGTCTGATTTGAGTGGGGTAAATTTCAATTTTGGTATTATATACAAAGGTAGATTTAAAGATAATCTAGAAATTCAGGGTACATTTGCCTTTTCTCCTGAATACAATCTATCTTCTAGAAATAGTCGAACCTTCGCTTCTGTTGTAATAAATCCTAATACTGAATTAGAATATCCAGTTAATGAAATTAATGTTGATTTAGAATCTATTGGACTTGACAAAACAGATCTATCAATGCCTTCAAAAACTAATTTTGGACTAGGAATAGGTTTTCCTAAAAAGTGGTTCATAGGCGCGGAATACACCACCTTAACTAGTAGTGTTTTTTCTAATGAACTTATTAATATTGAAAACAGTGAGTTTGAGGATTCGTCTAAATTGTCCTTTGGAGGTTTTTATATTCCAGATTATGCCTCTTTCAGTAAATTTTGGAATAGAGTAGTGTATAGAGCTGGCTTTTATTCTGAAAAGACAGGATTAGTCATAAACAATGAATCTATAAATGAATTTGGCATATCATTTGGACTTGGTATACCTGCTGGTGGTTTATTTTCAAATGTAAATACAACCATAGAGTTTGGAAAAAGAGGAACTACAAATGCAAATTTAGTTGAAGAAAAGTTTATTAATTTTCAATTAAGTTTGTCCCTTAATGATAGGTGGTTTATAAAGAGAAAATATAATTAATTATGAAAAAGTTATTTGGATTTATATTGTTGTTAATGATTTCTTTAAATTCATTTTCACAGGCTAACGAAGAAGATATCAATGCACTTTCAATTTTTAGCGAATATGTGAAGGCTAAAAATTATGATGCGGCGTTTGAACCTTGGATGGAGCTAAGGGAGAGAAGTCCCAAGTTTAATAGTGCAATCTATGTTTATGGAGAGAGAATATTAAAACATAAGATAAAAAATTCACAATCTGATGAAAAAGTGAATTTTATAAATGATTTATTAAAGTTATGGGAGGAAAAAAGAGAGTATTTCCCTCAAAAAACTCCACTTGGAGATATTCTTGCAAAGTCAGCTCAATTAGAGTTTGATTATAAAGAGGAATTAGGATTAACTAGTTCTGAAATATATGCTAGTTTTGACATTGCTTACAACGAAGATTTAACTTCCTTTAATAATCCTAAAAATTTATATACATATTTTAAGTTGTTGGTTCAGTTATACGACAATAATTTAAAAAGCGCCGAAGATTTATTTACCAAATATGATGAGATTTCTGAAAAAGTAGAAAAAGAAGCAAAAAATTATACAAATAAGGTAAATAAATTTATTAGTAATTCAGAAGAAGAAATCACCTTGTCAACCAAGGACCAAAGACGTGTTAAGTCATATAATAGTTTTTTGAAAGCTTATGATCAGATTACCAAGGGAATGGAAAAGGATTTAGGAGATAGAGGAAATTGTGACAACTTAATACCTCTATACGAAAACAACTTTGAATCTAATCAGAATGATGGAAAATGGTTGAGTAGAGCGATGAATAGATTATATGGAAAAGAATGTGATGACTCACAACTTTTTGTAAAAATAGTTCAGAAGAAAAACGAGTTAGAACCAAATGCTTCAACTGCTTATTATTTAGGAACTATTAAAGATAAGCAAGGTAATTCTTCAGAAGCATTGATGTTTTATAACCAGGCAATTGAGTTAGAAACAGACTCATATGAAAAAGCCAAAATTTTATTTAGAATTGCAACCAACTTTAGAAAGAATGGTTTGTATTCTAAAGCAAGATCATATTATATGCAAGCATTGGGCTTTAATCCATCTATGGGTAGGTCATATCTTGCTATTGCTCAAATGTATGCTTCAAGTGCAAAGAATTGTGGTAATGATAATTTTAGTCAAAGAGCTGTTTATTGGCTAGCTTCAAGGGAAGCGATGAAAGCTTCAAGAGTAGATGGTACCTTAAGAAGTGCTGCCATTAAGAGTTCTAAAAATTATGAAGCCAAGGCTCCTCAAAAATCTGAAATATTTTCATCTGGGCGTGAAGGAGAAGTAATTAAAATATCTTGTTGGATAAATAGATCTGTAAAAGTCCCAAATCTTTAAAATTTGAAATATTTTATTACAGTATTAATTATCCTTTTTTTTTCTTGTAATGATGAAAAAAATTTGAAAACATTTCTTAGAACTGCAGATATACCAATTTCCTCAGCTATAGAGATTAAAACTGTTCATACAGATTCTGGTCTGGTTAGCAGTAAATTAAATAGCCCCAAAATGCTAAATTTCAGCAATTCAAACTTTCCTTATTTTGAATTTCCTGAGAAAATTGAAGTCATATTATTTGATGAAAATAATAACCAGACAAAGATTGTTGCTGATTATGCCATTTCGTATTCAAATAGTGATTTGATAGATTTAAGAGGTAATGTAATTGTCTCAACCTACTTGTTAGATACACTTATGACAGAACAATTATATTACGATAGAGGTGAAGAATGGTTATTTACAAATTTTGATTTTAGATATGTCTCTGCGGATAAAGATATTTATGGAAAAGGGTTTGATTCTGACAAGTCTTTTGATCAGATAAAGTTTTTGAGAGTTAATGGGTATGTTTCTCTTGAGGAATAATTATTTCTTTATGATACTAATATTTTTATAACATTAGCCAGAAAAAATTATTGTATGAATAAAATTAAAATCTTAAATAATAATTAAAAAAGAATAATATATATTCATGCGATTTATTAAATTTGAGATAATTATTTTTCTTATTGGAACTATTAATATTATATATATTTTTAACAATTAGTCTGTCTTTTCTTTGCTCTATCCTTGAAGCAGTATTGTTAAGTATAAACACCACCTTTATAAAAATTGAAATAAAAGAGGGTAAAAAATATGCAACTACTTTGTCGAATTTAAAAAATTCGATAGATGAGCCATTAATTATTATTTTAACACTTAACACTATAGCTCATACTGTTGGCGCAATCTTAGTAGGCGTACAAGCTAAAGTTGCTTACTCTGAGCTAAATATTAAAAACACTTTTTTTGCTGGAATTACAGATGAAGTTTTAGTTGGATTTGTTTCAGCAGTGATGACAATTATGATTCTATTATTTTCAGAAATTATCCCCAAAACTATTGGGGCAAAGTATTGGAATAAGTTAGCAAAATTTACGACTATTTTCCTATCGTCAATAATCCCAATATTTAGATACACAGGGGTGTTGTGGATTTTACAAGCATTTACTAAATCAATTGGGGCATCAAAGAAAGATCTGTTTTTTAAAAGAGAGGATATTTCAACTATTGCTGACATAGCAAAAGAAGAAGGAATAATTGGAAAAAAGGATTCAAATTTTATCAAAAACATTGTAAAGCTAAGGAATGTTAGTGTCAAAGAAATTATGACTCCTTATTCTGTAATGGTCATAGCAGATGCAAATATGACCATTAATGATTTTTATAAAAAACATACAGAACTGATATTTTCAAGAATTCCAATTTTAAATAACAACAAAATAGAAGCTTATGTTCTTAAAGATACGATACTGGAAAACATAATAAACAATAAAGGGAATCTTAAGCTAAAAGAAATCAAACGACCAATCATAATTTCAACTGAAAAGACAAAGATTCCAAAACTTTTTGACCAACTAATTAAAAAGCGGGAACATATTTCTTTGGTAGTTGACAATACAAAAACCACCATTGGAATAGTTACGCTTGAAGATATAATCGAAACTATTTTAGGTTATGAAATTGTTGATGAGAATGACAAGGTAGAAGATATGCAGATGCTAGCAAAAAAAATAAGCTTAAATGGCGGCAATTCACTAGGCTCTAACACAGAAAAAAATTAAATCAGATTTAGGATTAGTATAGTTTCTTTGTCACTATCCTAAAATTATTTTTTATAATTGATAATAAAATACTACTTTTGGCCACTACTTTTATCTAAAGAATATGGCAGTTTTAGGAAAAATAAGAGCTCTTGGACCAGTAGCGCTAATTAGTGTTATAGGACTTGCTCTATTCGCATTTGTATTTTCAACAGGATCAGGTACTGTTACGGACGTCTTCAAAGCTGATGAGTTCAACCAAAGCCGTGTTGCTATTGTTAACGGAATTGAAATGAACAGAACAGAGTTTATGCAAAAGGTTGATAATCTTGAAAAACAAAACAGAGGAACAAGATCTTCTATACAAGCTATGAATTCAATATGGACATCTGAACTTAGAAAACTTGTATTACAGTCTGAGTATGCAAAAATAGGTATTCAAATTGAAAGAGAAATGATGAGAGACTTTCTTAAAACAAATCTTTTGGCTTTTGAAGATTTTCAGAATGAAAACGGAGAATTTGATGAATCAAAACTAAATCAGTTTATTTCTAATCTTAAAGAAATTTCACCTGAAACAATTGAGTTGCAGGGTTCTCTGGTAAATTACCAGTCTTGGAATAATTTTGAGGAAAATATAGGAACAATTGGATTAGAGGAAATGTATTATAAATTAATTGATGCTGGTATGAATACAGCTCTTTTTGAAGGAGAGCAGGATTATTTTAACTCTAATGATGTAGTAGATTTTAAATATGTTAAAATCCCTTTTAGTAAAATCCCTGACACTGATATAAAAGTTTCTAAATCTGAAGTAAATAATTATATCAATGATAATAGAAATAATTATTCTTCTGAACCATCAAGAGATTTGATTTTTGTTGAATTTGAAGAGAAGCCTTCAGATTTGGATGTGTATGAAGCTAAGTTAAACCTTAACGATCTTTTAGAAGACAAAGTTGAATTTGACTCCAACACGCAAAAGAATATCACTTATTTTGGTTTTAAAAACACTAAAAATAATGAGGAATTTTTAAATACAAATTCTGCTATTAAATTTTTTGATTCATATGTTTTTAAGTCCTCATTATCTCAATCTGTTGCTGAAAACATATATAATCTTAAAAAAGGGGAGGTATACGGACCTTATTCCGAAAATGGTTTCACTAAAGTAACTAAACTTATCGATTCTAAATTTATTCCTGATTCTGCTAAAGTTAGACATATTTTAATTCCTTATTTAGGAGCTTTCAGAAGCGGGCCTGAAGTTACAAAGACAAAAGATGCTGCTAAGAAGACAGCTGATAGTATTTATAATGTTTTAAAAAGAACACGAAGTAAATTTAAATCCTTACTTAGTTTATCATCAGATGAAGTAAGTAATGAAAATAATGGTGAAATCGAATTTGCTTATATTGATGGGTACGCACCTGAATTTAGAGATTTTTGTTTTGAAAACAAATCAGGTTCATTAAAGGTTGTTGAAACAGATTTTGGATTTCACATAATTGAAATTTTATCTCAAGGAAAAAAACAAAAAGCTGTTAAGGTTGGTAACTTAGCTGTTAAAATTGAACCATCTGAAAGAACTAGAGATAGTGTATATAATGTTGCTTCAAAGTTTGAAATTGCTGTAAAAGAGGATAATTTTAGAGAATATTCAAAGGAGAACGGAATTAAGGTTAATCCAGTGAATAATATTGGAGAATTAGATGAAAATATACCAATATTAGGTCAGCAAAGAAGTATTGTTAGATGGGCCTATGAAGATGGTACAAGTGAAGGAGATATTAAAAGATTTAGTCTTAAAAATGGAGGTTATGTCATTGCAATGTTAACTTCAATTAATGATAATGGAATGATGTCATATGAAAAATCTTCAATTACTGCATTACCAAAAGTTAAAAATCAAAAGAAGGCTGATAAAATTATTCAGAGTATCAATTCCTTAAATTTAGATGAAATTGCTAGTCAAAATAATGTAGATGTTCAAACATCTTTATCTGTAAATTTAAATAATCCTGTTATTTCAGGTATTGGTAATGAACCTTCAGTAGTTGGATATGCAATGGGTATGGCCAAGGATATTACTTCTTCTGCTATTATTGGAAATACAGGCGTATTTTATATTTATGTTACTGACAGAAGAAAAGCTTCTTCATTGGAAAATTATCAGAATATGATTAATATAATTAGTTCAACAAGATCTAGTAATATTAGAAGCAGCGCATATAATGCTCTCAAAGATAAGGCTGAAATCGAAGATTTTAGGGGTAACTTTTACTAGTTAATATAAACCAAATCTGATAAAGGAAAAATTGTATTAAATCCTTTATTTTTAAAATAGCTAAGATTATTGTTTCTTGTTGTAGCAAGGATAAAATCTCCTCCCCAAGAACCTAAACTTTTTATTTTCCCATCCTTATAATCTTTAAATTCTGATTTTTGAATTGGGTTAGTAGATAATATATTTGAAATAATTGATTCATGCAATTCAATTAAACTTTCAAGTTCATATAAATCTTGACAATCAATTATTTGGTCTGTAACCTTATTTATTTCTTGAATTGATTTAGTCTTGTTAAATGATTTATTATAATAAGATTTTATTGAATTCTGAGTATTTTGTTTTCTTCCTAAATAAATTAAAAACACATTTTCACGGAATAAAGAGTTGAGTTTTATTTCATTAATAGAAACTGAATTATTAAGATTGGAATATGTTATTGGGCAATTTTTATCACAACACGCAATATCATAACCACTTCCTTTAAAAGATGAATGTAATAATTCATATGCATTAATTTCAGCCCATTTCGCAAGATTATTTACAAATGTCGATGATGTGCCTAGCCCCCAGTTTCTGTCAAAGTTAAGTTTTGTTATAAATTGATTGCCTAAAGAATTAGAAACATCTTTAAATTTATGAATGTGATTAAAAAGCTTAAGTAATTTTTCTGAAATTATATTTTTTTCACCGTCATATGTTAACTTATTTTTTTTCAATTTGAATATTTCTTCAAACCATAGATTGTTATTATGATCATAACTTTTCCATACAATAGAATCCATTGTTTTTTTTGTTACATGTAATTCTTGGGTCTTTTTAGATGGAAGTGCGATTGATTTAGCGCCATCTAATACCAGGTATTCAGAACTTAATAATATTTTACCATTACTTTGAAAAAACATTTTATCTGAGTTTTTGTATGAAGCTATCTACACTTGAGCTACTGACAGACTTATTTTTAAAATATTCAATTGCTTTTTGTTTTTCAAGCTCTGTGACATCATATTTATTTAACAAATTAGTAAGATGCATTTTCATATGTCCTTTTTGAATACCGGTTGTAACTAATGATCTGAGGGCACCAAAATTTTGAGCTAGACCAACACTGGCAATTATTTTCATGAGTTCCTTTGAATCGGGATTATCTAATATTTCTAAAGCTATTTTAACTAATGGATGAAGACTTGTTACTCCACCAACAGTTCCAATTGCTAGAGGTAGTTTTAACTCAAAATAAAACATGTCATTCATTATGTAAGCATTGGATAAGCTTTTATATCCACCTATTGATGCATAAGCATGTGCACTAGCTTCAATTGCTCTAAAATCATTTCCTGTAGCTAATGCTACAGCGTCTACCCCGTTCATAATTCCTTTGTTATGAGTGACAGCTCTATATACATCATTATTTGCTATTTCGATTGCTTTTACTAATCTTTCAGCAAAATTTTCAGTCTTTGGTTCTAAATTATTTAATTCATTTATATTGCACGAGACAACAGATTTTACAATGCAATTTGGAACATGATTAGATAGAATACTCATGATAATTTCAATGTCATTGTTATTTAGCTCGTCATTTCTAAATAATGGAGTAGAATTATAAAAAATGTGTGAAAATTCTTCAAGACAAGAGTTGATGAAATTTGCTCCCATTGCATCAACTGTGTTAAATGTTGCGAAAATCTGGAAATAACCATTTATATCGGATGTTTTATCAACTAGAAAAATATCTAATATTCCACCCCCTCTTGAATTCATTTTGCTTGTAATACTTTTAGTTTTTTCAAAAAATAATGGTTTAACAAAATCAAAATAATCAGATATAATTTTTTTATTTCCATGGAATAGAAAATGAACCTGTCCAATTTTTTCGGTTGCGATAACCTCAGCTTTAAATCCTCCGTTATTCATCCAAAACTTTGCTGCTTTACTAGCCGCAGCTACAACTGAACTTTCTTCAATTGCCATAGGAACTGTGTAAAGCTTTTTATTTATTAAAAAGTTAGGTGCAATTGCAAAAGGTAAGTAATAATTTGAGATAGTATTTTCTGAAAATTCGTCGTGTAATTTTTGAAGATTATTGTCTGAATTCCAATATTGTTTAAGTATTTTTTTTGCTTTATCATTTTGATGAAAGCAGGTTTTCGTCAGCCATTCAATTTTTTCATTTTTCGATAATTTGGAGAATCCCTTAATTTCTTCTGACATTATTAAAATTTTTCAAATCAAAGATAATATACTTGTCTTTAAAATGTTAGATATAATTTATTAATGATTAATTAATATAATTAGGTAAAATATAATATTTTAGTGAAATCTAAAAAATAAATTATGACAACCAATTCAATATCACAAGAAAAAACAATATTTGGGCATCCCACAGGCTTATACATCTTATTTTTTGTAGAAATGTGGGAAAGATTTTCGTATTATGGTATGAGAGCTATCTTAACATTATTTTTAGCTGCTCCAGTAATAATGGGTGATCCACAATCAGGATACGGTTGGACTAATGCTGAAACTCTTTCATTCTACGGTACATATACTATGTGTGTATACCTAATGTCTATTCCTGGTGGATGGATAGCAGATAAATTTATTGGGCAAAAACAAGCAGTTATGTTAGGGGGTTTATTATTGTGCTTAGGTCACGGAATTCTTGCAGTTAATGCTGAATGGGCTTTTTTCTCTGGCTTAATCCTTATCGTAGTTGGAGTTGGATTTTTAAAGCCTAATATCTCAACGATGGTTGGTGGTTTGTATAAAAAAGGTGATAATAAGAGAGACACCGGATTTTATATTTTTTATATGGGTATAAATATTGGCGCCTTTTTAGGGGCTCTTACTGTAGGTGCTGTTGCTGCCAAATATGGCTGGCATTATGGTTTTGGCTTAGCTGGTATTGGAATGGCTTTTGGTCAGTTGGTATATTTTTATGGACTTAAATACCTAGAAGGTGTAGGTGAGTTTATTGGAAGCGAAAAATCTCCAGACAGAGAATTAATGAATAAACCATTAACCAATATAGAGAAAGATAGAATGTTGGTAATGTTTTTATCTTTTCTGATTATCATTGTTTTTTGGGGTGCTTTTGAACAAGCAGGAGGTTTAATGAGTCTTTATACTGAACAAAAAACTGATAGAATGCTTTCTTTTTCATTACCATTTATTGGAAATGAAATTCCTGCAGCTATTTTCCAATCTATTAATGCATTCTTCATAATTATATTTGCAACTGCTGTTGCATATTTTTGGAGTGATTGGGCAAAAAAAGGTAAAGAATCATCTTCGCTATTTAAAATGGCAGTTGGATTAATAATTATGGCATTTGGTTTCTTTTTTATGACAAAAGCTTCTACTGAAGTTATAATGGAAGGGGATGAAGTTGTTCAAAAATCTGCTATGATATGGCTAGTTTTAGCATATTTATTTCATACCATTGGAGAGTTATGTGCTTCTCCTGTAGCTTTGTCTTTTATAACAAAATTGGCGCCAGTTAAATATGCTGCATTTATGATGGGTGCATATTTTGCAGCTACTGGATTAGGTAATAAAGTTGCAGGATTTGTTGGACAGCTTTCTGAAGGAGCAGGTGAATTCCAAGTATTCACTGGAATTGCTATTTTCTGTACTTTATTCGGAATTTTAGTTTTATTACTATTAAAGCCTTTAAAGAGATTAACTCATGGGGCAGAAGAAATGGATAGTTAATAATGAATAATACTGATCAATTTTTCAATAGAACTGTGATAGGCCACCCCGCCGCATTATTTGTCTTGTTTTTTACAGAAATGTGGGAGAGATTTTCATACTATGGTATGAGGGCTATTTTGGTAATTTTTTTAACTGGAGCAATACTTGGGGATAACCCTGGATGGGGATGGAGTTCATCATCTGCATTGTCATTGCTAGGAACATATGCTATGTTTGCATATTTAGCTCCTCTTGTAGGAGGTTGGCTAGGGGATAAAAAAATTGGTTACAGAAAAGCTGTTGTTATTGGTGCTTTACTAATGACAATTGGACATGCTGCTATGGCTGTAGAAACACCTGTTTTTTTATACATTGGAATTTCATTACTAGTTGTTGGAACTGGGTTTTTTAAGCCTAATATTACTTCAATAATATCAAAAATTTATGAGGGAAGAGACGATAAAAAAGATGGCGCTTTTAATATATTTTATATGGGTGTCAATGCTGGTGCGTTTTTAGGGATTATGCTATGTGGATGGGTTGGTGAAAGAGTAGGATGGTCCTTTGGTTTTGGTTTAGCAGGAATTTTTATGCTTCTTGGAATGATACAGTTTTATTATGCACAACCGTTATTTGGTGAAATCGGTGATGTTCCTGAAAAATCTAATCAAAAGTTAAGTGTAAAAGCAGCTACAAAAGAGAAACTTAACCCCTTTTTGCCAGTAGACTATTTTTTAATAATAGTATTTGTTTTAAGTGCCTTAATCTTTATAATTAATGATCCTTTAAGTAAAATAGGTGGAATAGATATTTTAAACTTCACTTATCTAGGAATGGAAAATTCATTGTTTTTCGCTCTTCTTGCTTTTATTGCATTTATATTATTATTATTTATTAGAATACCTAGATATACTCCGATTGTGAGAGATAGAATGATTGTATTTACTATATTTTGTGTTTTCACTGTTTTCTTTTGGGCTGCTTTTGAACAAGGAGCAGGATCTTTACCATTATATACTAGAGATTTTACAGATCGTTTTCTTGAAGGTAATGCTGCACTAATTTTTAAAATTGTAGATATTTCTGTGACCGTTATTCCGCTTTTAATTATCACATATGTGTTAATCAGTTTATTTAAGAAAACATATAGTCAAATTCCTTTGTCAAATATTATTCTGAGTATCAGTTTTGTTATAATTTGGGGAATTATAATTTTTAAAATATATAGTGAGTCACAGTCAACGTCAACTGAGGTGCCAATTACTTGGTTTGCAATACTTAACTCACTTTTCATAATTGTATTTGCTCCACTATTTGCAAGGTGGTGGGATAGTAGCTATAATCCCCCGGCTTCAGTTAAATATTTCTTAGGTTTAGCACTTTTAGGAGTTGGATTTGGATTTTTAGCTTTTGGGGCAAGAAATGTTCCAGCAGGTGCTGATAGTGCAACTTTGAGTATGATTTGGTTAGTACTAGCATATTTATTCCACACTTTAGGTGAATTATGTTTATCTCCAATGGGACTTTCCTACTTGAGTAAACTAATTCCTGCAAGAATGATTGCTTTTATGTTTGGAGTATATTATTTAGCAGTTGCAATAGGGAATAAATTAGCACATTATATTGGGGGAGATATTGAAAATATTACTCAAGAGTATAGTTTATCCGGATTTTTTCTAATATTTACAATCATTCCTATAGCTCTTGGATTGATTTCCTTACTATTGCACCCTCTAATAAAGAAGTCTATGCATGGCGTTAAATAGTGCTAAATTTATTTTAAATATTGTATTAATTAATTTCTTATATCTTTTCTTACTTTTGTCAAACATTATATTATGATGAAATTAATAGTATATATAAAGCTCTTGTTTGTTTTTTTATTCTCGATTAATTCTGTTTCTCAGGAAATAAAATGGATTACACTTGAGGATGCTGTGTATTTGCAGGAAGCTGCTCCAAGAAATATAATTATTGATGTTTATACCAATTGGTGTGGACCTTGTAAATTACTTGATAGAAACACTTTCGGTAATAAAGATGTCGCTAAATATATTAATGATAATTTCTATGCTGTTAAATTTAATGCTGAAGGTGATGATACTGTTAATTTTAAGGGATACACATTTGAAAATCCTAATTATGATCCAGCTAAAGCAAATAGAAGAAATAGTAGTCATCAATTGACTCAGGCATTTAGAGTTTCAGCATTTCCTACAATAGTTTTTTTAGATAAATCATCTAATTTACTCCATAAACTAAGGGGGTATAAAACACCAAAGCAACTAGAATTATATTTAAAATTATTCACTGATGATAACTATAAGCAATATCAGTCTCAGGAAGATTTTAATAAGTTTTTTGAAACTTTTGTTTACGAGTTTGACTCTAAATGATAATTATAAATCCTTACAGCTGTATCTTTACTTGCTCCTTTTTTATCTAATAAGTCTTCCAATTCATTATATAGTCTAATAATTCTTTCTCTTCCTTTATTTTCAAGAACAAAACCTAGTTCTTTTCTAATTTTATGCGTGTTTAAATCTTGTTGAATAAGTTCTTTAATTGCTTCTTTTTTAAGAATTAAATTAACCAATGATATGTACTTTAAATTTCTTAATAAGAATTTTCCAATTTGAAATGAAATCCAGCTTGATTTGTAGCAAACTATTTGAGGTGTTTTAATCAGTGCAGTTTCTAGGGTAGCTGTCCCTGAAGTTACTAATGCAGCTCTAGCTCTTTTAAGAATGTCATATGTTTGGTTTTCAGCAATTTTAACATTTACAAATTTTTCGTTATCTAGATATTTATCATAAAATAATTTATCTTTTGACGGTGCAGCACATATAATAAAGGTATAGTCTTTAAAAAACTTAGTTGCACTTAACATTATAGGTAATATTTTGCTTATTTCTTGATCTCTGCTTCCTGGCAGCAATGCTATTATTTTTTCGTTTTCTTTTGATTTAGTCTTTTCAGATTTTTTAATCACATCTAAAAGTGGGTGACCTACATAATGAACCTTATAATTTAGATTTTTATAAAATTGTTTTTCAAAAGGTAAAATAACATACATTTGGTCAATTACTTTTTTGATTGTTTTAATCCTATTTTGTTTCCATGCCCAAATTTGTGGAGATATATAAAAGTGATTTGTAAAATTCTTAGATTTTGCCCATTTCGCTATTCTTAAGTTGAAACCAGGAAAGTCAACATAAATTATTGCATCAGGATTGTAAGAAAGTATATCCCTTTTACACAGAGAAATATTTTTTAATATTTTCCCTAAGTTTAAAAAAACTTCTAAAAAACCCATGTAAGAATATTCTTTGTAATGCTTAACTAAATGATTAGTTTGATTTTTAATCAAATCACCTCCCCAACACCTAAATTCTGAATTTGGGTCTAATTTTTTCAGTTCTTTAATTAGGTTAGCACCGTGTAAATCACCAGAAGCCTCACCAGCTATTATATAATATCTCACTAAAAATTATTTATATATATGGTTAAAATTGCTACAAGAAAAGTTGCTATTAAAACTCCTCTTGCTCTTTCAACATAATTAAATTTTAAAAAAATAAAAAATGCGATTAAATTAACTATCGCTCCAAGACTGATAAGTTTTGTTATAAAATTATTATCTATTGATTCGTTAATAATTCTAAATATATTAGAAATACTTATTTCTTGAAATAAAAAAATAACTGTAAAAATTACTCCTATAATATTAGAAATAAGGCCAGTTGTTATCCCGAAAATTATATCTTTTTTACTCAATTTAATTTCCAGTTTTTTATTTTTTTAAGATCCTCGTATGAAGTCATATCATAGCTTATTGGTACGACTGAAACATAGCCTTTACTTAATGCCCATTCGTCTGTTTCCTCACTATTTTCTTGATTTACAAAATTTCCTGTTAGCCAATAATATTCTTTTCCAAGTGGACTGATTCTTTTGTCATAAGTATCCTCCCAATATCCTTTAGCCTGTCTACAAACTTTTATCCCCTTAAACTCTTTTAAATTTGAGGGAAAATTTACATTTAATATGAGATTAGATTTTTTCTGTTTTAACATGTTTAAACAAATTTTCTCTATATGTTTTTCACAAGGTTTAAAATCAGCATCCCAACCGTAATCAAGTAAAGAAAATCCAATAGATTTTATTCCTTCAATACCAGCTTCTACGGCAGCACTCATAGTTCCAGAGTAGATAACGTTAATTGAGGAATTAGCTCCATGGTTAATACCTGAAACACACAAGTCAGGTTTTCTATCTAAAATTTCACGAATAGCAAATTTTACACAATCTGCAGGAGTACCGGAAATACTATACTCTGTTTGAGGCCCATCATCAATTTTTTCTTTTTTTGAATATAAGGTATCACTTATAGTAATTGCATGTCCCATTCCACTTTGAGGGCTATCTGGTGCTACTACTACAACTTCACCAATTTTATTCATTACATGAATCAGTTTTCTTAGACCAGGTGCTGTTATACCGTCGTCATTTGTAACAAGAATTAAGGGTTTTTCCATATTTAAATATATGAAGACAAAAGTACACGAAATCTACTTTAACAAAAAATTATAAAACTAACCATATTTTTTGGTCTAGAATTTGAGTACTTTTATTCCATGCAAAACAATTTTTTCACCCTGCTTATTGCTTTTATAATGTGCCTGGCATCTTGCAGTTTTGTGTCTAAAGATTTTGATACAAGTGATAAAGACAATCTAGTAATTCAGTTAATTACTTATGTTTTAGACCAAGCTCATTATTTAGATAAAGAAATTAATGATGAATTCTCGGAGAAAGTGTTTAATACATTTCTTGAAAATTTAGATCCTTTTAAGAGATATTTTTACTCATCTGATATTGAAGATTTCTCTGCATATAAATATTCAATTGATGATGCATTCAAAAATCCAAATCTTGAATTTTTTGATTTAGTTTATGAGAGATATTCTAAAAGAATGTCTGAATCAGAAGAAATTTTTAAGGAGATTTTATCTCAACCCTTTGATTTTTCTAAAGATGAAGTTTGTGAATGTGATTTTGAAGTGCTTGATTATGTTAAAACTAAAGATGAATTATACGACAGATGGAGAAAACTTCTAAAAATATATGTTATTGAAAATTACCATGATGAAATAAAACTTGATTTAAAAAAACAAGAAGAAGACATTGAATTTAATCCAAGAACTCTAGCTGAAATAGAAAAAGAGACAAGAGATGCTCTGAGTGTAACAATGAATGATAATTACCGATTTATCACTCAAGAGATACAAAGGGGAGACTGGTTATCAGTTTATATTAATTCATTTGTATCTCAATATGATCCCAACACATCATATTTAGACCCAGAATCTAAAGATAGATTCGACGTAGATATGTCAGGTAATTATGCAGGTATAGGAGCTAGACTTCAAAAAAAAATTGATAAAGTTGAAATAACTGAGGTAATTTCAGGTGGTCCAGCTTGGAGAGATAATATACTTGAAAAAGGTGATGCTATTTTAAAGGTAAGACAGGATGATGAAAATGAAGCTGTCAGTATATTAGAGATGAGACTTTCTGAAGCTGTAAAACTCATTAAAGGAGATAAAGGAACTAAGGTCCATTTGACTATAAAAAAAGTAGATGGTAGTATTAATGAAGTTACAGTAAAAAGAGATATAGTATTATTAGAAGAGACTTACATAAAATCTTCAATAGTAGAAAAAGGTGATAACTTTTATGGCGTAATAAATATTCCGAAATTTTATATTGACTTTGATAATCAAAGTAACAGAGATGCTGCTAAAGACTTAAGAACTGAAATCAGTAGATTAAAAGAAGAAGGGGTAAAAGGATTGGTTATAGATTTGAGAAATAATGGTGGAGGAGCTCTTAAAACAGTGGTGGATATGGCTGGTATGTTTATTAAAAGTGGGCCCGTAGTTCAGGTTAAATATTTTGATAAAGAAAAACAGGTGTTAAGTGATAGAGATAGATCTATTTTGTGGACTGGGCCTCTTGTAATATTAGTAAATGAAGGGTCTGCATCTGCATCTGAAATTTTAGCTGCTGCTATGCAAGATTATAAAAGAGCCATAATTATTGGTGGTAATCAAACATGGGGTAAGGGTACAGTTCAAAATGTATTTCCTCTTAACAGAATGGTCAGAGGTAACACAAATGGAGATTTAGGTGCTCTGAGATATACTACTCAAAAATATTATAGAATTAATGGTGGATCTGTACAGTTGGAAGGAGTGAAAAGCGATATAAATGTTCCTTACAGATACAAGTATTTAGACTTTGGAGAAAAAGATTCAGAGAATCCTTTACAATGGGATGAGATAGATGATGTTGATTATACTAAATGGCAAAGTAATTTTGACTTTGAAGAGGCTATTGAAAAAAGTAAAATCAGAATGACTGATAATGAATATTTAAATTTAGTTGAAGAGAATGCTAAATGGATTAAATCTATTAGGGATGATAAAGTTATAAACCTTAATTATGAAAAATTCAAAGAAGAGTTAGAAAATAATTCTTTAAAAACAGAAAAATTTAAATCTTTAAATGATTATTCACTTGATTATAAGTTTCAATCACTTCCTTATGAGCTAGATTTAATAAAAAAAGATTCAGTACTTGGAATAAAGAGGGAAAGATGGCATAAAAGTCTAAATAAAGACTTTTATATTGATGAGGCTTTAAATGTTCTTTCTGATTTAAGATTTTCATACCTTGAAAATTAACTTGTGATCTATGTCTACATTTATCAAAAAGTTTTTTGATTTTAGGAAGAACTTCCTTGGTGTATTAAGTTTTTATTATATTTTTTCCGTATTCTTAATTTCTATTTTTGCATATGTGATTGCACCTGATAATTCATTTAATGCAAACAATATGAATTTGTCAATCCATTCGAAAAAACCTGGTTTTAAGGTTACAATGATAGTCCAAGAATCAGTTAATAAAAACTCATTTAAATCATTTTTTTTAGGCCTTGAAAATCAAGAGAATCATATCCCAGTAACTAGCTATGAAATAAAAGATGATATTGTTTATTATTTGCCATACGATATTTCCGATACCATTATTAAAACCATAGAATTAAGTAAGGTTAAAATAGTAGATAAAAAATATTACTTTGGAACAGATAAATTTGGTAGAGATGTTTTGAGTAGAATCATTATTGGTTCTAGAATTTCTTTTTATATCGGATTTATCTCTGTTTTAATTTCTTTAATTATCGGAGTAACTTTAGGATCTATATCAGGTTATTATTCCGGTTTTGCTGATAAAATTATTATGTGGCTAATTAATGTTACTTGGTCTATTCCAACTCTACTATTGGTTATTGCTATTACACTTGCTTTAGGAAAAGGTTTTTGGCAGGTTTTTATTGCGGTTGGATTAACCATGTGGGTTGAGGTTGCGAGAATTGTTAGAGGTCAAGTTAAACAATATAAAGAAAGGCAATTTATTGTGGCGGCAAATGTTATGGGTTTTAATGATTTTAGAATCATAACTAAACACATTCTTCCAAACATAGTCTCGCCATTAATTGTTATTTCAGCAGCTAATTTTGCAGCATCAATATTAATTGAAAGTGGTTTAAGTTTTCTAGGTTTAGGCGCTCAGCCTCCTATGACAAGTTGGGGTTTAATGATTAAAGACCATTATAATTATATAATATTAGGAGAACCATTTTTAGCTATAATCCCAGGATTATGCATTATGCTACTTGTTTCTGCGTTTATGATTCTGGGTAATTCTTTAAGGGATATATTGGATGTAAGAAATTAGTCTTTTTGAGGAGGAAACTGTAATAAAATTTTATTAACCATTGCCTTAATTTTTTCACTTTTTTTATCTGCCTTATCGGTATAAATATATCCTTTCCCTATACCTTGCCATACAAGCTCGTTTTTATTATTATCAACTATATCAATAAAAAGAACTCCCTCGTTGTACTTAAATGAGTTAAGATACCAGCTACCTGCGTAAACTCCCATACCACCATAAGGTACAGCATAACCATAATAATTATTTGATGGATAAAAATCAACTTTTTGATTAGTTTGCGTGAAAAAATTAATGATGAAATCAGGCTCAATTGAACTTTTTCTAAATCCCTTATTGTATAGTTCAATATCAATAGCTTTTAAAATCCTCTTTTTGTCAATATCATTCATTTTTACTTTGTCAATTCCTTTTTTAGAAAATGCATAAGTTTTTAAATCAGAAAATTCTATATTTTCATTAAAGTCTGATGTCACTCTAATAGAGTCGCAGGACATAATAAATGACATTGCTAAAATTAAAAAGGATATTTTTTTCATATTATAAATTTTCTAATAGTTTATCTTCCACTAAGTTAGGTAAAGTTACTTTAAGTTCAGGATTTTTTTCCATAGCTCTTTTAATTTGATCAGTTGCGCCTTGGTTTCTAGCCCAATTTCTTCTAGCTATTCCATTATTAACATCCCAGAATAACATTGATTTTATTTTATTTTCACTCTCTTTAGATCCGTCAATTAGCATGCCAAACCCCCCGTTTATTACTTCACCCCATCCAACTCCACCTCCGTTATGAATGCTTACCCAAGTTGCACCTCTAAAACTGTCACCAATAACATTTTGAATTGCCATATCTGCAGTAAATTGAGATCCATCATAAATATTCGATGTTTCTCTGTATGGGGAGTCGGTTCCTGAAACATCATGGTGATCTCTTCCTAAAATGACTGGGCCAATCCTTTTATTTTTAATAGCTTCATTAAAAGCTTTTGCAATTTCTATTCTACCGTTTGAATCTGCATAAAGAATTCTAGCTTTTGAACCGACAACTAAATTATTTTCTTTAGCAGCTTTTATCCATTGTATGTTGTCTTTCATTTGTTGTTTAATGTCCATTGATGCACTTAGAATCATTTTTTCCAAAACTTTACAAGCAATATTATCCGTTATATCTAAATCTTCTTCTTTTCCAGATGTACAAACCCATCTAAATGGTCCAAAACCATAGTCAAAACACATAGGACCCATAATATCTTGAACATAACTAGGATACTTAAAACTTCCATCTTGGTTTAAAATATCAGCATTAGCTTTTGAAGCTTCTAATAAAAATGCATTTCCGTAATCAAAAAAATATGTTCCATTATTGACGTGCTTATTTATTATTTCAACATGTTTTTTTAAAGTTGTCTGTACTTCTTTTTTGAATTTTTCAGGGTCTTGATGCATTAACTTATTTGACTCTTTAAAAGTATACCCTAAAGGATAATAACCACCTGACCATGGGTTATGCAAAGATGTTTGATCACTTCCAATATCAATCTTTATTTTATTATCGTAAAAAGATTCCCATACTTCAACAATATTTCCATGATATGCTATTGAAACAACCTCTTTTTTTTCTTGAGCAATTTTAACTCTCTTAACTAATTTTTGTGAATCGTCTATAACTTCATCAACCCACTTTTGATTATATCTTGTATTAATTGCTTTTAAATTAACTTCTGCACAAATCGTAATACAACCCGAAATATTTCCAGCTTTAGGTTGTGCTCCACTCATTCCTCCCAGACCAGATGTTACAAAAATTCCACCCATCGGGGGTTTACCAATTTTTCTAAATGCATTAAGTACAGTTATTGTAGTGCCATGTACAATTCCTTGTGGACCTATATACATGTAACTTCCAGCAGTCATTTGTCCGTATTGACTTACACCTAAAGCATTAAATTTTTCTAAATCTTTCTTTTTCGAATAATTTGGTATTACCATTCCATTTGTCACAACAACTCTAGGTGCATTTTTGTTTGAAGGAAAGAGACCTAAAGGATGTCCTGAGTACATAACTAAGGTCTGATTATCTGTCATTTCAGATAAATACTTCATAGTTAAAAGATATTGAGCCCAATTTTGAAAAACAGCCCCATTACCTCCGTATGTTATTAATTCGTGGGGATGTTGAGCAACCTTTTTATCAAGATTATTTTGAATCATTAACATGATACTTGCAGCTTCTTTTGATTTATGAGGGTAATCTTTTATAGGTCGCGCGTAAATATCATAATCAGGTCTGAATCTATACATATATATTCTTCCATATTTTTCAAGCTCTGATTTAAATTCATGTATTAATTCTTTATGAAACTTTTGGTCAAAGTATCTTAAAGCATTTTTAAGTGCTAGTTTTTTTTCATTCTGATTTAAAACACCTTCCCTTATTGGTGCGTGATTAACACTAGGGTCATATTTTTTTACTTTTGGTAATTCGTTAGGAATACCTTGTAATATTTCATTTTTAAAATCCATACTAATTTAATTTTGGATTATAGCCATAAGGGCAATGTTTACAATTACTTTTACAACAATATCCTCTTTTAAGGTGATATTTTTCTGTGAAACATTTATATCCATCTTCAGTTATATAAAAATCTTCATTATTCATTAATATTGGTGCAATTGTAATACCAAAGATAAATTAAAAGACAATAATTTCGATTATCTTTGTGCGTAGTTATTATAATGAAAAAACTCCCTTTATACTTAGCTATTATTTTCTTCACTTATAGTTGTGGAACTAAAAGAGTTATTTACAACAACAAAAAGATTGAGACTAAAAAAGAGAAAAAAATAAAGAAACCTAAATCCAAAACTAAAAAGGTCAAGAAAGTTGTAGTCCCAAGGATTTTAAATACCGAAGATTATGTAAATTATTATTCTAACATAGCTATGGATGAGATGATTCAGTATGGTATCCCAGCTAGTATTACCTTAGCTCAAGGTATTTTAGAGTCAGGAGCAGGTAAGGGAAGACTAGCAGTTGAGGCTAATAATCATTTTGGAATAAAATGTCACGATTGGAATGGTAAGAAAATATATCATGACGATGATGAAAAGCAGGAATGTTTTAGGAAATATGATAATCCAGAATACTCTTACAGAGATCATTCTCTTTTTTTAAAAAACAGAGGCAGATATTCATTTTTATTTGATTTTGATAAGGACAATTATAAACAATGGGCAAAAGGATTAAAAAAAGCAGGCTATGCTACAGATCCTAAATATCCACAAAAATTAATTGATTTAATTGAAAGGTATGAGCTTTATAAGTTTGATAATATAGTCTTGAAAAAGAAAAATAAAATTTACAAGGTAAAAAAAGGCGACACCTTGTATTCAATTTCAGCCAGATTTAATATGCCAGTAGAGTTGATAATAAAAATGAATAATCTTGCTACAGAAGAGATTAATGTAGGGGACACACTAATCATAAAAAAATAATATTCAAGTCATCAACGTTTTGGTGTAATCAATGTAGTGGACCAGTGAGGATTGTTTGATTATAGCCTGAACCAAAAGCTTGTTGATGATCTTGAATATTACATTGGTCCAAAAATAATTTAAAAAATAGTTTGAAAAACTTAACTACTGGATAATAAATCAACAGTCTTTTGTTAATAAAGTGTAACTAAACTCTATCAACTGAAATTATTAATGATCCAGAATTTCCACCCCAATTATTCTCAGCTCTAAATCCATTTTCAAAGCATATCTCTTTTACAATTTGTTTCATCTGTTCACTGTTCCCAGTGACAATTTCAAAATCATCAACTCCGTTATTGTAATTAGTAATCAACCAGTTTGGAAGTATATCTTTAACCTTTGCGTAAGTGAAACCGTGCAAATCAATTTTTAACAAAAAACCTCTATTTTAGTTTATGCTTTATAGAATTAAATTTCTTAAGCTCAGTATGAGACAAAACTCTTAATAACATCTCTTCAGCCTCTTTGTCTAACGATAATGCTTTTTGTGGAGCAGCTCCATTTGAAGCCATATGTTGTGCTTTTTTGTAAGTTGAGTAAATAACTCTACTTACATAATTCATTTTATTTTCATCTAGACCAATCTCTTCGAATAATTCAAAATTCAGAGACTTAACTTCCTCGATAGATTTGTAATTAGAATTAGCAAACGAAAAATTTAATGTTAAAAGAATTATTATAAGGCTTAAAAAATATTTTTTCATGTTATTCTATTTCTCTAAATATAGTTAATTTATTTTTGAAATATATATCTCATTTTCAATTTTTTCGACTTTAATTAAATCAAGCTTTCTTAGTGATTTTATTGTTTTGTCCCATGCTTTATTACTTAATCCAGATTGGTCTTTTAACTCATTAATAAGTTGAATTTCATTATTGATAAGTTTGAAAATCGCTTCTTCTTTTTCAGATAGCACGATTTTTTTCTTTTCAGGTCTCATTTGTGGAAAAAACAATACTTCTTGTATTGAAGAATTATTTGTCATAAGCATTACTAAACGATCTATTCCAATACCAATTCCAGATGTTGGAGGCATACCATACTCAAGGGCTCTAAGAAAATCATAATCAATGAATTGTCCAGCTTCTAAATCACCTTTTTTAGAAAGTTCAAGTTGTTTTTCAAATCTTTCTTTTTGGTCTATAGGGTCATTAAGCTCACTGTAAGCATTTGCAATCTCTTTACCATTCACAATGAGTTCAAATCTTTCGGTTAAATTTATGTCATTTCTGTGAACCTTTGTTAAAGGGCTCATTTCTTTAGGGTAATCAGTTATAAAAGTAGGTTGAACAAAATTTGACTCGCACTTTTCTCCGAAAATTGAATCAATGATCTTTCCTTTTCCCATTGTATTGTCAATTTCAACGTCTAAATCATTAGCCGTTTGTCTTAGAAGTGCTTCATCCATTGTTGAAATATCTATTCCAGTGTATTTTTCTATAGCTTCATATATTGAAATCCTTTGATATGGAGCTTTAAAGTCAATCAGTTTATCTCCTACCTTAATATTGGTTTTTCCGTTAGAATCAATGGCAACTTTTTCTAGTAACTGCTCTGTCATATTCATCATCCAATTGTAATCTTTATAAGAAACATAAAGTTCTAATATTGTAAACTCTGGATTGTGTGTCCTATCCATCCCTTCATTTCTAAAATCTTTTGCAAATTCATAAACGCCATCAAATCCACCCACAATAAGTCTTTTTAAATATAGTTCATTAGCTATTCTCAAGTATAGGGGTATGTTTAAAGCATTATGATGAGTTAAGAATGGTCTTGCTGTGGCACCTCCAGGAATAGGCTGTAATATAGGTGTCTCTACTTCTAAATATTCTTTATTGTTTAAAAAATTCCTTATGCTATTTGTAATTAAAGTTCTTTTAATAAAGGTCTGTCTTACATCAGTGTTTACAATTAAATCAACATACCTTTGTCTGTATCTTAGTTCAGGGTCGTTAAATTCATCATATGTGTTACCTTTACTATCTTCTTTTGGAAGTGGTAATGGTCGTAGTGATTTAGAAAGTAATTTAAAATTTTTAACCAATACAGTTTTCTCACCAACCTTTGTTTTAAATAATTCACCTTCAACTCCGATGATATCTCCAATATCTAATAGCTTTTTATAAAATTCATTGTAATATGTTTTGTCTTCTCCGCTACAAATTTCGTCTCTGTTAAAGTAAAGTTGAATTCGTCCTTTGCTATCTTGTAATTCAGCAAAACTTGCATTTCCTTGTATTCTTCTTGACATCAATCTACCAGCTATAACAACATTGGTTCCCTCTTGAAAATTATTTTTAATTTCTAAAGAGTAACTAGAAACTGGAAATAAATCAGCAGGATAAGGATTAATTCCAAGAGATTTGATTTTCTCTAATTTTTCTCTTCTTACTTGTTGTTGTTCGCTAAGTTCCATTTCATCTGAGGTATTACAAATACAAATATACTTTTAATTGAAATAAAAATGAATACAGAATTAATTTTTAAAAGATAACTATATTTACTTTTAATTCGCATTTATGAGTTTATTTAGGGTTTTTTTATCTATCCTCTGCCCTCCATCAGCTGTATTTGACAGAGGATGTGGGTCAATTTTAATAGTATTTATTTTATGGCTTTGTGGATGGGTTCCAGGTGTGATTGCAGCTTTAGTTATTTTAAATAATCCAAAAAATAAAAATGAATAGAGAAATTAAATTTATTGATTTAGGGCAGATGGATTATAAAGACGCTTGGGATTATCAACAAAATCTATTTGATGAAATTATCGAAATAAAGAAAAAAAACAGACAAAATAATACGAATAATGCTACACCAAATTATTTTATTTTCGTTGAACATCCACATGTATATACTTTGGGAAAAAGTGGTAATATTTCCAATTTGTTAATCGATGAAAACCAGCTAAAAAATAAAAATGCAAGTTTCTATAAAATAAATAGAGGTGGAGATATTACCTATCATGGACCGGGACAAATAGTTTGTTATCCAATTTTAGATTTGGAAAATTTTTTTACTGATATTCATAAATATCTCAGATTCTTAGAAGAAACTGTGATCCTTGCACTGGAAAATTATGGAATCAAGGGTGAAAGAAATAATGGTAAAACTGGTGTATGGATGGATGTTGACACACCTTTTCCTAGAAAAATTTGTGCAATGGGTGTAAGAGCAAGTAGATGGGTTACAATGCATGGATTTGCACTTAATGTAAATGTTGATTTAGATTATTTTAATAACATAGTGCCTTGTGGATTAACAAACAATATTGTTACATCAATATACAATGAAAGAAAAGACTATGATTTAGCAATTAATGATGTAAAATCTGATTTAAAAGAATGTTTTTCAAAAACATTTAACTCAACCTTTATTTAATAGTATAAAATTTGATAGTTCTGTCATCGGATTTTAACGAAAATTCGATTTCATCTTTATAAGTACTAAAATTAGCTTCACTTTTGGAGTAAATTGGGAATCCATCCTGAATATTAAGATTTTTATCTAAAAAGTATAAGTTCTTGTTTTGCGAATCATAAACAGTGACAAATTCGTTTTTATTTAAGTTGTAAATTTTAAAACCATCATATTTCCCAAATTCAATTTCTGTTTCTTTATCTAGATTTGCTATAATATTTTTTTGTAAAGTAATTAGAAGGTTTTTACTAGAGATTAATTTGCTATTAAATGACATTGATTCACCGATTTTTACATCACCTTTCATATTAATTTTTACAATCTCGTTTTTATTCAATGTTGAAACTAAATTGTTTTCGTGCTGGTATATTTCGTTATTAGAATAATTATAATTGCCTTTAGGTTTAATTCTAATTTTTCCTCTTCTGTCTAGGATTAATAATTCGTCAATAGTTTTAAAAACAATAATATCCTTACCACTAATCCTGAAATGTTTTGGTTTTGTGATTATTTCTGATTTTTTTTTGTATTCAAACCCTTTAACTCTTTTACCTTTAGAATCAAACATAAACAACTCTCTATTTTGAGTTATTAAAAGTCTGTAATTTTTGTTTTTGTCATAATCAAAAATCGAAATTGGTTTAGTTATCTTATCATCAAATTTTAGAGGAAATCTTCCAACATTTCTACCTTTTCTGTCAATTACAAATAAGTTATTTTCTGTGTTAAACACATATTGTAATTTTCCGTTTTTATAAGTGTCTATTTGATATATTTCTTTTAAAATTTTACCATTAATTTTTTTTGTCCATTCAACTTGTCCATCGTTATTTATTAGGTGTATTTTGTTCTCAGAATCTTGAACAATAATTTCATTTTTATTATTGATGTGGTTTTTAACAATTATTGGTCCTAAAATAATATCATTAGCTAGATTAATTCCAAATTTTAAATTGTCTTCATCATTATTAGATTCAGTCTTAAATTCTGAAATAATTCCGTTTATATTCAAAATATTATCACCGTTTTTAAATTGAAATATTTTAAAATCTTTAGCTTTTGTTTTCTCAAATTCAAAAAAATTAAATTCTTTATCCTGATTTGTAATTAAAGCATCGTATTCTTCTAATAAATCAGTTTCAAAATCAAAATATAGACTTTTATCATCGTTTTTAATTTCTTCTAGTCTGCTTTTATCTTCAGTTTTTATGTTGCAATTATCTATAACTCCGTCTAATAGAATCAGGTTGTTTGAAGTGCTAATATTCAACAATAAGTTTCCTGCAGAAATTAATTTTTCTTTATCAAAAATTTTATCCATAAAATAATTTGTAAAGCTGCTGTCTAAAGCAACACTAAAATTCGTGTTATTCTGATTAATTTTTTTGAACTTATTAATAAAATGCTTTTTATTTATCGCATGAACTTTATTTTCATTATTTGAAATAATGTCAATATTTTTAAATGAGTAAAATTGTTTTTTGTTAGTGCTATCATTTATAATTTTCTTTCCAATAATATCATAGTGTTCTATTTTATCGCCATAAAGCCCAATTATAATTTGCTTATCAATTTTTATTTTGTTGATGTCATTAACCAGGCTTTTTAAAGTTGAATTGGAATTAATGATAGAGTTAAAGTAATGATTATTGACTATGCTGTTTTTAAATTTACTTAGATTATTTATTGATATTATAATCTTTGAATTTTCATTAATCAAATCATAAGGTCCTATGTCTTCTGTGATATTTTTACAGGAAAATAAAATAAAAAATAAAAAAAATGATAGAAGAAAAGTTCTCATTGATTAATAATTGCTTACTAAATTAAAAATCAATTGTTAATTGTTCATCATAAAGATTGAAACTTTTTCTGTGATGCTCTGTTATTCCAAACTGTTTTATTGCATTCTTATGTTCTGCAGTTGGATATCCTTTGTTTTTGCTCCATAAATATTGAGGAAAATTTTTATCCAAATTTACCATAAACTTATCTCTATAATGTTTCGCGAGTATTGATGCTGAAGCTATACTTAAATATTTTTGATCTCCTTTGACTATTGTTTGATGAGGAATTTTTTTATAATTTTTGAATTTGTTGCCGTCGATAATCAAAAATTTAGGTTTTATTTCTAAATAATCCAAGCATTTATGCATAGCTAATATCGAAGCATTAAGAATGTTAATTTCGTCTATTTTATCCGGATAAATATTTTGAACACTGTAGGCTATTGAATTTTCTATTATAATTTTTGTTAATTTTTCTCTTTTAGCATGAGACAATTTTTTTGAATCATTTATCATTTTATTTTTAAAATTAGGTTTTAAAATCACAGCAGCTGCGGTTACTGGACCCGCAAGACATCCTCTTCCTGCTTCGTCTAATCCGCATTCAAATTCAAACTCACTAAAACTATAATTCAGCATAAAAATTTGTTAATTATCAATGGTTAGTTGGTTTCTAATTACTTTTGTAACGATATTCGAATAAATGAAAAGATATATAATATTAATTTTGGCCATCCTTTGGGCTAATCTTTTTTTCTCACAAGATATCCAGATGCCTAAACCACCTTCTCAAGATCTTGAACGTGGAAGTAATTTACAAAATTCTTCAATTACAGACTCTCTTATGAGTAGGTTTGGAAATAGAAGTACCAAATTAAATAAAAATCCTGATGCCAAAATTGAAGACTATCTTATTATCACAAGAAAAAATGACACAATAGTTATTGATACCTCATTGACAATTGAAAAATATCACAAAATAAATTTTCTTAGAAAAGATGATTTTGAGCTTCTTCCTTTCTCCAATACTGGAGTCGCATACAATACTCTTAGTTTTTCACCTATTACTTCTATTTCCCCAAAAATTGGAGCTAATAATAAGTATTTAAGCTATGACTCTGTTGATGATGTAGTCTATTACGATCTTCCAACTCCCTTTACTGAGCTTATGTATAGATCAGCATTTGAGCAAGGTCAACTTCTTGATGTAGTTTATTCGGTTAATACTTCAAGACAATTTAATTTTTCTATTTCAAGAAAAGGTTTAAGGTCTCTAGGAAATTATCAGAATTTTATAAGCAGTAGCTCCAATTTTAAATTAACGACAAATTATTTTTCTAAAAATAATAAGTATAGGCTTAGAACTCATTATTTAAATCAAAAGCTTTTTGCTGAGCAAAATGGAGGAATTAATAATTCTGATACTGAAAATTTTGAAAATGGGGTTAATCAGTTTTTGGATAGAGGTGTTTTTGACCCAAATTTTGAAAATGCTCACAATGAATTTTTGGCAAAGAGATTTTATCTTGATCAAACATTTTCTTTAAAAGAAAAAGATTCACTTAACAAAAGTAGTCTTGAAATATATAATGCAATTTATTTTCAAGAATTAAAATATAAGTTTCAGCAAAGTTCTGTAGATAATTTTTTTGGAAATGCCTTTGTACCACAGGAAATCAATGATCAAATATTTTTAAATACTTTAAATGTTGAGGCAAAGCTTTCCTATAAATCAGCTAGTTTGGGTAATGTAGATTTAGGATTAAGATATGTTGGTGATAAATATAGATTGGATAACTATGGGTTGAATGAATTTGTAGACGACTTATCTGGAATTAATTCGAAGACTACCTTCTTTTTAGCCGACTATTCTAAAAAATTAAAAGGCCTTGATTTAAAAATATATTCTGAGAATTATATTTTTGGAGATAATAATTCAAATTTATTTGCAACAGATTTAAGAATTAATCTCAAAAATCAAAATTTTTTATCATTAAGATATAGTCTAGCTTCTGCTTCCCCAAATTACAATTATTTACTTTACTCTAGTAACTACGAAAGTTACAACTGGAACAATCAATTTGATAACACCTTATCAAATTCTTTAGGTTTTCAATTCAAGTTGAAAAAAATTCTTGATTTAGACGTGAACCTAATTTCAGTAAGAAAACACATTCAATTTGAAAAAAAAATGTTTGATATTGAGGGTGAATTGGGTAATATAATCATACCTGTTCAGTCCAATGGGGAACTTGATTTGTTAAAAATAAATTTAAAACGTAAAATAAATTTTGGAAAGTTTTCTATCGATTCTAGACTAATGTTTCAAAAATCTATTTCAGATGATATTGTAAATATTCCAGATATAATTTCAAGAAATACAATTTACTTTAGTACTGACATGTTTCAAAAGGCATTATTTCTTCAAACTGGATTTGGAATAAAATATTTTTCAAAATATTATATGAATGGATATGACCCATTATTATCAGAACTTTATTTGCAAAATGATAAAAAAATAGGTGAATTTCCCCTTATTGATTTTTTTATAAATGCTAAAATTCAACAAACAAGATTATACTTAAAGTTTGAGCATTTGAATTCTTCATTTACTGGATATAATTATTACTCTGCACCAAATTACCCCTACAGGGATTTCACCTTCAGATTTGGTTTAGTTTGGAATTTTTTCATGTAGTTAAGTTGTTGATATTAAACTACATCTAAATATTCTCTGAAAAATATCTGTAAAATGTTTTGTACATCTCAAAAAGATACTATATTTGCACCCGCTATAAGGTAAAATGCCATTGAATATGGTTAAAACTGTTAATAAATACTTCTTTATTTCAGATTTATTCTTTGCCAGCAAAAAAAAGGGTTTTATATTTGCACCCCTGCTTTCTCGAAAGCGGAGAAAAATTTATGTTCATTAAAATATTGAAATTGATTGACAGCGTAAATTAAATTTATTTTTAATTTCAGAGAATAAACCATCATGAGCAGATAGAATTTAATTTCTTTAGTTGTTAAATAGTATTTAAAATTTAACAATGAAGAGTTTGATCCTGGCTCAGGATGAACGCTAGCGGCAGGCCTAATACATGCAAGTCGAGGGGTAACAGGAAGTGCTTGCACTTCGCTGACGACCGGCGCACGGGTGAGTACCGCGTATACAATCTGCCTCATACTAGGGAATAGCCCGAAGAAATTTGGATTAATGCCCTATAGTATCTTTTTAAGGCATCTTATTAAGATTAAAGGTTACGGTATGAGATGAGTATGCGTTCTATTAGCTAGTAGGTGTGGTAACGGCACACCTAGGCTACGATAGATAGGGGCCCTGAGAGGGGGATCCCCCACACTGGTACTGAGACACGGACCAGACTCCTACGGGAGGCAGCAGTAAGGAATATTGGACAATGGGCGAAAGCCTGATCCAGCCATGCCGCGTGCAGGATGACGGCCCTATGGGTTGTAAACTGCTTTTATATAGGAAGAAAAACTTTCTCGTGAGAAAGCTTGACGGTACTATAAGAATAAGGATCGGCTAACTCCGTGCCAGCAGCCGCGGTAATACGGAGGATCCAAGCGTTATCCGGAATCATTGGGTTTAAAGGGTCCGTAGGTGGACAAATAAGTCAGAGGTGAAATCCTGCAGCTCAACTGTAGAACTGCCTTTGATACTGTTTGTCTTGAGTTATTATGAAGTGGTTAGAATGTGTAGTGTAGCGGTGAAATGCATAGATATTACACAGAATACCGATTGCGAAGGCAGATCACTAATAATTAACTGACACTGAGGGACGAAAGCGTGGGTAGCGAACAGGATTAGATACCCTGGTAGTCCACGCCGTAAACGATGGTCACTAGCTGTTTGGACTTCGGTCTGAGTGGCTAAGCGAAAGTGATAAGTGACCCACCTGGGGAGTACGTTCGCAAGAATGAAACTCAAAGGAATTGACGGGGGCCCGCACAAGCGGTGGAGCATGTGGTTTAATTCGATGATACGCGAGGAACCTTACCAGGGCTTAAATGTTAGGTGACAGATCTAGAAATAGATTTTTCTTCGGACACTTAACAAGGTGCTGCATGGTTGTCGTCAGCTCGTGCCGTGAGGTGTCAGGTTAAGTCCTATAACGAGCGCAACCCCTGTTGTTAGTTGCCAGCGAGTAATGTCGGGAACTCTAGCAAGACTGCCAGTGCAAACTGTGAGGAAGGTGGGGATGACGTCAAATCATCACGGCCCTTACGTCCTGGGCTACACACGTGCTACAATGGTAGGTACAGAGAGCAGCCAATGCGCGAGCATGAGCAAATCTATAAAACCTATCTCAGTTCGGATCGGAGTCTGCAACTCGACTCCGTGAAGCTGGAATCGCTAGTAATCGGATATCAGCCATGATCCGGTGAATACGTTCCCGGGCCTTGTACACACCGCCCGTCAAGCCATGGAAGTTGGGAGTGCCTGAAGTCCGTTTCCGCAAGGATCGGCCTAGGGTAAAATCGATAACTAGGGCTAAGTCGTAACAAGGTAGCCGTACCGGAAGGTGCGGCTGGAACACCTCCTTTCTAGAGAAAGACGACTAAAGTTTCTTAAACTATCTAATCATATAGTTTATTCTCAACGCTGTTAATTATAATCATATAAAGTGGAGTCTCATAGCTCAGCTGGTTAGAGCGCTACACTGATAATGTAGAGGTCGGCAGTTCAAGTCTGCCTGAGACTACTACGTTTAGTTTATTACTAAATAAAATGAGGATTTTAGTAGCTGAGATTGATTCTGAAAACTCATTATATTGGGGGATTAGCTCAGCTGGCTAGAGCGCTAGATTTGCATTCTAGAGGTCGTGGGTTCGACTCCCACATTCTCCACAATCAGCTTTTTGCTGAAAACGTTCTTTGACATATTGAAAAAAATACATGAAATTAAAAATTTCAAATAATCTAAATTTAATTAATTAATTAATTGAGTTTACGAGCAATATAATTTATAACTCATAAAAATACAAAAGTTACAATAAGCTATTTAAGAGCGTAAGGTGGATGCCTTGGCTCTCAGAGGCGATGAAGGACGTGATAAGCTGCGATAAGCTACGGGGATTGGCACACACAATTTGATCCGTAGATTTCCGAATGGGGCAACCCACTATATTGAAGATATAGTATCCGTTAAGGAAGCAAACCCAGGGAACTGAAACATCTAAGTACCTGGAGGAATAGAAAACAAAAGTGATTCCGCTAGTAGTGGCGAGCGAACGCGGAACAGCCCAAACCAAAATTGTTTCGGCAATTTTGGGGTTGTAGGACCACGACATTGAATGTTTAATGAATTAGAATTCTTTGGAAAAAGAAACCATAGAGGGTGATAGTCCCGTATAAGTAAAGAGAATTATTCATAGTGGTATCCTGAGTAGCGCGGGACACGTGTAATCCTGTGTGAATCTGGCGGGACCATCCGCTAAGGCTAAATACTCCTGAGAGACCGATAGTGAACTAGTACCGTGAGGGAAAGGTGAAAAGAACCTTGAATAAAGGAGTGAAATAGACCCTGAAACCTTACGCTTACAAGCGGTCGGAGCCATTCGTGGTGACGGCGTGCCTTTTGCATAATGAGCCTACGAGTTACCGTTTCTAGCAAGGTTAAGTACTTCAGGTATGGATCCGTAGCGAAAGCGAGTCTGAATAGGGCGCTTTAGTTAGTGGCGGTAGACGCGAAACCGTGTGATCTACCCATGGGCAGGGTGAAGCTATAGTAACATATAGTGGAGGCCCGAACCCGTTGACGTTGAAAAGTCTTGGGATGACCTGTGGGTAGGGGTGAAAGGCCAATCAAACTCGGAAATAGCTCGTACTCCCCGAAATGCATTTAGGTGCAGCGTTGATTTAGTTTTATAGAGGTAGAGCACTGATTGGATGCGGGGGTTTCACCACCTACCAATTCTTGACAAACTCCGAATGCTATAAAATGATGATCAGCAGTGAGGGCATGGGTGCTAAGGTCCATGTCCGAGAGGGAAAGAACCCAGACCATCAGCTAAGGTCCCAAAATGTATGTTAAGTTGAATAAACGAGGTTGAACTGCCCAGACAGCTAGGATGTTGGCTTGGAAGCAGCCATTCATTTAAAGAGTGCGTAACAGCTCACTAGTCGAGCGGTTCAGCATGGATAATAATCGGGCATAAACATACTACCGAAGCTATGGACTTGTAAAAGTGGTAGGGGAGCATTGTAGTGTCGCCGAAGGGGAAGCGTAAGCTTCCCTGGAGAAGCTACAAAAGAAAATGTAGGCATAAGTAACGATAATGCGGGCGAGAAACCCGCACACCGAAAGACTAAGGTTTCCTCAGCTATGCTAATCAGCTGAGGGTTAGTCGGGACCTAACGCGAACCCGAAAGGGGTAGTGGATGGACAACAGGTTAATATTCCTGTACCTGCTCACAATAAACGTGACGGAGGCGTGAATTTGATGCGTACTGACGGAATAGTACGTTGAAGCCAGTGGTAACACGGCGATAGTACACTGAAACTTCGGTGGATGTGATAATTCAGAATAGCGACTTCCAAGAAAAACAAGTGAAGCAGCCCGTACCCTAAACCGACACAGGTAGTCGGGATGAGAATTCTAAGGTGCTCGAGTGATTCATGGCTAAGGAACTAGGCAAAATAGACCCGTAACTTCGGGAGAAGGGTCGCCCATCTTCGGATGGGCCGCAGTGAAAAGGTCCAGGCGACTGTTTATCAAAAACACAGGGCTATGCTAAATCGAAAGATGATGTATATGGCCTGACACCTGCCCGGTGCTGGAAGGTTAAGTGGAGGGTTTAGCTTCGGCAAAGATCTGAAATGAAGCCCCAGTAAACGGCGGCCGTAACTATAACGGTCCTAAGGTAGCGAAATTCCTTGTCGGGTAAGTTCCGACCTGCACGAATGGTGCAACGATCTGGACACTGTCTCGGCCATGAGCTCGGTGAAATTGTAGTATCGGTGAAGATGCCGATTACCCGCAGTGGGACGAAAAGACCCCGTGAACCTTTACTATAGCTTAGTATTGGCTTTGGATAAGTAATGTGTAGCATAGGTGGAAGACTTTGAAGCGACATCGCTAGGTGTTGTGGAGTCGACCCGTGAAATACCACCCTTTGCTTATCTGAAGTCTAACCTCTAACGAGGGACAGTGCTTGGTGGGTAGTTTGACTGGGGTGGTCGCCTCCAAAAGAGTAACGGAGGCTTCTAAAGGTTCCCTCAGCACGCTTGGTAACCGTGCGTAGAGTGCAATGGCATAAGGGAGCTTGACTGAGAGACTGACAAGTCGATCAGGTACGAAAGTAGAGCATAGTGATCCGGTGGTTCCGCATGGAAGGGCCATCGCTCAAAGGATAAAAGGTACTCCGGGGATAACAGGCTGATCTCCCCCAAGAGCTCATATCGACGGGGGGGTTTGGCACCTCGATGTCGGCTCGTCACATCCTGGGGCTGGAGAAGGTCCCAAGGGTTGGGCTGTTCGCCCATTAAAGTGGCACGCGAGCTGGGTTCAGAACGTCGTGAGACAGTTCGGTCTCTATCTACTGTGGGCGTAAGAAATTTGAGTGGATCTGACTCTAGTACGAGAGGACCGAGTTGGACTAACCTCTGGTGTATCTGTTGTTCCGCCAGGAGCATCGCAGAGTAGCTATGTTGGGAAAGGATAAGCGCTGAAAGCATATAAGCGCGAAACCTACCACAAGATGAGATTTCTTTAAAGGGTCGTGGAAGATGACCACGTTGATAGGCTACAGGTGTAAAGGCAGTAATGTCATAGCCGAGTAGTACTAATTACCCATAAGCTTATTTAACAAGTATTTTTGTGCATGTATTTTTTTCAATATGTTATGATATTAAAAGTCTAGGGCGGTTATAGCGTCGGGGATCACCTCTTACCATTCCGAACAGAGAAGTAAAGTCCGATAGCGCCGATGGTACTACTTATTGTGGAAGAGTAGGTCGCCGCCTTTCTTTATGGCCCCTACAATTTATTGTAGGGGCTTTTTTTTATATTTATGTTAATGATAAACATGAAAGACACTTATAATGTAATTGGTGTTATGTCTGGTACATCTCTAGACGGTGTAGATATTTGTTTTAGTTCTTTTACAAAAAAAAAATCTAAATGGAGTTTTTTAATCCATAAATGTGAAACAATAAAGTATGATAATTATTGGGTAAACAATTTAAGTTCTGCTCATAATTCATCTGATTTAAATATTATAAAATTAAATCTTGATTTTACTACATATCTAGCTTCAATTATTTTAGAATTTATAAAAAACAATAAACTCAAAGAAATTGATTTTATATCTAGTCATGGACATACAGTTTTTCATCAGCCATCAAAAAAATACACTTTTCAATTAGGAAATTTACCTGAATTAAATATTCTTACAAAAATCCCTGTTGTATGTGATTTTAGAATTCAAGATGTTAAATATGGTGGACAAGGAGCTCCACTAGTTCCAGTGGGAGATTTATTACTCTTTAACTCTTATTCTCATTGTATAAATTTAGGTGGCTTTTCTAATATTTCAATAAAGAATAATTCTCATATAATTGCTTATGATATATGCGCTGTGAATGTTGTTTTAAACTATTACTCAAGAAAGATGGGATTAGAATATGATTCAGATGGTGAGTTGTCTAAATCTGGAACTATAAATAAAGATTTATTATTTAGACTAAATAATATTCCTTATTACAATCAAACATATCCTAAGTCATTAGGAATTGAATGGGTTGAAAACAACCTATATCCAATAATCAATTCATTTAAGATTTCAATTCCAGATATATTATGCACTTATATAGAGCATATATCTTTACAAATTTCAAAAAACATAAATGATTCTAATGCTACTCTTTTATTTACAGGAGGAGGAGTAAAAAACAAGTTTTTAATCTTAAAATTAAAAGAAAAATTAAAAATTCATTTTGAATTACAAAGTGAAGAAATTATCGATTTTAAAGAGGCTTTGATTTTCGGATTTTTAGGGGTTCTTAAGATAAGAAATGAGAATAATTGCTTGAAATCAGTAACAGGCGCAGAAAAAAATCACAGTTCCGGAGTTATTTTTCAATAATTTAATAATATTGCTACAATAAAATTTGTCTTTTTTTTTATATTGTAATCTAAATTTTTTTTAATGGAAATATATGTTTTAGCTGTTTTTGTTCTTGGTTATTTTGCCATTACCATTGAACATACTATTAAAATAGACAAATTAATACCTGCACTGTGTGCCATGGCATTTTCATGGGCTATAATTGCATTAAGTATTAACAGTTTTGATACTTGGTTTAACCCAGCTACACATTCATTAGTAGATGGTTTTGGTAATCTTCCTTTAGATGACAAAACTCATTTAATGGAAGAAACCTTATTACACCATTTAGGTAAGACAGCCGAAATTTTAGTGTTTCTAATTGGAGCTATGACAATAGTTGAAATTGTAGATTATTTTAACGGATTCAGTGTATTTCAAAAAATAATCAATTTTAAAACCAAAAAAGCAATTCTTTGGGTATTTAGTGGTTTAGCTTTCATTTTGTCTGCAATTATTGATAACCTTACAGCTACAATTGTTCTAATTTCTATTCTTCAGAAGGTAGTTTCTAACAAAAATCTTAGAATTTGGTATGCTGCATTAATTGTAATTGCTGCAAATGCTGGAGGAGCTTGGTCACCAATTGGCGATGTTACAACTACAATGCTATGGATAGGTAAAAAAGTCTCTACTCCTATGTTGATTCAGTATCTATTATTACCATCTATTGCATGTATGGTTGCTGCAACCGGGATTGCATCATTATTGCCTGTTTTCAAAGGTGATATTAAATTAAAAGCAATTAAAGATGAAGGAAATAAATACTCGCTAAGAATGTTAATTTTAGGTTTAACTTCAATTGTTTGTGTTCCAGTATTTAAAATTATTACTCACTTACCACCTTATGTTGGTATGATGTTAGCACTTGGGGTAGTTTCTGTTTTTGCTGAGATCTACAGTAACAGAGAATTTGCTATTTCTCAAGCTACTGGACCAGATCCAGACGGAAGCTCAAATGAATCAAGACATCATGAAAGTCCAGTACATAATGCACTTACAAAAATTGAATTACCAAGTATTCTGTTTTTCCTTGGAATTTTATTAGCTGTCGCTGCTCTAGAGTCGCTAGGTTTATTATTTGTTTTTGCAACTATTCTTAAGGAAACAATTTCACTTGATCTTTTGATGGTTTTATTTGGATTTGCTTCTGCTGTAATTGATAACGTTCCTTTAGTTGCAGCGAGCTTAGGTATGTTTCCTGAATTTGCCCCAGACGATCAATTATGGCACTTTTTAGCATATTGTGCAGGAACTGGAGGGAGTATGTTAATTATTGGCTCTGCTGCAGGAGTTGTTGCTATGGGTATGGAGAAAATAACCTTTGGTTGGTATTTAAAGAAAATATTGTGGATTGCACTTGTAGGCTATTTTGCAGGTATAGCAGTTTTTTTTCTTATGAGAAATTTAATCTAATAATTGGATTACAATTTACTACTTGAGTGGATGTTTAAAAGATTACCAATGTATCAAAACATTGGTGAATCTGCTTATAAGAAAGATCTTTCAAACATCAAACTTATATGTAATCACCTAAATAACCCTCAAGACAATTTTAAGTCTATTCACGTTGGTGGAACAAACGGTAAAGGTTCTTGTTCTCACATGTTAAGTTCAATATTACAACAATCAGGATTGAAAGTTGGTCTTTATACTTCTCCTCATTTAGTTGATTTTCGGGAAAGAATTAGAATTAATGGAGAAATGATTTCCAAAGATTCAGTTTCTAAATTTATGCTTAACAATGTTGATTTTTTTGAAAAAAACAATGTTTCTTTTTTTGAAATGACAGTAGGATTAGCTTTTAACTATTTCAGTAATAATAAAGTTGATATTGCAATAATAGAGGTTGGAATGGGTGGAAGGCTTGATTCAACAAATATTATTAATCCAATTCTTTCAGTAATCACAAATATTAGTATTGAACACACAAAATTTTTAGGTTCTAATATTTCTGATATTGCCAAGGAAAAAGCTGGAATAATAAAAGAAAATACTCCTGTGGTTATAGGTGAAACTCAGAAAGAAACAAAACCTGTATTTATTGATTTTGCTAATACAAAAAACTCCAAAATAGTATTTGCTGATGAATTTCATTATGAATCATATAGTTGTGATTTAAAGGGAAACTATCAGGAAAAAAATGTTAAAACTGTTTTTAAATCTGTTCAATTATTAAATTATATGGGATATCAAATTAATAATATTCATTTACAAAATGGTCTAAAAAATATTGTTAAGAATACAGGTTTACAAGGCAGATGGCAGGTTATACAAAATAAACCTCTAATTATATGTGATACAGCTCATAATCAAGCTGCTTTAAAGGAAGTTATTTCTCAATTAATTAATTTGGATTATTCCAATCTTCACATGATTATCGGTTTTAGTGATGATAAGGATTTAGATGAAATTGCTAAAATATTTCCTGAAAATTCAAAGTACTATTTTGTAAAACCAAAAGTTGATAGAGGTAAAGATTCACAAGAAGTAAAACAAATATTTAAGTCATATAATAGAACTGGGACTATACACAAATCAGTTCCTGAAGCAATCAGTTACATTAAAAAAACCTGTAGTCAGGAAGATGTGATATTTATCGGGGGCAGTACTTTTGTTGTTTCAGAGATTGTTGAATAAAACTATCCTTTGGAATATTTACTGATAAGTTAGATAGAACAATAAGCAAGCCTGGATGTGATATAATTTTGTAAATTGAGACTATAAAAAATAATATTATGAAGGTATTTGGTAAAAAGACGGTAATAATTGATTGTGAATGGGAACTTGAAGATCAACCTGAACTAGAAAAAAAATTAGAATCAATGAACGATTTTGAACTTATTGATTATTTAAACAATAATGGTAATTATGAGGAGACAGGTGATGATGAAATAAATTTTTCTGTTGATTATTGGGAATAAAATGAGAACAAAAAAGTTTTGAAGCGTAATCAAAATTTATATATTTGTCATCCCTTATAAAAAGACCTAAAATAGTGCCTATTGGGTGCTAAAGTGGGTCATAAATTATGAGTGTAAGATTTAATTCTTGCATCAACAGATATAAGGGCGCGTAGCTCAGTTGGTTCAGAGCACTTGGTTTACACCCAAGGGGTCAGGGGTTCGAATCCCTTCGCGCCCACAGATTTATTCCCAAGAATAATTTTTTATTTCTGGGAATATTTTTTTGAATACATATCATTAATTACGTTCAAAAAGTCCGAACTACTGTATGCTTGGGTCACATCTGTTAAGGCTACAGATATTTATGCTTTTGATTGTTTTAAGAAGTGGTTTATAGTAG
>CABXBH010000007.1 GCA_902510415.1 uncultured Bacteroidota bacterium | reverse complement strand
TTTTCAAATTGATTTATTACACTTAACTGAACTTTGGGGTCAAAAAAATATTAAATATGGGCCCAGAATATCTTATTATGAAAAGGGGTGAATTTGGTGCTACTGTATATTCAAATGAATCCGAATTTACATGTAAGTCATATAAAGTAAATAAGGTAATTGATCCAACCGGAGCTGGTGATTCATTTGCTGGAGGTTTCGCAGGTTATATAGCTAAAAATCAAGATTACTCTTTTAAATCAATTTCAAATGCTCTAATTTATGCAAATGCTATAGCTTCTTTCTGCGTTGAAAAATTTGGGGTCGATAATATGCTGAGCATTTCAAAAAAGGAAATCGATAAACGAATAGATTTTATAAAAAAACATAATAATTAAATGTATAAATTAAATATTTATTTCGTTTTTTTGTATGCTTACTACTTAGGAGATGAGTGATGCTATAAAACACGAGTGTGGCATAGGCCATATAAGACTACTTAAGCCACTAGAATTTTACAAAAAAAAATATGGTAGTGCATTTTATGGAATAAATAAATTGTATCTACTAATGGAAAAACAGCACAATAGAGGTCAAGATGGTGCTGGATTTGCATCTATCAAACTTGATATTGAACCTGGAAGAAGATTTATAAGTAGAATAAGGTCAACTGAGAAACAACCGATCCAAGATGTATTTAGCAAAATAAACGAACGAATAAATCATGAACTAAAATTAAATCCTTCAATTTCAGATAATATAGAAAAACTAAAACAAAAGGTTCCATATTTAGCTGAAGCTCTATTAGGGCATGTAAGATACGGGACATTTGGGGGAAATAGTGTAGAAAATGTTCATCCATTTTTAAGACAAAACAATTGGAAACATAGAAATTTAATTTTAGCTGGAAATTTTAATATGACTAATTCAAATGAGCTTTTCAAAAGCTTAATAGAATTAGGTCAGCATCCAAAAGAATACACTGATACAGTTATTATAATGGAAAAGATTGGACATTTTTTAGATGACTCTGTTAGAAAAATGTATAAAGATTTTAAAAAAGAAGGTTTGACAAAACAAGAATGTTCAATAAAAATTTCTGAAAAGTTAGACTTGTTCAAAATTCTAAAAAAAGCTTCTAAAAAATGGGATGGGGGATTTGTCATTGGTGGACTGTTAGGTCACGGGGATTCATTTGTTATGAGAGATCCCAATGGAATTAGACCTGCATTTTATTATAAAGATGAAGAAATTGTTGTTGTAGCTTCTGAAAGACCTGCAATACAAACTGCATTCAATCTTAATATTAACGATATCAAAGAATTAGATCCAGGTAGTGCAATTGTGATAAAAAATAATGGAAGTGTCAAAATAAAATCCGTGCTCAAAACAAAGGAAAAAAAAGCCTGTTCATTTGAAAGAATTTATTTTTCAAGAGGTAATGATTCTAACATTTACCAAGAAAGGAAGGAACTTGGAAAATTATTAATGCCAGATGTTTTAAAAGAAATAAATTACGAGATTGAAAAAACTGTTTTTTCTTATATACCTAATACAGCGGAAACCTCATTTTTTGGTATGATTGAGAGTGTTGAAGAATACCTAAATAATCGAAAAACCGAAGAAATCATAGGAAAGAAAAGTCTTTCAGAAGATAAAATAAAAAAAATATTATCTGTAAGGCCCCGAATTGAAAAAATAGCCGTTAAAGATGTTAAATTAAGAACATTTATTACTGAAGACAACAGTAGAGATGACCTTGTAGAGCATGTTTATGACATAACCTACGGAGTTGTAAATTCTGATGATACACTTGTAATAATTGACGATAGTATAGTTAGGGGCACAACATTAAAGAAAAGCATATTAAAAATGCTTGATAGATTAAATCCGAAAAAAATTGTTATTGTATCATCTGCCCCACAAATTAGATACCCTGATTGTTATGGAATTGATATGGCTAATTTAGAAAGCTTAGTTGCATTTAATGCAGCTCTATCTCTATTAAAAGATAGGGGAATGGAATCTTTAATTAAAGAAACTTATGATAAGTGCAAAAAGGAACTTGAACTTGATGTGAAGGAAATGAAAAACCAGGTAAAAGAAATTTATGATCCTTTTACACCTGAAGAGATATCTGATAGAATCACTCAATTATTAAGCTCTCATCTTGAAAATAGAGATGTTAAAATTATATTTCAATCTATCGAAAATTTACATCGGGCATGCCCTGATTCTAGTGGTGACTGGTATTTTACAGGAAACTATCCAACACCTGGTGGGAGCAGAGTCGTCAATACAGCTTTTATCAATTTCTTTGAAGGAAATAAAAAAAGAGCATATTAGCTAACTTGATTAAATTTTTCAGAAACAACCCCCCAATTTATCACACTAAAAAATGCATTAATATAATCAGGTCTTCTATTTTGATAATTTAGGTAGTATGCATGCTCCCAAACATCTAATCCAAGAATAGGAGTTCCACCACATCCAATTGAAGGCATTAATGGGTTATCTTGATTAGCAGTAGAACATATTTGAAGCTGACCATCTTTAACGCAAAGCCATGCCCAGCCAGATCCAAAACGCATTGCAGCAGCCTTTGAAAAACTATCTTTAAAATTATCAAAAGTCCCGAAAGAATTATCAATAGCTGATTTTAATTCATCTGACATTTTATTGTTACCATTTGGACTCATAATTTCCCAAAATAGCTTGTGATTATAATAACCACCTGCATTATTTCTTAATGGCATGTTTGTCATATCTAAATTTGATAAAATATCTAAAATATCTTTTGAATCATTTTCAGTTCCTTCAGTGGCAGCATTTAACTTATTAGTATAACCCTGATGGTGTTTTGAATGATGAATTTCCATTGTTCTTGCATCTATATGAGGCTCCAAAGCATCATATGCATAATCTAATTGAGGTAAAGTAAAGCTCATTGTTTTAATTTTTGTTAATCAAATTTACAATAAAGTATATCAAAAATCAACTACTATTATTAACTTGTACTTCACATGCATTCAGCTAATTATTTTAAAGTATTTAACGCCTCCGCTGGAACAGGTAAAACCTTTAGTTTAGTGAAGGATTATCTGATACTTATTCTAGAATCTAAAAATATTGAACTTTATAAAAAAATACTTGCAATTACATTTACAAATAAAGCAGTAAATGAAATGAAAAAAAGAATAATTAATTACTTAATTAATTACTCAAATTCAATTGATCCAGATAATATAATGATTCATGAAATTAAAAATGAAACTGATTTAACCGATAAAGAAATATTTTCAAAGTCATCAAAAATATTAAATAATTTACTTAAAAATTATAGTGCTTTTGAAATCTCAACAATTGACAAATTCACTCAAAAAATAGTTAGAAATTTTACTTATGAATTGGGTATTGATAGCAAGTATGAAATTGAAATGGACCATGAAGAGATTTTAAATAGAGCTGTTGATAATTTAATATCAAAAATAAAATTAAATGATAAAGATTCTCAGAATATCATAAACTTTTCATTTGAAAAAACTTACGATGATAAGAATTGGGATGTTACATATGATTTGCAAAATGTTGCACAACTATTATTTGATGAAAGCCACAATTCTGAAATATCCTCTTTAAAAGATTTCAATTCTGAAGATTTTGAAAACTTAATAAATGAATTGAAATCAAAAATCAAAGCTTTGAATTTTAAAGCAAAAGAACTTGGAAATAAAGCACTACTCATAATTAAAGAAGAAAATATTAATCACGAAAGCTTTATTAGGCAAACTATTCCAAAACATTTTGTTAAAATATCAATAGCTGACTTCAATAATTTGTATTCAAATAAAATTGAAAATAATTTAATTGATGGTAATTTATTTTCTTCCAAAGCTTCAGAAATCGATAAGCTTAAAATCGAGAAAATCAGAAAAGAATTACTAAATATATATAGAGATTGCAGGAGTTTGATATACCAGGAAAAGCTATTTAAAAATATATTGAATAATATTACTCCTCTTTCAGTTTTGAGTCAGATAAAAAATGAGCTTGAGTTGTTAAAAAAAGATGAAAACTTCATCCTCATTTCAGAATTTAACAAAATTGTAAATGATGAGATAAAAAATCAACCTGCTCCTTTTATTTATGAAAAAATTGGCACCAAATTCAATCATTATTTTATTGATGAATTTCAAGACACTTCTAAAATTCAATGGGAAAATCTCAAACCACTCGTTGAAAATTGTTTGGCTTCTGAAAATTCTTCATTAACTATTGCAGGTGACCCAAAACAATCAATATACAGATGGAGGGGTGGTGATGTTGAAGGATTTATGAACATGGTTTCAAGTAAATCTCCATTTTTTTGTGAAAAATATAATATTAGTCTTGACAAAAACTATAGAAGTTCAAAAGAAATAATTGATTTTAATGATAATCTTTTTAAGCATATTTTTAAGATTTACTCTTTTAATGATAAACTATCAAAAATATTGGATTTCCCAAAACAACAATCTTTTTCTGATGGAGGTTACATTAATTTAGCTTTTTGTGATAATAAATTATATGAAAAAGAAGAGTTTTATAATATTACTACTTTAAAAAATATCCTAGATATAATCAGCAGGGGTTATTCATACAAAGATATTTGCATTATTGTTAGAAGAAAAAAAGAAGGAATAATAATTGGGGATTTTTTGACAGAAAATAAAATACCTATAATATCCTCTGAAGTATTAAATCTATCTTCAAGTCCAGAAGTTAACCTAATACTCAATTTAATAGAATACTCAATTTCAGAATCTAACTCAAATAAAATTAAATTCTGCAAGTCTTTACATCAACTAAATTTTATTGATATTCCCAAAGAAGAATTTTTAATGGAGGTTATGGATTTGAATTTCAATGAAATACAAAAACACATTTCAATTCAAGGGTTTGAACTTAATCTTAATAAACTTAAAGGTGTATCTATTTATGAAGCATTAGAATATATAATTGACGAATTTGAAATTATGAAAACAGGTAATTCTTATATTCAGTTTTTTTTAGATTTTGCCATTGATTATACAAACAAATTTCAAACAAGCTTAAGTGAGTTTCTGGATTATTATGATGAAATAAAAGAAAAATTAAATATTATCAGTCCTCAAGAGATTAATGCTGTTGAAATAATGACTATCCATAAATCTAAAGGACTTGAGTTTCCAGTGGTAATATATCCCTATGCAAATATTAATATACATGGAGATTTAAACCCAAAAACTTGGATTAATTTAGAGAATTACAAAGAGTTGAATTTAAAAAAGTCATTAATTAATATTAATAAGGATTTAGAGAAAATCGATCTTGATTTATATAATAATTATAAATGGGAATTAGAAGTTGATAATATAAATTTATTATATGTAACATTAACAAGAGCCGAAAAAGAACTTTATATAATTTCAGAGAAAAATATTGATAGTAAGGGCAATGAAAAAATTAATTTTTTCTCTGGTATATTCATCAATTATTTAAAAGAAACTGGGGATTGGGACAATAATAAATTTATATATGAAATTGGTGAAAAAGCGGAAAATAAAACGAAGCTTCAAATTTCAAAAAACATAGTTCAAAATGAAATTGTAGTAAATTCAAGAATCAAACAAAATATAATCATTAGTTCTAAAAATACATCTTCATGGATTTATGATTATGACACTGCAAAAGAAGAAGGTAATATCTTTCATAATATTATGGCTGATGTCTATTCAGCCAAAGACATTAAAATTGTATTGAATAAATTTTTTGAATTGGGTAATATAGATTTAAATCAAAAAAATAAATATGAAAATATTATTACCAAAATAACCCTTGATCCTAGATTAATTGGATATTATGATGATAATCTAATCTCCTTTAACGAAAGAGAGATAATTTCTAGTAAAGGGAAAAGTTTAATTCCCGATAGGCTAATTTTTCTAGACAAAATAAGAGTTGTAGTAATAGATTATAAAACTGGTGTGGAAGAGGAATCCCACTTAACCCAATTAAAAAAATACGAGCAAATACTAAAAGAAATGGGGCTTAAGGTTGTGAAAAAAATATTAGTTTATATAGCAGATAAAATCGAAATAAAAATACCCAAATAATAGCATCAGATGAATATCTGATATATTAATGTCTCCAAAATAAAGCCATATTTTAAGAGAAAATCATTAAATTTACTTTGAAAACCGTATTTTTGCGGAAAATATTAAATAGTAAATAAAAAATTATGAAAAAATTTTACTCACTATTCTTAACTACAATGTTAGTTTTTGGGCTTACAACTTTACAAGCTCAAGATAAGAATAACCCATGGCAATTTAGTTTTGGTACAAACGCTATCGATGTTGAGGCTGATACCAATACACAGTTTGTAGATTTCTTTGATGTAGACGAAAATTGGAATACAGCAAAATCACCTATCTCTATGTTTACAATTTCTAAATACATAGGGGATAATTTATCTTTTGGAGTTGGTGCTTCTTTTAACAGTATCAGCAACTATGCAACAGATCTTGAATTATCTGATGTTACAAATGATTATTTCAATGTTGATGCAATGTTAAAATATGATCTTTCAGATGCACTACCTATCAGGTTGTTAGGAATGGACTTTGAGCCTTTTGTAGGAGTTGGGCCAGGTTGGACTTGGTTTGATGATCAAGACGGTTTAACAGGAAATCTTTCTGTTGGTGTTAATTATTGGTTCAATGACGTTTTTGGATTTACTTTGATGTCTGAGTACAGACATAATATGGATGACTTACAAAGATCAGCAACACCAGTACTTGATGAAGGTGGAACGATGAGATGGTCTGCAATGCTTTCTGTTAAATTTGGTGGAACAGATACTGATGGAGATGGAATTTATGATGACCATGACGAATGTCCTGAAGTACCTGGTTTAAAAGAATTTAATGGATGTCCTGACACAGATGGTGATGGTATCCAAGATAGTGAAGATGACTGCCCTATGGTTGCAGGTTTAGCTGAATACAATGGTTGTCCTGACACTGATGGTGATGGTATTTCAGATAATAAAGATAGATGTCCTAATGTAGCTGGTTTAGCAAGCATGGGTGGATGTCCAGATACTGACGGTGATGGTATCACGGATGGAAAAGATGGCTGTCCAACTGTTGCGGGTCCAAGAGGAAACAGAGGTTGTCCATGGCCAGATTCTGACGGTGATAGTGTTGTTGATAAAGATGATAATTGTCCAGAAGTTCCAGGTACTGTAGCAAATAATGGATGTCCTGAAGGACCATCTGATGATGATATGGCGAAAATTACTGAATTATCAAGAGGTATTCAATTTGCATTTGGTGCAACTACTTTCACTGAAGGTACACCTCCTGTTCTTGATGCTATTATTTCGATAATTTTGAAATATCCTAATGCTAATTTTAGCGTTGAAGGTCATACAGATAGTATTGGAACTAAAGGATTTAACCAAACACTTTCTGAAGGAAGAGCTAATGCAGTTGTTAACTACTTATCATCCAGAAATGTTTCTGCTGATAGATTGAATGCTGTTGGTTTTGGAGAAAATAATCCAATTGACACAAATATTAATGGTGCTGGAAGAGCAAATAATAGAAGAGTTGAAATCTTATTTGTAAAATAAGTAAATAACTCTTTAATACTATATTGAAAAACGCTTCGCAAAATGCGAGGCGTTTTTTATTTTTATAAGATATGCACGGTTTTATAAAAAATGTAGTTAAAGAGATATTTAGTTTGCCAACTGATATCTCAGAATGCATTATTATACTACCAAATAAAAGATCTGAAATCTTCTTAAAAAAGGAAATTAGCAGGATTTCTAATAAAACTATATTCTCTCCCATTATTTATGACATTGATGAATTTATGTCAATGATTTCAGGAATTGAAAAAATTTCAGACACAGAACTTTTATTTGAGTTTTACGGAGTTTATCTAAGTCATGCAAGTAACAAAGAACACGAAACATTTGATGAATTTATTTCATGGGGAAAGACACTTTTAAAAGACTTCAATGAAATTGATAGGGAACTATGTAATACTGATTCTTTATTTGATTATTTAAAAGCTTTCAAAGAATTGAATCATTGGTCAAATTACGAAGAGGAAACTGAGTTAATAAAAAAGTATAAGACATTTTGGAGTAAAATTAAATTATATCACAAAGATTTAATTACAAGAATTTCCAAAAACAGTAAAGGATACCAAGGTCTTATATACAGGGAAGCATTTGACAGAATACAAAGCTATATAGAAAATAAAAAAAATATTAAACATATTTTTATTGGCTTTAATGCGTTGAGTAAATCTGAGTCTAAAGTAATTCAAGAAATTATTGCCACTAACGGTGAAATATACTGGGACATAGATAAAAACTACCTCAATTCAGAATATAATAATGCAAGTTTTTTTATTAAATCATATTTAAAGGAATGGTCCTTCTACAAAAGAAATAAAATTAAAATAATAGGAAATGAATATTTAAGCACCAAAAATATTAATCTAATTGGAACACCAAAAAATGTTGGACAAATAAAGTTTGTTGGGAGTATATTAAATTCAATGAATTCTAGTGAACTAAATAAGACCGCAATAGTTTTAGCTGATGAGAGAATGTTGATTCCCATGATTAATTCAATACCTTCTAATGTAAAGGATATAAATGTTACAATGGGGTATCCGCTAAGGAACTCTAATGTATATTCCTTTTTTAATTTGTTGTTAAAAATACATTCTAAAGGACACAAGACATTCTATCACAGATATATAAAATCTATTCTGTCTCACGAATTAATTAATCCAATCTTAATAAAAGATATAGATATAAACTCAAAAATCAGAAAAGAAAATTTGATATATCTAACTCAAAAGGAATTAATAGATATGGACAAGTCTAATGATTTTATTTATCAATTGGTTTTTTCCCAATGGGAAAGCCCGATAGATGGAATAACTTGTTGTATAAAACTAATCGAATTGCTTAAAGGGTATTATTCACAAAATATAAAAAGTGATTTAATTGATATTGAATTATTGTACAATATTAATAAGATATTTCTGCAAATTAAATTAGTCTCAGAAAAATATAATTATTTAAAAAATATAAATTCACTAAGAGCTATTTTCAAAGAACTTTGTGAAATGAGTGCAACCCCTTTTAACGGAGAGCCTGTTAAAGGAATTCAAATAATGGGAATGCTTGAAACAAGGTTATTAAATTATGATAATATAATTATTACTTCAATGAATGAAGGGATATTACCTTCTGGAAATAAAAATAATAGCTTTATTCCGTTTCAGATAAAAAAAGATAATGATCTTCAAACTTTCAAAGAAAAAGATGCTGTTTTCGCCTATCATTTTTATAGAATAATACAAAGAGCTCAAAATATTTGGATGACATATAATACTGAGCCAGATGCGATGAATAATGGGGAGGTTAGTAGATTTATTACTCAGTTAGAGGTAGAAAACATTCATAAAATAAATAAAAGTATTCTTATTCCAAAAACACCCGAAATTAAAAAATACAAAGAAAGTTATATTAAATCTGAAGTAATAATAAAAACATTAAATGAGTTAGTAGAGCATGGAATTAGTGCTTCAATATTATCGCTATATGTACTTGATAAAATCAAATTTTTTGATAGTTATATTTTAAAAATTAATGAAAAGAAAATTGAAGAAACAATTGCATCTAGCACCTTAGGTAATATAATACATGATATATTAGAAGATATATATAAACCATATCAAGGAAAGAAGATTTTCGAGAAAGAATTAAATGAAATGATCAACAATGTCGATACTGCTTTAGAAAAGATTTCTAAAAGATATGTAATGAAGAAAAATCTTATTAAAGGTAAAAATGTAATCATTATAGAAACAGCAAAAAAATATGTTGAAAGAATTATAAATCTGGATAGGGAGGCAATTAATAATGGAAATACACTAAAGATACTTTTGATAGAGAAAAGATTTAATACAATCGTAGAGTGTGAAAATAAAGAGTACAGATTTAAAGGTAAAGTTGACAGAGTAGATGAATATAATGGAGTAGTAAGAATAATAGACTATAAATCAGGCAAAAAGTTATATAAGAAGGATGTAGAAATAAAAAATATAGGTGAAATAAAAACTGAAAAAGGAATATATAATCTACAATTAATGATTTATGCATTAGGATTACATGAAGAAATTGGAAATAAAAATATAAAAAGCGGTATTATATCATTAAAAAACATGAAAGATGGAGTATTAGAAGGAAAGTGTGCAGGAGAAACTCAATTTACTGAGTATAATTTAAATCTTTACAAAAAAGAGATCTTTGGATTAATTGATGACATCTTAAACAAGGATATACTGATTGAAAATTAAATTTTTTATTAGTAATAAATGCTTGAATAAAATTCAAAATATATTAATAAAAATATATATATTTGCAACTATATACTCAGTTAATATAGAAAATAATTGTAATATTAATGAAATATTTTATGTAAAGTTATGAACATTAAAATAGCTAAATCGTCTTATAAAAACAAGGACAATAAAAGGGCAATTATTTTTGATTGTAGTACTAAAAATTATAGAAAGAAAATAAATACTGGTGTATTTATAGATGAAGAGTACTTTGAAAATGAAAAATTTAGTATTCCTATTTCTTTGACTGTTACTATTAGTAAGTTGAAAAGTAAAAGAGAAGATGCTTTAAAGAAATTTTTTGAATATAACTGGTCTAATTTAGAGCTTGAAAACTATTTAAAGAAAGGTATCGACATATACTCTGTTGAAGAATATGTAAAAAATGATTTTATAAGAAATAAAAGTATCATTACAGGCAATGATTATATAAATGTTATCAAGGTTTTTAAAAAACACTTAAAGAAAGTAAATATCCATTTCAATGACATATTGGAACCAAACACAATTTTTGAATTTAAGATAAGTGCTTTAAGATCTGGTGTCAAATCAACTTCTATAAACTCTTATATAAAAAAAATGGGAGTGATAATGAACCAAGCGCGTCGTGATGGGTTTATTACCAAAAACTTTAACATACCTAAACATATAGTTGAAAGAACAAATCGGACAATAAAAAAAGTATTGTTTGATAAAACAGATATTATTCAATCTATAAATAATTCTGAAGATATATATCAAGTTCAGTCAATATCAATTTTACTAATGCTAATTATCTGTGGAGGTATGAGCCCATCTGATGTAATGAAATATAAAGTTGGATATAATTTTACCAAATCAGATTTGTTAGGATCTATTATATATGAAGAAAAATGTAATTTTCTAAAATTTAAAAAATCAAATAAAGGCAGCGTTTTTAAGTATACCAAATTAGATTATATAAAAATAAAACTTATAGAAATTGTTAAAACACTTTTTTATATAACGCATTATAAAAAATATCCATTTATGTTAGCAGCATATTCAGCTCAGCATGAAATATTTGATTTTGATATAGAAACAAACAATAATACATACAGAAATCTATGGAATTTTTATCAAACAAAACTTAAGGAAGTTTCAAAATTAAGATTTAGTGATGCGAAAAGTATATATTATAAAAATTTAGAAGAGATGAGTATGAATAAGATAACAGCTGACATCCTCTTTGCCAGAGTAAAAGAAGTTGAAATTATAGGACATCATAACATTAAACTTCTAAAAGAAAATATAGAAACTTGTGAAAATAAAATTTCAGAACTTATTTCTGCTAGCGAACTAATTCAAGTAATTATAAATAGAACTTTTTTTTTAGGTTTTGACCTTAATGAAATCTATATAAATAATATCAAAACGCCTCTTGACTTTTCAAATTTTCTTATGAAAATCAATATGTATCATAAAGGCTTATGAAGGAAAGATTTTCTTTAAATAATGACATTGAATCAAATTTATCCCTTTTAATTTTAATAGTCTTTGTTTGATTTGGTAAAAGATCAAAATAATTATCAGAAAAGTTATAATCTGATGATGAGCTAACAAATAAATTTTTAATTAAGTTTTTGGATTCTAATATAATTTCATAATAATCTCCCATTACATTTACATTAAAATTAAACTCAGGTAAGTCAAGTTTTAAATTTTTGATACTAGTTAAATAACCAACCTTTTCGGATATAATCTCATCCCCATTTGAGACATATGAATAAATATATTTATCTGTGAAAAATTCCTGACTAGAGCTTAATTTAGAAACATCTAGATTATAAATTACTTTAGAATTATTTGGATTTGAAGTGAATTCCTTTTGCCAGCTGTTATAAAGTTTTCCATTAAAATCTCTTAATTCTAAATTAAATTTTAACTTTTTTTTCTCTAGATTATCAGTAACAAAATAAATAATTACTTCATTGGGACTCTTATGAAATGAGAGAATAGATTCTGCAAAAGATTTCTTTGTCTTGTAGTGAAGAGCCTTCCATTTACCAAAATAATCTATGCTAGACCATGAGGCAACTGGCCAGCAATCATTAAGCTGCCAATATAAACTACCCATACAAATATCTCTGTTTCTTCTCTGAGCTTCCATCCCAATACTAATTCCCTCAGCTTGAAGCAATTGACTTACATAAAGAAAATGTTCAAATGAATTGGGAATATTATAATCACGTAGCATGTATTCTTCAATAGTACTATTTCCTATACTAGACCTTTGATGTGACTTCATTACTTCCGAATAAATATCATAATCAGACTCATCTGTATATTTTTTTACAGATGAAAACTCGGGAAAAGACTGAAAACCAAACTCAGACATAAAACGTGGAATTTTAGTTTCATATGTACTAAAAGGCTCCTTTCCCCACCATACTCCCCAATAGTGAGCATCTCCACTTGATAAAGATTCTTTTACACCTAATGAGCTACTAGGGGAAGAAGACCAATATTGTGTGTTAGAATCATATTCTTTTATTACTTCAGGAAGTAACTTATGAAAAATCTCATCATATGAATTATATATTGTGTCTGCTATTGCTTGAGATTGATTTTCAATCACATTATTTTTCCAGCCCCAATTTTCCCAGGCAGACAAAACCTCATTATTTCCACACCAAAGGGCCAAGGATGGATGGGATCTAATTCTTTTAACATTATAAATTGCCTCTTGTTCGACAGATTTTATAAAATCTTTATCCCCTGGATACATAGCACAAGCAAACATAAAATCTTGCCAAACAAGTAAACCATACTTGTCACAAAGTTCATAAAATATATCTTCTTCATATATTCCTCCTCCCCAAACTCTAATCATATTCATGTTTGCGTCAACTGCAGCTGATAATATTTTTTCATAATCACTTTTCTTAACTCTTGGAAGAAAAACATCTTGGGGGATATAATTTACTCCTTTCATGAATGTAGGAATGCTGTTAACTTTGAAAAAAAAATTATCACCTATTGAATCTTGTTCAGTAATTAATTCAATTGTTCTTAATCCAATTGATTTTGAAGATGTAGAGGAATAATTATCAGATTTCATTTCTAATCTAATATCATAAAGTTTTTGATTACCCATGCCGTTTGGCCACCATCTTTCAATATTTTCAATTTTAAATGGTAACGAAAATTTGTTAGTTTCACCATTCAAATAGACAAGGTTTTTTAAAACACTTTTCCCATCTACAAATAATTCCAATTCTATATTTTCATTGGTACCCATGGAAGAAACTTCAAATTCAGCACTTATAAAAGCGGTATCATTTATAATTTTCTGATTAAAATGTAAATCTTCTATATTAAAGCTACTCCAGAAGTTAAGATTAATTGGTCTCCATATTCCTGATGTTACTAATCTAGGACCCCAGTCCCAGCCATAGGAATAAGGTGCTTTTCTTGAAAAAACACCAACTTTTTTATTGTCTGGTACCTTTCCAATTTCTGAAAGGTCATTTGCATTATCAGGAAGTTTATAGCCTAAATTATCATATTTTTCGATTCCAACCTTTATCGGAGACTTAAACTTTATTAATAAATCATTCCTTCCTATGTTAACATGCTTTTTTACAGCAACATTTTTACCAACAAACATATTTTGTGAGCTGTAAATCAAAGAATCATTCAAAAACACATCTGCATATGTATCTAAACCCTGAAAATTCAATTCAATATTTTCATAATTATAATGATATTCCGTTACTTGAAAATTTGTTTTGTAATGCCAATCTAACTTATCAATCCATTGTAAATCATGTTCATTCAATCTGTAAAATGGATCTTCTATTGTATTATTATTAATTAAATCTAAATGAACTGTTCCGGGTACTTTCGCTGGTAAAAAAGTAGTTTCTTTTTCAGACATAAATTCCCAATTGGAATCTAATTCAATAGTGTATTTCTCTTTTCTTTCAGAGCAAGAAGCACAAATAATTATACTTAAAAAAAGTAATAAGCAGGTTTTTTTAAAATTCATAACAATTAACAAATTATGAATTCTAAATATTAAAGAAAAATGAATAATTTAGAATTTTGAATTTTAGAACAAAAATGTCATTAAGTAAAAACTTTTTAATATTAATTTTTTTTCTGGTAAGTATAACCGGCTGGTCTCAAGAAAAAGTAACAGATACAACAAAAGTTACAGGTTGGCAAAAATCTGGAAAAACCAGTTTTTTAGTGAATCAAACTGCTTTTAGTAATTGGGTTTCAGGAGGGGAAAATAGTGTAGCAGGAACATTATCTGTTGATTACAATCTAAATTATTACAACAACGGATGGTCTTGGGATACAAAAATGATAGGATCATTTGGAGTCAATAAGAATAGTGATAGCAAGTTTTTTAAAAAAATTGATGATCGAATCGAAATCAATTCTGTAATGGGGAAAAAATTTATTGAAGAGTTTAGTTTTTCAAGTTTCTTGAACTTTAAAACTCAGTTTGCTAAAGGATTTAAATATTCAACTAACGAAGAAGGAAGTGAAATTAGAACCGAAAAGACAAGAATATTTTCACCTGCTTATATTCAATTAGGTGTGGGGGTTTATTGGAAGGAAAGCAATTCATTATGGGTAAATTTTGCGCCTGTAACAGGAAGATTAATTTTAGCAAGTAAAAAATTCACTAATGACTTAAGCGAAGGAGAAGAATATTTTGGAGTTCCAAGAGGACAAAACTCAAGATTTGAGCTTGGAGCATCCGTTAGTGCATTTTATAAGTTCGAGTTAGTTGAAAATATAATGCTTGAACAAAGAGTAAACTTCTACTCAGATTACCTTTACAAAGCTGATAATATAGATATTGATTATACGCTATCAGTATTTATGAAAATAAATGATTACCTATCAACAAATCTTATAATGCAATGTTTATACGATGATAATGCAATTAAAAGAATTCAATTAAGGGAAGTTTTTGGGCTTGCATTTGTAATTGATATATTAGAAATACCTAATATTATCTAAAATTACCTATTTTTTAATTTTGCTAGAAGTCGTAAAATTTCCAGATAAAGCCATATTAAGGTTACTAAAAGACCAAATGCACCATACCATTCCATATATTTTGGAGCTCCCATTTCTGCACCTTCCTCGATAAAATCAAAATCTATTACCAAACTAAAAGCTCCTACTGCAACTACAAAAAAAGAAAAACCTATACTTATCAGTGAAGAATTATTAGGATTTAGTAGCGGAAATCCAGAACTGAAAAAGCTCATAATAAAGCTGATTAAATATAATAGCATAATTGCTGAAATTGCTGAAAATACACCTAGTTTAAAATTTTCAGTAGGTTTAATAATTTTTGAACGATATGCAAATAGCATTGAAAACAGTACAAGAATAGTCAAAGCAACTGCCTGAAGTACAATACCCTCATATTGTGAATTATATAAAAATGAAATTGAACCTAAAGCTAAGCCTTCTAATATAGCATATATTGGAACTGTATAAGGAGACCATTCCATCTTGAAAATAGTAATAAAAGCCACAATTAGACCTCCTATTGATCCTATCATTATCATTTCACTCATCCCATTAGAGTATGTATAATAGGCAGCGATGATCAGTAATACTAGCGCTAAAGCTGTTTTATCTACAGTACCCTTAATAGTCATACTTTTACCTAAGAATAAAGAATCATTTTTAGATTTCTTGAAAGTCTTAGAGTTAAGTGTTGGATTAGATGTTCTGTATGAAAGATGCTTTTTTCTCATTTTTTGAGTATATTTTTTAGCAAATTTAGCAAATTTTGGGTTTTTGAGCTAAACCCCTGTATATCACAGCATAACAGATGTATATTTCACAAAAAAAGGTTATAAAAGTTGCTGAATTCGCAATAAAAAAGTTGTTTTTTAAATAATTTCGTATATTTGCATCATATTAACTAAAAATTGATTTAAAATGAGAAAAATAACACTTTTTATTTTAGCATTATCATTGTCTTTTGCAGGATTTTCGCAAGACGGTGATTCAGATCACAAATGGCTTGTAGGAGCTTCTACAGGTGCAATGTACATGTCTTCTGATGCTGCTGACGGCGGTATGATTAGTGTAGATGCACTTTACAGCGTTACTGACGATCTTATGGTCGGTGCAATGGTTGGATTAAACTTCGGAGATTTTGAAGGTGAAGCTATCCATGCTCAAGCACGTTACTACTTTAGTGATATTTTCGTTGCTGCTTCTTATGACTTAGGTGATACCGATACTGGTATTACTGCAGGATTAGGATATGGCTGGGATGTTGCTGATAATGTGGAATTTGCTCCAACATTAGATTACAACCTTGATTCTGAGGTTATTACCTTAAGTATTGGGTTTGCTATTAGATTTTAGAGTATCAGATATTTAATGATTAAAAAACCGCCCAATGGGCGGTTTTTTTTACCTTAATTTTTATTTATAAATTCTACTATTATATTAACTAAACTGTTGTCAATTGGTAAATCAGGATTACCATAGGTTTGAAGATTTAGAATAAAATTTTCACTTGCTTGACGAAAAACATGATTCATTCCTTCAATAATCTCTAATGTTGAGCTAGGCGCGGCATCATAAAGCATTTGAGCATCTTTAACCTCAATTTGAATATCGTTTGTGCCTTGAGTTATCAAAATAGGAATATTTAATTTTGGGATTTCTTCTCTAGGATCATAACTGGCGGCATCAATAAGAAACCTTTGAATACCAGGATCAAACAAATTGTTCAGCATAGGCGGAACAGAATCAACTAGTTTTTTATCCCTTAATTGTGCAATAATAGGGTCAGACATTGACTTAATATATGGAGCTCTATTAGAAAGTTGCCTTTGAATGACGGTCAAATAATCCTCACCAGCTCCAGCTATGGAAATAAATTTATCAAGCTCTGATTTTTGACCAGCAATCATTCCGATTAATGACCCTTCGCTATGACCAATAACTGTTATTGAATTGTAATCATTAGATTGTATAAAAAATTTTATTATTTCATCTACATCATTAATAAAATCTTGAAATTTAATTTGATTAGCAGATGTTAAATCTCCTATACTTTTAGCAACTCCTCTTTTATCAAATCGATATGAGCTTATACCTTTCTTATAAAGTTCATCAGCTAAAATTTTCAAATAATTGCCTTTTATTGAAGAATTATTCCCATTTCTATCAGTTGGTCCTGAACCTGAAATTATAATAGCTAAATTAGATTTTGATTTTTCATATTTTAATAATGAACCATATATTTTATGGTTATCAAAACTACTTATTACTATCTCTTGACTTATTAAGCTGTTAAAAGCAAATAAAAAAAATATGAAAAATTTATTCATAAGTTAAAGAATGAAAATAAAAATTATCCCATTGTAAAATACATTATCAAGGCAATCATAAATAGGATTGATAATGCAGGATATGATTTCTTTATTGGGTCTTTAACTTTCAAATGCATAAAAACAGCTGCAATCATAAGACCAGCTAAAATAATTAGATTATAAAGAAGTAAAACTTCCACCCATATACTCACGATTAGCATTATTGCAATAGCTACTTTTAGAAATCCCACAAGGTACATAGACCACTCAGGGAGACCATAAGCTATGAATTCTTCCTTCATATTTTGGGCAGTACCACCTCTATATTCGGTAGCTTTATTAAATCTAAATAGCCATACATTAATAAGCCCAATTGAAATTATTAATTGTAAGATCATAATAAATTTCATATCAAAAAAATTTTGGTTAGTAGCTTAAATATATAAAATTATTTTAATTGCTTGGGGAATTTTAAATCAATAAGATTACAATTTTCAGTTGAGATATTATTCCAGTTATTGCAGTCAAAATCAATAATCGCAATTCCTGTAGTTGGCAAGTTATCTAATGTAATATTTGTAATAATATTTATAAAATTTGTAAGCCCTGGATTGTGGGCTATAATCATAGCCGAATTATATTGATTAGGATAATTTTTTATAAAACTTAAAATCGAATTGGCTGAACAATGATACAAATTGTCGTCATAATTTATATTTTTAAATTCAATATTTAATCTAAAAAATTTAGATGTTTCAAAAGTTCTTAATGAACTACTTGAATGAAGAAAATCAATATTATCCATTGCATTACTTAAATATTTAGACATTAAAGGGCCGTCAGTCTTACCCCGATTGTTAAGAGGTCTATGGAAATCACTTAAACTTAAATCTTTCCACGAAGATTTTGAATGCCTAACAATAATAATTTTTTTCAATTAAAAATTTTAATAAAATTTTAAAGTTTAGTCGATTATAAAAATCCTAAATTAGCATTTTTATTTTTATGGACTCATTAACCCAAATTGTATTAGGTGCTTCGGTTGCTGAAGCAACTCTTGGAAAAAAAATAGGAAACAAAGCCATTGTGCTTGGTGCAATTGCAGGAACAATTCCAGACTTAGATATAGTCATCAGATTTTTTGTTGACGATCTTACTGCTTCGGTAATGCATAGAGGGTTTTCCCATTCACTTATATTCCCCTTCATCGCTGCCCCAATTCTTGGATGGATTTTAAAAAAAATATATTATAAGTATTCTGATGTAAGCTTCTACGATTGGTTAAAAATGTTCTTTTTAGCAATAATTACACATCCTTTACTTGATGCCCAAACAACTTGGGGAACTCAATTGTTTTGGCCATTTAAATGGCGGGTAGCTATTGAAAACATATTCATTATTGATTTTATATATACTCTTCCTTTTTTAACTTTTCTCATACTTACTTCATTTCAAGACAGGCTTTCAAAAAAAAGGAGGCTCTACAATTCACTAGGTCTAATTATAAGTTCAGCATATTTGCTTATTACCTTGTCATTTAAAGGAATCGCACATTATAATATTGCGAAAGCATTAGAGGAAAAAAATATTGAATATATAGATATTAATACAAGAGCCACATACTTTAACAGTATTTTGTGGTCTAGTCAAATTGAATTAGAAGATTCTTATATGTTCACTTATTACTCGTTATTTGATAAATCAGTGCCTGTTTTTACCAAAAAGTTTCCTAAAAACCATGATATGTTACAGCCATTTATCAATGACAAAAAAATTCAACAATTAATAATTTTATCAAATAATCATTACATCATGACTAATGAAAATGATGAATTAATTTTCTGGAATTTAAAGCTCGGGTTAAAGGGGTTTGATGAAAAAGCTTCCCCGTATATATGGTCATATATTATCGAAAAAAATAATAAAGGGCAATTACTATTAGGTGAAACAAACAAAAAAATGGATGCTTTGAAAATCCAAGAAGGAAAATCATTTAGAAATAACAGAAAATACTCAGAAGAATTTAGTAAGTTTTATGAGAGATTAAAAGGAATTTAATTTAATTTTGAATCTAAATAATAACTTAAATGATTTACCTCCATCAAGATGCAGGTCTACAAGAACTTCTGCCAACACCCTTAATAATTATCGTCAGTTTATTCGTTATTAATTGGATTATAAGAATTCTGATAAGAAAAAATCCTCAAAATAAATCATTAATGAAATTAAGTTTTTTCATCAGTTTTAGTATGATTGCTTATACAATTTATTATTTCTTTTTTGTAAAATAATTCACGCAATTAAATGAAAAGCTAATTAACAGTAAAGGTTATCTCTTTAATTTCTTTACCAAGTTCTACACTACGGTCTCCTGGTGAGCTTCCACCAACAAATATATTGAAGATTCCTGGCTCTATTTCTTTTATACCTTTCTCGTTAAAAGAGCCAATCATATTATGATCAAGAGCTACGTTTATTTTCTTCTTTTCGCCAGGCTCAAGATGAATTCGTTTAAAAAATATTAAAGAAGAATTAGGTGTTCTAAAGGAAGAATTAACATCCTTTATGTAAACTTGAACGACTTCTTCTCCAGCAATATCACTGTTATTAAACACTTCAAAATTTAAGTGAATCATATCCCCAATCTCTATTTTATTTTTTTTAAGGAATAGCTCCGAATAATCAAAACTTGAATAGCTTAATCCAAAACCAAATGGATACATTGGTTTATACTTTGTGAATTTATAAGTTCTATTTTCCATACTATAATCATTATAATCTGGAAGGTGCGATATGGATTCAGGGATTGTTATAGGTAGCTTCCCTGAGGGATTAACATCTCCAAAAATAATATCAGCTAAAGCATTTCCACCTTGTTCGCCCAAATACCAAGCATAAACTATTGCATCAACATAATCAGAAATTTCTGAAAGATCAATTGCAGAGCCTGATTTTAAAACTAAAATTATTGGCTTACTACCTGCACTTTTTCTTAAATCTTTTAAATAATTTATCTGATTACTAGGTAGTCTTATTGAGTTTCTGTCACCATTTGCATCTGATGAAATTGCATCGCCTTCTTCTCCTTCAATTAAAGCTGAAATACCCATTACTGCAATTGTTACATCGCTAGAACTGGCCAAACCTGTTGACCATTTTTGCCTGTCACTATTATTAATTAAGCCTACTCCTTCGTTAAATCTAATAATTGTACCGTTAGAAACTTTTTCTGCTATGCCTTCTAATGGTGTGACAATATTGGGACTTAATCCGTTATAATTTGCAAGTAATGTATTTAGGTTTGCTGCATTTGGGCCAGTGATAAAAAGGCTATTTATACTTTTTGATAAAGGAAGGACATTGTTTTGATTTTTTAATAATACTATTGACTTCGCAGCTACATTTCTAGCTAAACTTATATGTTCCTTAGTATTTATATGATTTTCATTTAGCTTTTCAAATGGATTATCATTTACGTCTTTTAAAATTCCAAGCTTTAATCTTGTCATGAATAATCTTTTCAAGGAAATATCAATGTCATTTTCTGTAAGAAGGCCTTGATTAAAAGCACTAGGTATCAAATTATATAATGAGCCGCAATTTAAATCTACTCCGCCTTTTATTGCATAGGCGACACTCTCTTCGTCTGAAGTCGTAAAATTATGATTTGGTTTTATATCATATATTGCTCCGCAATCAGAAACAACATGACCCTTGAATCCCCAAGAATTTCTCAATAAATCATTTAATAACGATTCACTTCCACAACAAGGATTATCATTTAATCTATTATATGCGCACATAACTATTTCTACATTTGCATCAACTAATTCTTTAAATGCCGGTAGATATGTTTCGTTTAAATCTTGCGCACTTACTTTAGCGTTAAAACTATGTCTATTTGCTTCAGGACCGGAGTGAACAGCAAAATGTTTTGCTCCTGCAGCAACCTTCAGATATTTGTGATGATTGCCTTGCAAACCTAGAACAAATGATTTTCCAATTTCTCCTGTTAAGAACGGATCTTCTCCATAAGTCTCATGTCCTCTTCCCCATCTTGGGTCTCTAAATATATTTATATTAGGAGACCAAAATGTTAATCCAGTATACTCTGTTCGCATTCCTTTATTATCAAAAATATTATACATTGCTCTAGCTTCAGTTGAAATTACATCTGCTGTTTTTTGAATTAACTCAGGATCGAATGTAGCTCCCATTGCAATAGCTTGGGGAAAGACTGTTGCCTTTGCAGATCTTGCTACTCCATGTAGTGCTTCGTTCCACCAATTATACATTTCAATTTCATGTTCTGGAATAGACCTAGAAGTACTCAACATTTGAGATGCTTTTTCTTCAATTGTTAAAAGGGAAAGTAGGCTATCTGCAGTTTTTTCAAATGAATTAATTATTTCAATCGACGGGCTGTAATTCATTTCTTGTGAAGTAGAGTCATGAAAAATTAAAGCTGAGAGTAAAAAGAATAATAGAAATTTTAATTTAATTTGCCACATATTCTAATTTACAATAAAAAACAACATGGATGTATTAATTACAGGAAGCACTGGAATGGTTGGAAAATCTGTATTATATGAATGTATTAAAGATAAGAGAGTAAAAAACATCTATCTTATAAATAGAATATCCACAAATTTAAAAAGTTCAAAAATTTCTGAATTTATACTAAAAGATTTTTTACATGTTGGTGAGCTAAAGGATAAAATAACGAATTGTGATGCTTGTTTTCATTGTATGGGCATTACCTCTTTCGGACAAAAATCTGATTACTATTACAGGGTCACTTTTGAAATGACTAAATTATTAACCGATCTAGTTTACGAAATTAACCCTAACTCAGTAATGACATATGTTTCAGGCGAAGGAACAAGTAAAAATGAAAACAGCAAAATACCTTGGGCCAATGTAAAAGGCAAAGCTGAAAACTATATTTTAAATAAAGGTCTGAAGGATGCCTATATGATAAGGCTAGGACTATTAATTCCAGAAAATGGTATTAAAGCCAAAACTAAATTATATAATTTGTTTTACGCTTTAATGAAACCTCTTTATCCATTAATGAGATTACTGCCAACAATAACTACGAGTAGTAAATTGGGATTAGCTATGATTAATTGCTTTTACTTTCCTTTAAAAAACAAATATTTGGATAACAAAAAAATTAATAATCTTTGTAAAATGCATATAAAGGATTAATGAATAGATTAACGTACATATTAATAATTATATTGATTTTTAGTTGTCAATCAGACTCAGAAAATAATGATCATTGGGGGGGTATATCACCAGATTTAATATCTGCTGTTGATATTTCAGATTATCCAAAAGTTTCAAGTTATAATCCAACTTTTTATGATGAAAATAATAATGAAATCAACTTTCTTAATACACTAATTCAAAATGGTGTCAACACAATTAGATTAAGATTATGGGTAAATCCTGCCGATGAATCGTCATCACTTAATGAGGTGAAAGAGTTTTCGGATGAATTAAAATCATTGGGGTTTAAAATATGGATTACTCCTCATTTTTCAGACACATGGGCTCATCCAGGGCAACAACAAATTCCAACTAATTGGGAATCTTTAAATTTTGAAGAATTAAAAAATCAATTATATGCTTATACCAGTCAAATAATGAATGAAATAGATCCAGATTATATACAAATTGGTAATGAAATAAACACAGGTATATTATTTCCACATGGAAAGATTGCAGATAATCAAGAACAATTTGTTGAATTGGTAAATGTAAGTGCGAATGCTGTCAGAAATAATTCAACTAATGCAAAAATTATTCTTCATTGTGCTGGATTTGAATCCTCTAATTGGTTTTTTAATATCGTTGAAGAGGTTGATTATGATATTATAGGAATCTCTTACTATCCGTGGCACCATGGTAAGTCATTAGATGACTTACAAAATCAATTATCAAACCTTTCAATTAATTTTAATAAAGAGGTTTTAATTGCAGAAACTTCTTATCCATTTACCTTAGGTTGGAATGATTGGACTAATAATAATGTGGGATTAGAAGAACATCTTATTCTCCCAGATTATCCAGCAAGTCCACAGGGTCAAAAAGATTTTATCAGAGATGTTAAAAATCTAATATTAGAAGTTAATAATGGGATAGGTTTTTGCTATTGGGGTGCCGATAGAATTGCTTGGGATGGTGAAACCTCTACAAATGGGTCAACTTGGGAGAACCAAGCCGTATTTGATTTTGATAACAAAGAGCTTCCTGTACTAAAAGAATTTAATTTGAATTAATTTTTAACTAACCTAAATACAACCTTTTTATTTTCAGCAATAATCGAAAGGAAATAAACTCCAGGACTCTCGTTTATACTTAAATTAAATATTCTGCCTTGATTATGAGATTTAGTTATTATCTGCCTACCTAAAATATCGTTTAATTGAATTGTTACATTATCGTAATTTTTTCTAAGATCAATTGAAATATTTCCATCTGTAGGATTTGGATAAATAATTGGATTTTCTTGAAAACTATTTTCAATTATCCCTAATGATGATTCTACAATAGTCACAGAATAATCTTCTGTTTCTCCGTATGTTGTCTCTACACATGCATCAGTTGGTACATCTCCACTCCAATTAGCTTTTGCTCTTAAAATATGTTGCCCCAAAACAGCATCTTGTGCAATCTCAAAACTTATAGTTTCGGTATAAGACCCGCCTGCTAAACCTGGAGCAATTACATAATTATTTACAACTACTTCATCTTCAGTGAAATCTAAATCATCATTGTAGTCAATCCATACTTTAATATACTGGTCTCCATAGCCAGTTGTTACAGTTAATTCATACTCTGAACCTTGCTCTAAATCAGTTGAAATCGAAGTAAAATCACCATAGCCTTCGCATCCAGAGGTATTATCAATATCCTGCAGTTGAAACAATTGAAAACCATCATTATAATCACAATTCATTGATGGTGTACATAAAACATTATCTCTTACTTGATACATAAACTTATACGTTTCAGACAGTAGTCCGTTAGAAGATTCTGCAAAGACTTTGAAGAAAACTTTTGTGCCTGCTTCAAAATTTGGAATAGCAGAATCTGAAATCCAAATATTATTCTCTGAGTTAGACATTTGGATTATTTCAGATGATGATTCTGTTATCCACTCAACATAAACACTATTTAAATCCCCATCATATTCTATCATTGATGTGACAAATTGATCTATGCCTTCCTTTGGTTGTGTGTCAGTGGGTTGATTAGAAATTCTAGTGGTTAAAATTGAAGGAAAATTCTCTCTCCCCGTAAGGGAGTATTCCCAAACGCCTCTTCCCCATGTCGTACCTCTTAGGGTGTTTGACCCATATACTACTTCAAGCTCCATCACTGTAGTATTTGGTAAATTTTCATTATACAATTCCCAAGTATTTTCGGACATAGATTTCTTATAAACTCCTATTTCAGCTCCTAAATAAATTGTTGAATCGTCAGTATGATCGATAACCACACTTCTTATTGGCATATTGCCTAAATTATGAGTAATATTTTGCCAGCTACTACCCTGATTAGATGACATATATACCTTCTGACTATTATTTCCATATGTTCCGTAGGTAACTATAATAGTATCATCATCCTTTGGATCAAAAGCAATATCAGTTATGAACTGATTTGGGAGAGATTGAGAGACTTCTGTAAACGTTAATCCTCCGTCATTAGATATTTTAAGTCTGTTATAATTAGAAATTGCTAGTGTGTTTGAATTATTTTCAGCAATTGCAGCGTTTTGAATATTTCCTCCAAAAAAGCTATTACCAAGCGTTGTCCAATTCGACCCAAAATCGTCGCTTCGATATAAAATATTTGTCATTGTATAAATACTCATCTGCTCATTTGGATCATACATTAAAGGGGTTACCCAATCACCATTGAAATCATCAGGATTTACACCATCTTGGTTGTATCCACCATCCTTAGTTCTTCGCTTACCTCCAAACTGCAAACTACCAATCATCCAATCATCATTTAGAGGATGAATAATTCCTTCCATACCATCAGCTCCATAAAATTCTATCCAAGTATCTTCATTTTTTATACTTGTTCCATTATCCTGTGACCCTGTTATTGTTCTATAATGATTTGATTGACTTGCGCCGAGACAGTAGTTTTCTCTTATTGATTGGCCTTCAAAAATTTCCCAGGTAATACCATTATCATTACTTTTTGCTAAAAGACCATCTGTGTTTACCCAAAATACTCCGTTATAACTTCTAGACCCTCTAATATCTGCGTGAACATATTGGCCAGTAGTGTCATAATTTGCATTACCAGTTGCCCAATATGTAACTTGATTCCAAGTCTGACCTCCATCATTACTCATATGTGTATCAATATCTCCAAATAGCATATAATTATCATCCGTATCGCTTACAGCAAAAGCACCATAATTTGAAATATTTGGATTTCCAGAAAGTGTAAAAGTATCCGCTAAATTATCAGATTTCCAAACACCATCACTAGAGCCAACAAAAACACAATTTTCACAAGCAGCTGAAACAGACAATTGTATATTACTGTTATTACCAGGTATAGATCCAGACGAGGTAAAGCTTGCCCCAGCATCAGTTGAAACATATATTTGTGAGTCGTTATTAAAGGTAGATATATAGATTATATTTTCATTTGTTGGATGAAATTCGATGTAATCATAATCTTGATTATATTCCCAAGTATTTCCAGTTGGAACGAAAGAAAATGATTCAAAATTATTATTAGATTTGAAAAGTCCTTCACTAGTTCCAGCAAAAACAAGATTTGGAATCGTAGGGTGATACATTATTTTATAGATTCTATTATTTGTACCAAGTCCTCCCCAGTTTAAATTATCGGGATTAAAATTTGTGATAGACCAAGTCTCTCCACCATCAATTGACTCATAAATTCCATGAGTTGTTCCATTGTATGAGTTTCTTACATTAATTAAAACTCTTTCAGGATTTTCAGGAGCGACAGCTATTGTATTTACACCTGATGCGAATAAAAAATCCGTTGTATTCTCCCAACTTTCGCCGCCGTCTAATGTCTTCCAAAAACCCCCACTTCTTGAACCAAGAAAAATTCTATTATCATCATTTTGATCAATGTAAAACGATTCAATTCTTCCTAATCCAACTGCATAGTGTCCAGTAACCTCTTCAATATAATATGGGCCTAACTCTTCCCAGCCATTATCAAAATTTGATTTATTCGAAGTTGGGTTTTTAGCAAGAAAATCTTTAAATCCATCAGAAACAAAATTTGACTTAACTATATTTCTTTCTCCGCTAGGATAATACTTAGGCTCATTTTCATAGAGCCATCTTTGATAAGCTTTCCATCCAGATCCTTTTTTTGTTTTATCAATAGTTTCAAAATATGCTTCTGCTTCAGCAACAACATCATAAATATTTATATTAATATCATTAGCCATTTCTTTCCACTGTTGTGAAAATGCAGAATTGGCAAATAGCGCTAAAAAAATTAGTAAGAAAAACCTCATATATTATTTTAATGCAAGATACTAAATTTCGTATCTTGAATTTAAATCAATCCTAAAACTTACTTATGAAAGAAAGTAATGAAAACCCATTAGGCTTAGAAAATAAACTATATACCTCTGAGGAATTTGGTTCTCTTTTAAGGAATAAATTTGGTGCAGATGGTAGTATTTCTAATGTCATTTTAACTGAAATATTTCTTTCTAAATATCCTTCATATTCTTGTAGAATTAAAAAACCTGAAAACCATATCAATCAAAAAAGTTGTGGCTGTTGTTAATTGTGAATTAATTATCTCCCATAAATATTGAAGCGATAAGCATTGATAGAAAGACGACAAATAGGATTAGAATAATAATTTTGGTTTTTCTTTTTTCTTTTTTACTTCCCGCATTACTTAGATCAATTTTTCCAGAATTAAAATGTGAATTATCATACATGACTTACAATTTACAATAATTTTAAAGTAAGACGATTTAACTATAAAATCAATAACTTTTTTTATATTTAATTGTTAACCAAAAAATATATAAAATGAAAAAAATTCTGTGTTCGATATTATTATGTGTTTTTATTTTTTCATGTGATTCTCCAGATGATGCTTCATCTACCAATCAATCTTTTGAAGAAAATTCAAAAACAATGCAAGCATTGCTTGACAGTTATGCAAATGAAAATGTTGATTATTCTCGTTTTGCTGATAATGTTGTGTTCAAAGGAACGGTGTTTGGATCTCCAGATTCTTTAAAATTAGATCAAATTAAAGCAATTCATAAAGATTTTTTTGAAAAATACGATGTAAAGCATATGGCTCCATTTAATTTTCTTCAAGGTGTAAATCCTGAAACGGGAGAATCAGATGGTTCAGTTAGGTTTTATTATGATATGCAAGTAACTAATTCTTCAAATGGAAAATCAGTTGTAGTGCCTATTTACGAATCGTTTGATTTTGACCAGGAAGGTAAAGCAATATATGTTCAATGGTATTGTGATTGGACTGCTTCAATATCTTCTTTAGACTAAAAGCTTATAATAAAAGGGTTTCTAAATAGAAGCCCTTTTATAAAATTCTCAATAAACGACTATAGTTTTATTGCTTTCAATATTATGGATTCCATTACTGTATATCCATCACTATTTGGATGAACTAAATCTACTGCAGAAGTATATTCAGGCACTTTCAATCCACCCCTACCATCTTCCATTTTAGAATAATAATCAACATACACTATGTCGTTTTTTAAACAATATTCTCTTAAGAAATTATTAAGTTTAATGACTTTTTTTGCTGGCTCTATGTTTGGTGACCATGGAAAATCTTTTGCAGGAAGCACTGAGCATATATAAACCTGAATTCCATATTCCTTAGCAATCTCAGCCATTGAAAAAATATTCTCTGCAATATTTGAAATTTCCATTGGGCCAGTATTCCCAGCTATATCATTGATGCCTGCTAAAATTACAACAGACTGTGGGTTTAGATTAACAACATCAGGCTTAAACCTAATTAACATTTGTGGAGTTGTTTGACCGCCAATGCCTCTATTTAAAAATGGATTGTTTTTAAAAAAATCTGGGCTATATAAAGACCAATTCTCCGTAATTGAGTTACCCATAAAAACAACAAGATTATCTGTGGGTTTTTTGAGGATTTCTAAATTATCCGATTTGTATTTAGATAAATTAGCCCAATCATCAAGAGTACCACCTCCCTGAATAAAATCAACCTGAGAATTCATGTTAATAAAAATTAAACTAAATAATATTGTAATAAATCCTTTCATTGGATTAACCTCCTCTTCCTACTTTTCTAATACCTCCAGACTTTGCATTATTATTTTGATTACTAGCTTTATTTTTAGAAGATTTTTGGTTTGAGTTTTTGGATTTATTATTTGATTGTTTATCAAATCTATTCCCGAAAAATTTACTTGGCATGGCTTTCTTTTTATTATAAATTTTAAGTTATTAAATTTTTGATTAAATTCAGACAATAACCAAAGTTAAATGGCAAATAGCTTAAAATTTTTAATAATATTTTCTTTACTATTAACTGGTTGTAAGGATATAAATAAAATGCAAGATGTATCCTTAGATGCGCCAGAAGGTATGATTTGGGTTGAAAGCAAATCATATACAAAAGGAGCAAAAAATCAGGATGGATATGCAATGATGAGAGAAAAACCATCTCACGATGTATATATTGATGGGTTTTTTATTGATGCTACTGAAGTTACTAATAATCAGTTTCAAAAATTTGTTAATGAAACTGGATATATAACAATAGCTGAAAGAAAAATTGAATGGGATGAAATTAAAAAAAGTCTACCTGCCGGCACTCCAAAACCACATGATTCACTACTTCAGCCTGGAAGTTTAATATTTAATAAAGAAATTAAAGAAATAGTTAATATGACTAACTATTTTCAATGGTGGAAATGGCAACCTGGAGCAAATTGGAAATCTCCAGAAGGACCTGGATCCAATATAAATGATAAAGGTAATTTTCCCGTTGTTCATGTTGCTCTTGAAGATGCTTTAGCTTATTGTAATTGGTCTAATAGAAAACTTCCCAGCGAAGCAGAATGGGAGTCGGCAGCACAAGGAAATTACAATCAGGCTATTTATACTTGGGGTAATGAAGTGGATTTATTAAATTCTAATGCTAATACATGGCAAGGTAATTTTCCTGTGAACAATGAATCTATCGATGGATTTGAAATGATTGCACCTGTGAAATCTTTTCCTCCAAACACTATTGGGGTATATGATATGATTGGAAATGTTTGGGAAATTACTAATGATCTTTTCAATGTCAATTATTATTCTGAATTAAGTTTAAATTCAGACTTAAAAAACTTAAAAGGTGCTAGTAGTTGTTACAATCCCAGTAACCCTTATGAAATTCAGCATGTAATGAAGGGAGGGTCTTTTTTATGTCACGATTCATATTGTGCTAGTTATAGAATTTCTGCAAGAATGGGGGTAAGTATTGATTCGGGTTCTGACCACACTGGATTTAGAACCATTGTTACACCAGAAATGCTTCTAAATAAATAAGTGTTTTGTTAAGCTTTAATTCGCTATTTTTTTATATTTAATAAAATTAAATTAAACAAACTCAATCCAAATGTATTACCTAGGCTTAGATGTTGGTAGTTCTTCAGTAAAAGCTGCTATAGTAGATGCAAAATCTGGCAAAAGTGTATTAAGTGTTCATGAGCCTAAAAATGAGATGAGTATCAATTCAATAAAAAATGACTGGGCTGAGCAAGATCCTAATATGTGGTGGAACTATGCATGTGATGCTATAAAGAGAGTTTGTAAAGAATCTAATATTGATTCAAAAAAAATTATTTCTATCGGTATTTCATATCAAATGCATGGGTTAGTTGTGATTGACAAAAACGGAAATCCACTTAGAGATTCAATTATTTGGTGTGATAGTCGAGCCGTTAAAATTGGTAATGATGCATTTGAGAATTTGGGACAAGATAAATGTATGTCACACTTACTAAACTCGCCGGGAAATTTTACAGCTTCAAAGTTAAAATGGGTTAAAGAAAACGAGCCTGATATTTATGAGAAAATTTATAAATATATGCTGCCGGGTGATTATATCGCGTATAAATTAACAGGGGAAATTAATACAACAAGAAACGGATTGTCTGAGGGCATGATTTGGGATTATAAAAATAATTCAACTGCCGATTGGCTTCTTGATTATTATGGAATTGATACAAATTTAACACCTGATGTAGTAGATAATTTTAGCAATCAAGGTGTGATAAATTTAAGGTCATCGGAGGAAACAGGATTAAGTGTTGGTGTGCCAATTACATATAGAGCTGGAGATCAGCCAAATAATGCTTTGTCTTTAAACGTTTTTGATAATGGTGAGGTAGCTGCATCGGGTGGTACTTCTGGGGTTATCTATTCTATTACCAATAATCTTAATTCTAGTGAACCTTCAAGAATAAATCATTTTGCTCACGTAAATTATAATGACAATAATAAATCAATCGGAAAATTACTTTGCATAAATGGAGCTGGAATTCAATACAGATGGCTTAGAAATCATAGTGTTGGCAAGTCATATGAAAAAATGAATGAGCAAGCATCTAGCATTTCTGTTGGATCTGATGGTATTTCTGTAATTCCTTTTGGAAACGGTGCTGAAAGAATGCTAAACAACAAAAATATCGGTACACATATTTGTAATATAAATTTAAACAAGCACAGTCATGGGCACCTTTACAGGTCATCATTAGAAGGCATTGCATTTTCTTTTGTATATGGTATGGAAATTTTAAAAAATGATAATGCTTCAATAAATGTAATAAGAGCAGGTAATGATAATCTGTTTAGATCTAAAATATTTGCAAATACTGTTGCAACATTAATCGGTCATGAAATAGAAATATACAATACAACAGGTGCATATGGTGCGGCAAGAGCTTCAGGAATTGTAAATAGTGATTTAAGTTCATTCAGAGAAAAAATTACAAAGAATGATCACGTAATGACATTCTTACCACTTAAAAATAAATCAGAATATGAGGATGCATATTTAAGATGGAAAAAAGATTTACAAGGAATTTTAAAAAATAAATAATTTAATTATGAGCAAAGAATATTATAGAGGTATAGATAAAATTCAATACGAAGGGTCAGAATCGGATAACCCTTTAGCATTTAAATATTATGATCCAAACAAAGTAGTAGCAGGCAAAAAAATGAAAGATCATTTCAAATTTGCTATTGCTTATTGGCATTCATTCTGTGGGGTTGGTTCAGATCCCTTTGGGCCTGGAACATTAAATTTTGAATGGGATAAAAATCCTGACCCGATTCAAGCAGCAAAAGACAAAGCAGATGCGGCATTTGAATTTATTCAAAAAATGGGGTTTGATTATTTCTGTTTCCATGATTTTGACTTGGTAAGAGAGGCTTCAACATTTTCTGAATCAGAAAAAAGACTTGATACTATAGTAAATTATATAAAGGATAAAAAAAGTGAATCTGGAATTAAGCTTTTATGGGGAACGGCAAACTGTTTTTCAAATCCAAGATATATGAATGGGGCTGCAACAAATCCGAATTTTAATGTAGTAGCAAGAGCTGGTGCTCAGGTAAAACTTGCTTTGGATGCAACTATCGCACTTGGTGGTGAGAATTATGTTTTTTGGGGAGGAAGAGAAGGATACATGTCATTGTTAAATACCGATATGGGTAGAGAGCTTGACCACATGGCTCGTTTTTTAACAATGGCTAAAGATTATGCTAGATCACAAGGATTTAAAGGAACTTTTTTCATAGAGCCAAAACCAATGGAGCCTATGAAACATCAATATGATTTTGATTCTGCTACAGCAATTGGATTTTTAAAAGAGTATGGATTAGATAAAGACTTTAAACTAAATATTGAAGTGAATCATGCTACTCTTGCCCAACATACAATGCAGCACGAACTTGCTGTTGCTGCTAAAGCAGGAATGTTAGGTAGTATTGATGCCAATAGAGGTGATTATCAAAATGGTTGGGACACAGATCAATTTCCGAACAATATTTTAGAAACCACCGAAGCTATGTTGGTTTTCCTTCAAGCTGGTGGTCTTCAAGGAGGTGGAATAAACTTTGATGCTAAAATTAGAAGAAATTCAACTGACATGGAAGATATATTTTATGCTCATATTGGAGGGGCTGATACTTTTGCTAGAGCACTAATTACAGCAGACAAAATTATTAATTCATCATCATACACGGACCTTAGAGAAAAGAGATATCAAACGTTTGATAGTGGTCAGGGAAAAGATTTTGAAAATGGTAAATTAGAATTAAATGACTTATATGATATTGCGAAAGGAGCTAGTGAAATAAATCCTGAAAGTGGAAAACAAGAGTTGTTTGAAAATATTTTAAACCAGTATATTTAAATCATTTTGAATACAGTTTTAGAGGCTTTAGATTGGGTTGTATTAGGAGTTTATTTTCTTGCATTAATAGTTGTTGCGGTTTGGGTTGCACTACAAAAACACAGCAATACTGAAGATTACTTTTTAGCTGGAAGAAATGTTGGGTGGTTTGTAATTGGTGCATCAATTTTTGCTTCTAATATTGGTTCAGAACACGTCGTTGGGTTAGCCGGAACCGGATTTGAATCTGGAACACCAATGGCTCATTATGAGCTTCATGCCTGGATAGTGTTATTGCTTGGGTGGCTTTTCCTTCCATTTTATATAAGAAGTGGTGCATTTACAATGCCTGAGTTTTTAGAAAAAAGATTTGATTCAAGATCGAGATGGTTCTTATCTCTATTTTCTCTGATTGCGTATGTTTTAACAAAGGTTTCAGTGACTATATATGCTGGTGGTATTGTAGTTTCTGAACTACTTGGAATTCCTTTTTGGTATGGTGCAATTGGTGTTGTTTTGTTCACAGGAATATATACAGTAATTGGAGGTATGAAGGCGGTAATATATACTGAAACACTACAAGCGGTAATACTAATATTAGGTTCTATAATAATTACTTATTTAGGTTTACAAGAAGTTGGCGGATGGAATGAATTAAGAAGTATTGTTATTGCAGAAAGTCCTGAACATTTTAATATGTGGAGACCTATGAATGACCCTGATTTTCCTTGGACTGGATTATTATTTGGGGGTACAATTGTAGGTATTTGGTATTGGTGTACCGACCAATATATTGTTCAAAGAACACTTGCTGCAAATAATATTAAAATTGGTAGACGTGGTGCAATTTTTGGGGCTTACTTAAAACTTTTACCCATATTTATTTTCTTAATTCCAGGTATTATAGCATTTGCATTATCTGTTCAAAATCCAGAAGTATTTTCCATTGAAAAAGCAGATAGAGCATTTCCTATGTTAGTAAAAACATTATTACCTGTTGGGCTGAAAGGTTTGGTGGCAGGTGGACTTATGGCTGCGCTGATGAGTTCTCTTGCTTCAGTATTTAATTCATGTTCAACCATATTTACTATTGATATTTACAAAAAACTTAAACCAAATGAATCTGAAAATAAATTATTAAATATTGGTAAAATCGCGACAGCAGTAATTGTAATTCTTGGAATAATTTGGATTCCTATAATGGAAAAAATTGGAGGTGGAGTTATGTATCAATATCTTCAAAATGTTCAATCATATATTGCCCCGCCAGTAGCTGCCGTCTTTTTGCTGGGAATTCTATGGAAAAGAGTTAACTCAAAAGCTGCAATTACAACCCTTATGGCAGGACTTATACTTCTAATTTTAAGACTTGGTTCAGAAATTTATTTTCAGCCTGAAATATCTTCAAATCAAATAGTTGACGGGTTCATGTTTGTGTTTGCAACTATCAATTTTTCTCATATGGCGATATTAATGTTTGTATTTTCAATCTTATTATGTATTGGTGTTACGCTTTCAACATCGGAGCCAAATTATAATGATATAATAGGACTTTCATTTGGAACATTAACAGAAGAACAAAAACATGAAAACAGAAATAGTTATGAGTTTTCTGATGTATTATTATCAGTAATTCTTGTAATACTAATTATTGGAGTGCTCAGTTATTTTACCGGCTAAGACCTAGATTCTAATATTGTTGCTTAATTGTTGGTGTACCTTCTAAATACCAATTTGATTTTAAAAAAATATCTGATTTTAACACAGTATCTATAAAATCTTCCCCTTTGTTAAAAAATGCATGTTCTGCGCCCTCGTACAAAATAACATCACATCTACTACCAACTGATTCCATTATTTTTTTGTAATTCATAATGGTTTCTACTGGAACAATTTTATCCTTAGTGCCTGTTAAAATAATAGTAGGCGGAGATCCTTTTGAAATATTATGAACTGGCGAAGCGTCTAAAGGATTGTCAATCCACAACCACTTCCTTGAACCAAAATCGATAACTGGATTATATAAAACTAAAAGATTAGGTTTAGAACTTATACCTAAGTCCTCATTCACATTATCGAATAAATCAATGTTAGCCGTAACTGCAGCTAAATGACCTCCCGCAGAACCGCCTGCTGCTGCAATTCTATTAGGATTAATAAAAAATGATTTTGCATTTAACCTTAAAAATCTTATTGCTGACTTAGCATCTTCCATTGCTTGAATTGGAGTTGTTCCATGTTTATTCTTAATTCTATATTCAGCTGAGATTGCTATCATACCTCTTGAAGCAAAATACATTGACTGTCTTTCGAATTGTTTATAGTCTCCCGAATTCCAACCTCCTCCATGAAAAAAAATTATACAATTATATGTCTTAGATTTATCAAAATCTAGTGGTCTATAAAAGTATAGATTAAGATCTCCTTGTTTAGTAGATTTATATAGTACTTTTTCATGTTTTATAAAAACTTTATCATTTTGAGAGAATGATATGTAGCTTAAAAGAAGAAAAAGTAAGACGAAAAAGAATCTAAATTTGTACATTTTTTAAAAGCTTAGTTTCTTATTTGATTCATTTTTTGTCTTTCTAATTCTGTTATTCTTTCAAATTGTTTCTTAGTGAATTTGCTCATTAATTCTTGCGAAGCAACAGAAAAATTTTCTTTATAAATAGATTCAATTTTTTCCTTTGATAATTTTTTACCGACCGTCGATTCATTATTTCTAGCATATTTATCATAAAGCACCTGTTGAAGAAATTTTGTTTGATTTTTATTCATAAGCATTTCCGTCGAAATATATTGACTTATAGCCATTGATCTTTGATTAGCCCATTTATTATTCGGTGCAGGCTTGGCTACTTCATACTTTATTTCTTCAATTACTGGCTCCAGATCATTGACAATTTGAGAATTAAAAAATCTAGCAGCTAATGTTTGAAATGTTGTCTTAACTCTCTGTTGATCTGGACGATTAATAATGTTTTCTGTTTCTAAAGGGTCTTTATTATAGTCATATAATTCCTCTGCATATATATCTTCGATATAAATTGGTTCAGAACTCTTTTTATTATTTACCCAAACTGTATACCTGTGCCTTTTAGTTCTAAAACTATACCCCATAATGTTTCCACGTCTTGGATATTGACTTACTGCAAATATTTTTGAAGTTGTTTGTTTGCCAATTAACTGAGGTTTTAAACTTATCCCGTCAAGAACCTCAGGAGTTTCTATTTCTGCTAATTCACATAAGGTTGGGAAAACATCAATAAACTCTGTAGGTGTGTTAACCTTCACTGTTTTATTAACTCTTGGGTCTTTGATTAATAATGGGGAACGAGTTGATTGTTCAAAGTTTGTATGTTTTGTCCATTGACTGTGGTCTCCTAAATGAAAACCATGATCACCCCACAAGACAATTAGGGTATTTTTATCAAGTCCTTTTTCTTTAAGTTTTTCAAGAACTATTCCTATTTGAGCATCAATATAGCTAGTTGCAGCATAGTATCCATGAATTAATTTTCTTTGAATATCATCGGGTAGAATTAAAAGCCCCTCATCATTTTCAATATATTCGATACCAGGCGCCTTATATGTGTTAATTTCCCACCCACCCTTATAAGCTATGTCAACGGGATTTTTACTTTTTGTCCTAAATGAAGCGAGCTGAATTTCATCTTCGTTATACATGTCCCAATATTTTGTAGGTGCATTAAAAGGCAGGTGAGGTCTTAAAAAACCAACTGCCAAAAAGAATGGTTTTGAAGTATCCATTTCATCGATTAATTCAACTGCTCTATTAGCAATTGCTCCATCCATGTAAGCGCCATCAGGAACATCAGCTTTTTCATAAGGAGGCTTATACCTATCAGACTCATATTTATTTAAATTGCTAACCCCTTTTGCTATTGCTTCTTCTCTAAGTTTAGACCTTATTTTTCTATTCTCCTTACCTTGGTAAAAACCTCCTGACGGAAAGCTATAACCATCGGAAAAAGTTAATTGATTCTGAGTAATAAAAGGAACTGACCATGAGCGTCTATCCCTTCCGCTATCTACAGCTCTAGGGTCATAAATTTTACCAACGCCAACTGTTTGATAGCCGTTATTTTTAAAATGTTCTGGTAAGGTTAAAACTTCAGGATTAACATCTCTCATTTTAGTTTTTAAATCCCAAACTTTAGTTTTATCAGGTCTTAATCCAGTTAAAAAACTAACTCTTGATGCAGCGCAAATAGCAAGTTGGGTATGGTTATTTAAAAAAACTGTTGAGGTTTCAGAAAGCTTATCAATATTTGGAGTCACAGCAAATTCATCGCCAAAACTACCAATGGTTGGCTTCAAATCATCAATAGAGATAAACAAAACATTTGGTTTATCATTTTCTTGAGAATAAGAAGTTGTTAAAGTTATAAAGAGAAAGTAAAATAATAATGAATTGAGAAATTTGATATTTATCATAAGTAAGTTTAATTTCCTGTTTACTAAATATCAATAAAAATTAATAATTATCATAACTTTAGTGCAGGTTAAATAACAAATATGCGAAGATTAATTATACACTATTCAATAATAATTTTATTAGTGGCAAGTAAAATGTTTGCCCAAGACTACAATAAGGATGCTTTTCTAAAAGACTATTCTGGCGAGATGATAATTACTACTCAAGTTAGGGGTGAAAGAAATAAGGCAATTTTACGTGGAACAGAGGCGGATAAAAATAGAGAATTTGTGTTAAGAAATTATACCGGCATCCAACCATCTATATATCCGGCGTGGGATGGAGGATTTTGGCCTAAGAAAAAACCTAGTTCATTGGAAAATTTTAAAGTTGAAACGGCATTTCTTGATGAGTTGGTAAATTGGGGGGTTGAGAATGAATTTCATATAATGCATCATTGTTTGATTTTTCCAAATAAATATTTTCCTTCTTGGTTTTCAAAAACAAATTACTCTGCCAGCGAATTAGAGTTTATAATTGAAACATTCATTACCGAAGTGATTAATTCAAATGACAATAAAAATAAGGTTGATGTTTTCAATGTAATTAATGAAATATTTGCAATGGGTAAATCTGGTAAATACAGAGTTTCTGGTGATGAGAAAGAAGATTGTAAGTGGATGGATATGGGATTTGAAAAAGATATGTCAGGCTTAAAGGGTGGGCAAAAAATTAATGAAGAGCATCCAGTTTTTGTTAGAAAAGTTTTTGACATAGCCTCTAATTTAACTGATGCAAAATTAGAAATAAGAGATTTTAATATAGCTTTTGGAGGTAAAAAAGCTGATGGTGTTTACCAATTAATTAAGCATTTAAAAAACACTGGAGTTAGGGTTGATGCTGTTGGTTTTCAATGTCATTTAAATGCTGGTTTAAATTACAACTATGAGAATTTGAGAAAAAATATTTTACGATTTATCGATTTAGGTGTTGAGGTTTATATAACTGAGCTTGACGTGGGTTTAAATCTTTGGGGACAAGGAGATAGTCGCAAAAAAGTTTCTGATGTAATTAAAACTGAAGCTGATTGGGAATGGTTCTTTGAAGAACAAAATAAAATTTACTACAACTTAGTAAAAACAGCAAAAGAGGCTGGTGTTAAAATAATTAGTGATTGGGGTTTTAGAGATGATATTCCTTATGGAGGATGGAGAAAGGATCAAAAGGCTTGGATGGTTAATAAAGATTATTCTAGGAAGGGAGCATATTATGCTGTTTTGAAAGCATTATATGATGCAAAAAGTCTCTAAACTAAGAATTTTTTGATTTAATCTTTAAAGGTAATTCTTAATACCGAATAAGCTGCTCTTTCTGATGTTTTACTTTGAGGATTTTTATTCATCTCAAAGAGTCAATTTCTTCCGTATGGTTCTAAAGTTTGAATAGTACCATCGTCATTATATTTAATCTCAGCAATTTTGACTGATCTCAAATGGGTAACTCCTTTAGAAAGTGAAGAATCATGATAAAATAAATACCACTTTCCTTTAAACTCACAAATAGAATGATGTGATGTCCAACCGACTACTGGGTTTAAAATTCTTCCTTTATAAGTGAATGGACCATAAGGATTCTCCCCAATTGCATAGCAAATAAAATGAGTATCACCGGTTGAATATGAGAAGTAATATTTTCCGTTGTATTTATGAAGCCAAGCAGCCTCAAAAAATCTTCTATCATTATCACCGGCTAATAATAAATCGCCATTTTCATCTAATATTTCAACTTCCTTGGGAGACTCATCAAACTGCAGCAAATCATCTGTCATTTTAGCTACATAAGGCAATAAAGCAGGTTCATCATCTTTTGGTAAAAATGCTGTAGGACTTTCTGGATGATCTCCATTAAAAACTCCAGTTCTCCATCTTTGTAATTGGCCTCCCCATATACCTCCAAAGTACATATAATAACTTCTATCATCATCCTTAAACACAGCAGGGTCAATTGAAAAACTATCTTTAATAGGATTATCCTGAGGAATAAAAGGGCCATGAGGATTATCACTTATTGCAACACCTATTCTAAAAATACCATTGTAATCTTTGGCTGGGAAAAAAAGAAAATATTGTCCGTTTTTCTCATTAGCGTCAGGAGCCCACATCTGTCTTTCTGCCCACTTAACATTATCGACATGTAAAGCCATTCCATGGTCTATCACATTACCACTAATGTCATCCATGGAGAAAACATGATAATCTTCCATTGCAAAATGACTACCTAAATCATCGAAAGCGTCTCCAGCATCAATATCATGGGACGGATAGATATATATTTTATTATTAAACACATGCGCAGAAGGATCAGCAGTATAAAGATGGGTTGCAATCGGAGGCGAAATAGCTTTCCTATTTAATTCCTCAAAATCAATATGATCAATGCTTTCTTCTGGCATAAAATATCTATTACTTATTTCTTCTTTCTAAGAGTTCTTGTTCAATTTTATCTTCTAAATTTTTGTCAATTGAATAAAAGAATAATAATGCTGCGGCTATTAAAAAGGGGATTGAAGGGTAAATACTAACCAGCATCTTAGTTCCTAAAATTGCAGACTCCACCTGCTCTCCATCACTACTTGGAACATATCCATAATTACCTAATATTTTTGCAACTAATGCACCGCCAATACTTAATCCCAATTTTAGTCCAACCATCATAGCAGAAAAAATAATTGCTGTGGCACGTCTATTATTTTTCCACTCTGAATAATCAGCAACATCTGCAATCATAGCCCAAAGTAGCGGTATAGTAATCCCATAAAAGAATCCATGAAAAATCTGAGCACCAAAAATTAAGCTAATTGAATTTGGAGAAAGAAAATAAAATACCAAAACAAATAGTGTTGAGATAAATAAAAATATTCCGAAAACATTTCTTTTTCCATATTTATCTGCCAACATTTTTGATAAGCCGATACCAATAATCATGAATATAATTCCGCCTGCATTAAAAAGTCCAAAACCTGCTGAAACTGGATCACTTCCAAAAAAGTTAATTCCTATACTTGATAAAAAATCTAAAATTGGAGAAATGAAATCACTTAAAGAATTTTTAGAAACATAGTTTTCAAAATAATAAACATAAGCACCACCTTTCATTGCTAATGTTGTAAAAAGCAGAATGGTAACTGTTAACATTATTACCCATGGAATATTTTTGATTAAATCTTGAATATCATCTATTAAACTTGAAGATTGTTCTGGTTTAGGAATGATTCTTTCTTTCGTTGTGATAAATGTAATTATCAAAAGTATTGTGCCAATAATAGCAAGCCAAGTCATTGTGATTTCTATACCTACAGCTTTATCTCCGCCTCCAGCATACATTATGATAGGCAGCATGAATACTTGAACGAAAAATTGAGCAAACATTACAGCAACAAATCTGTATGCTGAAATACTATTTCTTTCTTTCATGTCTCCAGTAATTACTCCGCTTAATGCCGAGTATGGAAGATTACTGCCAGCGTATAAAAGCAGCAATAATGTATAAGTAACAACAGCATAAATAACTTTGCCGTTATAGGAGAAATCTGGTGTGGTAAATGCTAAAACTGAGGTTATTCCTAATGGAATCGCAGTCCATAATATCCAGGGTCTAAATTTTCCCCATTTACTGTTTGTTCTATCAGCCAGAGCACCAACAATTGGGTTAAATCCAATTGCTGCAACAGTACCAACTATAAATATGATTGCCGTAGCATCATCAGCATTTAGCCCATATATATCAGTATAAAAATATGCTAAGTATGTAATCAGTGTTTGAAAAACAAGATTGGCTGAAAGATCACCAAGACTATATCCTATCTTTTCTTTTATCGAAAGAGGGTGTGTTATCATAAATTAATTTTTTTCAGAGAGATCAATATCTAATAATTCATAATATGCAGGTTTCTTGTTATATTCTCTGTCAAATAATAATGGATAATCTGCTCTATTATTAATTGGATTTTGATTTCTCCATGTATATTTATCGGTTGTACCCCAAAAAGTTACTCTGCTAATTTTATCATGATGCTTGACAAATAACTCAAAAATATCACGATACCTTTTTGTTAATTTCTTTTGAACATTATCAGGGATACCAGCCTGGTAAGGGTCCCATTTTTTATCCCCTTCAAACTTTTTAAATTCCTCTCTTGCAATACCTGCTAGTTCATAAGGGTTTGGAATTACAGTTATATCAAGTTCAGTAATCATTACATCAACACCAGTTTCAGCAAGATCAATTATAGTTTGCTCGATTTCCTTAATACTTGGAAAATGAAGGTCCCAGTGAGCTTGAATTCCAACTGCATCAATTCTTATTCCCTTTTCTTTTAAAGAATTTATTATTCTGATAGCTCCTGCACGTTTGTTTGGTTTATATAAATTGTAATCATTGTAAGCCAACTCAACATTAGGGTCAAAATCATTTGCATACTGAAATGCTTTTTCAATATAGCTTTCTCCCATCATGTCAAGAAACACAGTCTCTCTTAGCGTACCATCATCATTTAAAGCTTCATTGACAACATCCCACATATCAACTTTTCCCTTGAATCTTGTTACAAGTTGAAATATGTGATTTTTTATGTGTAGGTCAAATTTAATCTTGTCCTTTATATCGGAAACATACTCAGGTACTTGGTTGTGCCAAACCAAAGTATGACCTAATAAAAACATATCGTTTTCTTTAGCAAAATCTGTAATTTTCTGTGCATTTGAAAATGTAAACTTTGAATACTCAGGATGTGAATGCATCCACTTCATAGAGTTTTCAGGAGTAACTGAATTAAAGTCCTCAGAAACAATTTTTAGCACTTTATTATCCTTGTCGATAATTTGATAATCCTCTTGATTGATGGTTGCTCCAATTAAAAAATAGTTTGCAAATTTATCCTTTAAATTATCCGGTTTTTGTGAGCACATAACCAAAGGCAAATATGCAAAAAACAACAAAAATATGTTTCTCATACTTTTCTAATTAATTATGATATAAATATATAGAAAAGGGCATTTATCAATGCCCTTTTCTATGGTTATTAATTATTTAAAAATCTACTTTATAGCTAACTTAAAGGTTTTTGTTTTCGAATTATTTCCTTCAATATTAACTATATAAATAGCGCTACTTAAATTCGATAAATTCAATGTTGCCGAACTATCATTTAAGTTTTTATTTAAAACTTGTTGACCAAGCATATTGTAAATTTCAATTTTTGATAATAGCTCTTCAGAAGTGATTCTAAGAATATCTGTCTCTTGATTAAACGTGTAATTAATATTTTCAAGAGTGAAGTCCTCATTACTCATCGTAGAAGAAGTAACCGAAACATCATCAATATTTAAAACAAACATATCGCTCACGTCATGATGTCTAAATCCAATATAAACTAAACCACCCGTAGAGGCTGAAATATCAAGCGATCTGTCTGCAAAAGTTTGACCACAAGCATCTCCTCCATTAGCAATAGTTTCATTATAACTAACTGAACCATTGATAAGGTCATTATAATTGTCTGACGCACCTACATAAACTGAATAGTTTTCTTGACACCAAGAAGGGTCAATACCTCTAACTTTCCATTCTAATAAAGCATCCGAATGATCTGTTAAATCTATAGGCCCCATTATTACCCAATTATCAGGGGTTAAAACAGCACCATTTTGATATGAAGCAGAAGCAGCAACATTATTGCCCGCCTCGTCAACATCTGCATAGTTTACATAGAACCAATAATTGCCATCACCATCATTATCGTAGAAAGTCTGACAATTAGTCCAAGTATCAGGGTCGTTAAAATCATTTAAATATGGAAGACCATAACTACTTGGGCAAATTGTAGTTGTCCATGCATCTGGGCCATCATCTCCATTGTCAGTCCAATCAGAATAATTATCATCACCACATATTGATCTTATGGTAAAATAATATGTAGTTGTTGGTTCTAAGCCAGTCATTGTATGAGGGAATGAATCAAACTCATAAACAGTAGCAGTTCCATCACCTGGTGTAAATGAAGATGTACTATATTCAATTTGATATCCAATAACACCATCTTGGTTTACACCATCAAACTCTGCTCCGTCACCAGTCATAGACCATGAAGTA
>CABXBH010000006.1 GCA_902510415.1 uncultured Bacteroidota bacterium | reverse complement strand
TAATATACTTTTTGCGCTAATTTTATAAAATGAAAACATCTGAAACAATTCAATTCATCGTTGATTGGATAATAAACTATAAAAAAACCAATAATATAAATGGACTTGTAGTTGGTGTTTCAGGAGGAATTGATTCTGCATTGACTTCTACTCTATGTGGTTTAACGGGTATTAAGACACTTTGTCTTAATATGCCTATAAAACAAAAAAAAAATCAATATTTAAGAGCTCAAGGACATATTAAATGGCTGAAAAATAAATTTAATAATATTGATTCAATTGATATTGATTTAACAAAAGTATTTAATCAATTTAAATTAATAGTTGAAAACAGTTCTTCAAAAAACGAATTAGCATTAGCGAATTCTCGATCCAGAATTAGAATGATGACATTATATTATTATGCTTCAATCGATAATTCAATAGTAGTTGGAACAGGAAATAAAGTTGAAGATTTTGGAATTGGATTCTATACAAAATATGGAGATGGTGGAGTTGATATAAGTCCAATCGCTGACTTAATGAAAAGTGAAGTTTTTCAAATGTCTAAATTATTAGAAATAAACGACGATATTTTAAAAGCTAAGCCAACAGATGGTTTATGGGATGATGATAGGTCTGATGAGGAACAAATTGGAGCTTCATATAGAGACTTAGAAAATGTTATGAATATGCTTGAGAAAGGGATAGAACCTGATACATTTGAAAAAGAATTAAAAAGAATTTATGATATCTATATTAAATATCATAAAACAAATAAACATAAAATGATTGATATTCCTGTCTGTAAAATTCCCGAGGAATATAAACTATAATACCCTATTTAACTTTTCAGACAATAGTTTTTTTAAGTTAGAATAATTTACAACCTCTTCTAACAGATTAGAGTTAATAGAATTTTCATAGCTCTGATCTTTAAATCCGTTAACTTTCATATCTATTAGATAACATCTTAAATTTAAAATTGTTTCAACCGTAAACTGAGACAGAGTGTCTTGTTTTGTTTTAGGATAAATGTTATTTTTTTTCCAATCATGCAGAAAATATTTTTCATTGTCCATTACAATATTGGTTACTTCTAATTGCTGTTTTTCACTTAATTGATTTATAAATTTATCAATATTTATTTCTTTATATTCATTAAAACAATCAATAATATTAAAATATATATTTTTAAAATCTTGATTTGAAAACTCCATTTCATCTACATGAAGATCCATATATACTTTTTCAAAAACCTTTAATGATCTAGAGGAAAGTTTTGTCTCTGAAATACCATCTTCATTTTTTGAAAAAACCTCTTCTTCAAAATCAATTAATTCATTTCCGTATAACAATAAAATTTCAATAATTTTTCTTTCTAATTCATAAAGCTTGTCTACATGATTCTTTTTTTTATCAGGTTTGACAATACTAATTGGCTCAAATTGTTTTAAAGGTTTTTTCTTTTTATTATTAAAATCTTTTTTAATGATTTGAGCAAGAGTACTATATATAACTTGCTCACTAATATCCATAATATTTGAGCATTCTTTTATATAAATTTCACGTTTTATATGATCTGAAATTTTAGAAATACTCTCGACCATATCACGAATTACCCCTGCTTTTTTCACAGGATCATTTTCTGAATTTCCAAGCAATAATGATGCTTTATAAACAATGAAATCTTTTGAGTTTTCTTCAAAATAAGATTCTACTTCTCTTAATTTTTTATTTGTTACGAAAGAATCGGGATCGTCATTTTCTGGCAGATTACAAATCTTAACATTCATACCATTTTCCAAAATTAAATCAATCCCTCGTAATGCAGCACGTGATCCGGCAGCATCACCATCAAAAACTACTGTTATATTCTTTGTAAGCCTATTGATTAGTCTTATTTGATTTTCAGTTAAAGAAGTACCTGACGAGGCTACTACATTAGTGATACCACATTGATGCATTTTTATAACATCTGTGTACCCCTCAACTAAGAAACAATTATCATTCTTTACAATAGATTGTTTTCCTTCATAGATTCCATATAGGACTTTACTTTTTTGATAAATTAAACTTTCAGGAGAATTTATATATTTTGCAATATTTTTTGAAGACCCCAAAATCCTACCTCCAAATCCTAAAATTCTGCCAGACATGCTTTTAATAGGAAAAATAATTCTACCTCTAAATCTGTCGATGTTTGAAGAGTCTTTAACAATTGTTAATCCTGTTTTTTCTAGAAAATTTATCTTGTAACCAGCACTTAATGCATCTTTCGAAAAATCATTATTATTATTTACAGAATATCCAATTTCAAATTTTCCAATTACTTCGTCATCAAACTTTCTTTCTTTTAGATAACTTAGAGCAACTGTTTTCCCTTCATCAGAAAAAAGATTCTTCTTAAAGTAATTTTTTGCATACTCAGAAACTAAAAACAAACTCTCTTTTTCATTATCGTCAGAAACTTGCTCAGGAGTTCGCTGTGTTTCTTCTACCTCAATATTATACTTGTTAGCTATATATCTAATAGCTTCAGGATAAGTATACTGCTCATGTTCCATTAAAAATGTAATAACAGTTCCACCTTTTCCACTTGAAAAATCCTTCCAAATTTGCTTTGCAGGCGATACCATAAAGCTTGGAGTCCTCTCTTCAGTAAAAGGGCTTAATCCTTTATAATTTGACCCTGACTTTTTAAGTTGGACAAAATCTCCTACAACCTCCTCAACAAGAGCGGTTTCAAAAACTTTCTCTATAGTTCTTTTTGATATCAAAATAAAAAATTATTTGAGTAGATTAATTTAAGCAATTATTCTTTATTTATTGTAATTAAAAGGTAGAGGTTTTATGACTTATTTGCTAATTGGCCACAAGCTGCATCAATATCCTCCCCTCTAGATCTTCTGACGGTAGCCTTGATTTTATTTGACTCTAAAGAATATAAATATTTGTTAATGATAAGTTCTGGTGCTTGAACAAAATTTGGATCATCAATACTATTATATTGAATTAAATTTACCTTACTAGGTACTTTTTTACATAAATCTATTAAAGCTTGAATATCTTCATCGTTATCATTGATACCTTTCCAGATGACATATTCATAAGTAACTATTTTTTTTGTTTTAGTATACCAATAAGTAAGAGAATCTATTAAATCATTAAGATTCATTTTCTCATTAAAAGGCATTATCGATGTTCGTTTTTCATTTATTGCAGAATGTAATGAAACTGCTAATTTAAATCTGACATTATCATCTGCCATCTTTTTTATCATTTTAGGAACACCCGAGGTTGAAACTACAATTCTTTTTGAAGACATTCCTAAGCCAGATTTTGAAGTGATTCTTTCAATAGATTTTATAACATTATTATAATTCATCAAAGGCTCCCCCATCCCCATAAATACAATATTAGTTAAAGGTCTGTTATAATATTCTTTACTTTGTTTATTTATTAAAACTACCTGGTCATAAATCTCATCAGGATTTAAATTTCGCATCCTCTTTAATTTAGAAGTAGCACAGAACTTACAATTTAAGCTACAACCTACTTGAGATGAAACACATGCAGTAATTCTATCCTTTGTTGGAATTAAAACACATTCAACAATAAACCCATCAAAAAGCTCAATTGCATTTTTAATAGTTCCATCAGAACTTTTTTGCATTCGATTAACTTTAATGAAGTTGATTGCGAAATTTTCTTTTAAAAATGCAATTAACCTTTCTGGAAGATTAGTCATTTCATCGAAATTATGCGCTGACTTATTCCAAATCCAATGATAAATCTGATTAGCTCTGAAGGATTTAAAAGAGTTAGAAATTAAAATTTCTTTTAATTCATTTTCATTAAATGATCTTATATCCTTCTTGGGAAACAAAATCTCTAAATAATTAGCATTGAGTCTCCATAGCTAAAGAAATTATATTTTTCTTTAATAGCTTCTTCATACGCTTTCTTTACAAAATCATTGCCTAAAAATGCTGAAGTCATCATGAGTAGAGTTGATTTTGGCATATGAAAATTAGTTATCATTGAATTAGCAAGATTAAAATCATAAGGGGGAAAAATAAACTTATTTGTCCAACCGTTAAATTCATTTAATGTTCCCATCGAAGAAACTGAACTTTCAATAGCTCTCATAACTGTGGTTCCAACAGCACATATTCTCCTTTTATTTGCTAACCCAGCGTTAATTTTATTTGCTGCATCTTGCGAAATAATAACTCTTTCACTATCCATTTTATGTTTAGATAAATCCTCTACTTCAACTGGAGAAAATGAACCTAAACCAACATGAAGTGTTATTTCAGAAAAATTGATTCCTTTAATTTCTAATCTTTTCATTAAGTGCTTGGAAAAATGTAATCCTGCAGTTGGAGCAGCTACAGCTCCTTCGTTTTTTGCATAAATAGTTTGGTATCTAACTTTATCTTCTGGTTCTACCTCTCTATTAATATATTTTGGTAAAGGTGTTTCACCTAAATCAATTAAAAGCTTTCTAAAATCTTCATAGCTTACATCGCATAAAAATCTTAATGTTCTACCTCTTGAAGTAGTATTGTCAATCACTTCTGCCACTAAATTATTATCATCACCAAAATAAAGTTTATTTCCGATTCTAATTTTTCTAGCTGGATCAACTAAAACATCCCACAATCGTTGTTCTGCATTTAATTCCCTTAAGAGAAAAACTTCTATTCTTGCCCCTGTTTTTTCTTTGTTTCCGTATAATCTAGCAGGAAAAACCTTAGTATTATTTAAAACTATAACATCATTTTCATCAAAATATTCAATCATATCTTTGAATTGTCTATGCTGAATTGAATAGTCTTTTCTATCAATAACCATTAATTTTGCTTCGTCTCTATTTTTATTTGGATATTCTGCAACTAATTCCTCTGGAAGCTCATAGTTGAAATCTGAAAGTTTCATTCTCATAATAAAGTCTTAAAGATTGCAAATATACAATCTTGAAATAGGGGATGTCAAGTAATTATTGATATTTATTGAGATATAATACCTATTTTTTTAAAATCTGACCAAAATGAATTATAGGATTTTGTAACAACAGATGGATTGCATATAGTAATATTTGTTTTTACAGCCAAGCAGGCAAATGACATAGCCATTCTGTGATCATCATATGTTTTAATTTCAATTCCTGGTTTTAAGTCACTTGTATCACTAAAAGAAATCGAGTCTGTACTAATAGATACTTTTAAATTAAATTTACTAAGTTCATTTTTTAAAGCAGCTAAACGATCTGTCTCTTTAATCTTTAAAGTATGAAGGCCGAATAAATTACATTTCATTTTAAGTCCAAGACATGTAACACAAATGGTCTGAGCTAAATCAGGACTGGAAGATAAGTCTAAAGAAATATTAGTTATATTTTTTCTAACTTTTTTTAATATTATACTATCACTTTTATAAACAGTCTTTACCCCAAATGATTTGTAGATTTCTGAAACCTTACTATCTCCTTGTATACTATCTTTTCTGTAGGATGACAATGTCAAGCTATAGCCAATATTGGCCATTGCCACAACTGAGTAATAATAAGAAGCTGAAGACCAATCCGATTCAATTGATATTTTCAAGGGATTTATTTTTTTAAGCTCTTTAACTTTAATTATATTATTTTCTGATTTAATATTTACTCCTATTTTTTTTAAAAGATTAAGTGTCATGTTTATATAAGACAAAGATGTTTCTCTGCCCAATAATTCGATTTCTAATCCTTCCTCAATTCTTGGTGCTATCAAGAGTAAAGATGATATATATTGACTACTAATTGAAGATTCTATACTAATTTTTTTACCCTTTAATTTTGAAGTTTTAATCAATAACGGAGGAAAACCAGATTTATCTAAATATTGAATTGAAGCGCCTATTTTTTTTAATGACTCAACTAATATCTTTATTGGTCGATGGTGCATTCTATTTGAACCTCTTAATTCAATTTCTGTTTCAGTTTTTAATGCAAGCAAGGACGTTAAAAACCTCATTGCTGTTCCAGCATGACCAATATTTATTATTTTCTTTTTTTTACTTATAGCATCAAATAAATAATTTGTATCATCAGAATTAGATAAATTTTCTAATGATAAATTTTTATAAAGAGAAGATAAAATTAACAATCTGTTTGATTCACTTTTAGATCCTGGAATAATTATTTTTGCTTCTCTTAATTCAGTTCCATTTAAAGAGAATTTCATTAATCAAGTTTTTTATTTTTATGATGTCTAGTATGATCTCTTTTTGCTTTCATTGTTAATCTTTCATCAAACGATTTTTGAAGATCGACACCAGTTTGATTAGCTAAGCAAAGTAGTACAAATAAAACATCTGACAACTCACCCGCAAGATCAATGTCTTTGTCTGAATCTTTAAAACTCTGTTCTCCATATTTACGAGAAATAATCCTAGCCACCTCGCCTACTTCTTCAGTAAGTTGTGCCATATTTGTCAATTCATTAAAATATCTAACTCCATGATTTTTAATCCAATTGTCAACTCTTAGTTGCAAATTTTTAATTTCCATACTTAATTTTAATTAATATATTTAACTAGTTTTCATAGCCTCATCAATCATTGAAATACAATAATTAATATGACTCTTACTGGCTTTATCTGAATATTTCTTAATTGATTTTTTTAAATCCTTTTTTAATTCAGTTAAAGAACCCATTGTAACAGATCTAATGTCAGACACATTGACTTTAACATTAGTTATATAGTCCTCCCATCCAGGCCTTGATTCTTGATCGTTTTTCATAATAAAAGCTAATCTTGAAATATAACTTCTTTGTAAATTTCTTCTGTAAACATCTATACTTTTACCTTTTTCAAGCTCTGACCAAATTCCGTCTTTTAAATCATCCATCATTTCATTTAGCGAATATGATTTTGGACCATTAAGAGCCTCATTTTCAATCATCCTAGCCATTCTTCCAAAGTCAAGAATTCTGTTTAAATAACTAGATTGTAAAGATCTAATTCTTTCTGTAGTTCCTGCATATTCAATTTTATTTAAAATTTCTTTATTAATCATCCAATAAGGAGTTTCAAATAAATTTTGATTAAGAAAAGTCAAACATGACTTTTGGTGAGTTTTATCTACATGTGTGTACACTGCTCCTTCCTGATCAGATGTTTTATAATATTGATATACACCTCCAATATTGGTTGTTACATGACCAATATATCTTCTATATTGGTTCAACACTTGTGAATACATGTATTCCAATTCTTCATAAGTTTCTCCATCTTCAGTTGTCCACTCCATTAAATTTGGAATAATCCTTTTAAGATTTTTTATTCCATATTCACTTGCTTTAATTGCATCATCTCCTAAATCTTCAGTCTGAGAACTTGGATCAATACCTCCACTTGGGCCAAATCTATACATCAAATCATCTTCCTTATCAGTAATCCATTGTTTTAGTATAGTTTTTTCTTCTTTTTTAGATACATTAAGTATTGGTCTATAACCCCACATTACAGAAAATTTATCATAAATACCCACATTAGGTGACTCCCACTGAGATGGCATCAAAACTACACCTTTATCTTCTGGTTGAGCAATATAATTAAATCTGGCATAATCCATTACTGAAGGAGCAGTACCATATTTTTTTGTAAAAGTTGCTGATCTTAGAGAATCAACTGGAAAGGCACTACTACTACCCATATTATGCGGTAAACCTAAAGTATGTCCAACTTCATGCGCTGAAACAAATCTTATTAATTCCCCCATTAAATCATCTTTAAATTCAGTACTTCTTGCATTGGGGTCTACAGCTGATGTTTGAATAAAATACCAGTTCCTCAGTAATTTCATGACATTATGATACCAGTTAATATCAGACTCAATTATTTCTCCAGATCTTGGGTCACTGACATGAGGGCCATTTGCATTTAAAGTAGAAGAAGCCAAATATCTTACTACTGAATATCTTATATCTTCAGGACTCCAATCAGGATCATCTTCAATACTCGGAGGGTCTTTTGCAATAATTGCATTTTTAAAACCAGCTGCTTCAAATGCAGCTTGCCAATCCTCAATTCCCTGCTTTAAATATTTTCTCCACTTTTTAGGGGTTGCTCTATCAACATAATATACTATTGGTTTTTTTGGCTCGACTAATTCTCCATTCATAAATTTTTCTCTGTCTTCATCTTTTACTTCGAGTCTCCACCTATCTAAATATCTTACAGTTTCAGCTTCTTGATTGTCAATGCCATAATCAGTTTGACTTGTTGTAAACCATCCTACTCTCTCATCATAATACCTTCTCTTCATAGGTACACTTGGCAATAAAATCATTGAATTATTTAAAACCATTGAGATTTGACCGTTTTTTGCTTCAGATGATTTATATGTTTTAATATGTTTAGCCTCTACATTCATTGGAAAACTTCTAATTGACTCTATAAAAGATAGTTTAGAATCTAATCCTGTAATTTTGTTTCTTTTTCTACTGTATTGTGGATATCCAAATGACTTTATATCATTCTTATACAAGTTTGTAACATCAATAAGTACAGAGTTTTTAGGTTTATTTTCTGCAGCAATTTTAAAGCTAGCGATTATGGGTTCAAAATTTGCATTAGAAACAGCTTCTTTTATTGGTAATGAGTCAGATGCATAATTAGAATACGAAATTTCTTTTAGTAAGATCCTATCATTGAATTTTTGCCAACTTAAAACCTGTTCACTCATTTTATGACGACTTATGGGTATTTCCTTTGACATATTTACAATTCTTGTCACCATTAACATATCTCGGCCTAAAAGAGAATCATTTATTTCGTAATAATATTTATCATCTACCTTATGGACATCAAACAAGCCTATATCAGTTTCTGTTTTATTATTTATGATGTCTGAATATGTTTTTTCTTTTTCCGGTTTTTCTTTTTCCGGTTTTTCTTGAGAATAAGAAGTAAAATCTGCTGGAAAAATGAGTAAAAAAATGAGTAAAATCTTAATGTAATTATATGTTTTCATAATAAATGGTTTTTTTTAATTTTCTAATATTATTGTTACTGGTCCATCGTTAATTAATTCAATCTTCATATCTGCACCAAATTGCCCTGTCTTAATCTTAGTATTTATAACGGATTGTAATTCATCAATAAATTTTTGATAAATATTAATCGCAATAATTGGTTTCGCTGCATTTGTAAAACTTGGCCTATTTCCTTTTTTTATATCAGCGTATAATGTAAATTGGCTAACCACCAATATTTCTCCTTTAATATCGTTTATATTTTTATTCATCTTACCAAATTCATCATTAAATATTCTAAGATTTGATAATTTAGTGACAAGTTTTTTTAGTTTGCTGGTATCGTCTTCCTTTGAAATTCCTATTAAAATTACCATACCATATCCAATTGACGAAAAATTATTTCCGTCAATTTTTAAATTTGATTCTTTTACACGTTGGATAACTAATTTCAATCTATCTATGCTTTAAATTATCATCTTCCAATATTTGAATATAGCTTTCATATCTTGATTTAGAAATCTGATTAGATGCAACTTTATTTTTAACAGAACAATTTGGTTCATTTAAATGAAGACAATTATTAAACTTGCATTTTGATTTTTCCCTTAAAAATTCAGGGAAAAAATCTCCAATTTCTTGTTTATTAAAATTAACCAAGCCAAAACCTTTAATTCCAGGTGTATCAATAAGTCTAATATTATTTTCTAAATCAAAAAGTTCAGCATAAGTAGTGGTATGTTTACCTTGTAAATGTTGATTAGAGATATCTCCAACTTTAAGTTTTAAGGTTCCGTCAATAGCATTTATTAATGAGGTTTTACCAACTCCTGAATGGCCTCCAAGCATTATTATTTTATTCTGTATTTTTTCTTTTAACTCTTCAATTCCAGTTTTCTTTAATGTTGATGTAATAATACAATCATAACCAATATTCTTATAAATACTTATTAATTTATTTAAAGTTTCCTCTTCTTCTTCATTATAAATATCAAATTTATTGAATATTAATAATGGTTTTATAGAATATGCCTCAGCACTAATCAAAAATCTATCTATAAAACTTGTAGTAGTTATAGGATTTTTAAGAGTGATAACAATTAAAGATATATCAATATTGGAAGCCAGAATATGTGTTTGTTTAGATAAGTTTACAGATTTTCTTAGGATATAATTTTTTCTTGTATGAATGTTTTCTATCAATCCAATTTCTTTTGCATCTTGATTTTCTGTAATAAAGTCCACAATATCTCCTACAACCACAGGATTTGTACTATTAATATTTTCCAGTCTTAACTTACCTTTTATCTTACAATCATACATGACACCTTCCTCAGATTTTACTAAGTACCATGACCCTGTTGATTTGTATACTAATCCTCTCAAATATTAATTGTTTTTTAAGATATTTTCTTGATGATTAATAGATTCTTGATGTATTGCTTTAAAAACTTTTAAAACAAACTCTTCACTAAGATTTTTTTCTTCGCCTTCAAGGATCATATTTCCCAAAATTTCATTCCATCTTTTTGACTGAAGAACGGCAACATTATTTTTCTTCTTCAAAAGTCCTATCTTCTCTGCAACTTTCATTCTATTTCCTAAGATATTGATTAATTGATCATCATGTAAATTAATTTGTGTTCTTAAGTTTTCTAAATTATCCAAATAAACCTCATCATCATTCGTAACCTTTCTAATTATAAGTTTTTTAGTCAAATCTTTAAGATTATCTGGTGTAATTTGTTGTTTTGAATCACTCCACGCATTTTCAGGATCATTATGTGATTCAATCATTAGACCATCATAGTTCAAATCTAACGCCGTCTGACACAAGTCAAATATCAAATCTCTTCTGCCGGCAATATGTGATGGGTCAAGAATCAATGGTAAATCAGGTAGTTTTCTTTGTAAATCAATTGCAATTTGCCATTCAGGATTATTTCTATACTTTGTTTTTTCATAAGTTGAAAAACCACGATGTATAGCCCCAATATTTTTAATATTTGAAGAATAAAATCTTTCAATCGCTCCAATCCACAATGATAAATCAGGGTTTACAGGGTTTTTAATCAAAACAATTTTTTTAGTACCTCTTAATGACTCTGCAATTTCTTGTACAATAAATGGGCTAACGGTGGTTCTTGCCCCAATCCATAGAATATCTACATCATTTTTAAGGGCTAACTCAACATGATTTGAATTAGCAACTTCAGTAGTAGTTAAAATACCTGTTTCTTTTTTAACCTTTTTTAGCCATTCAAGTGCTAAAGCTCCAACACCTTCAAAATTACCTGGTCTTGTTCTAGGTTTCCATATTCCTGCTCTATAAATAGTTGCATCAGAATTTTTAAGCTGATGAGCTATATCTAAAACTTGAGTTTCAGTTTCTGCACTACATGGGCCAGCAATAATTAATGGATGAGATAAATTCATGCCATCTAACCATTTTCTTAAACTTTTACTATTTTTCATATTTGATTAATTCCCTTTAAAATTGTTTTAATATAATTTATTGATTTTAACTGTGACTCAATTTCTTCAAAATTATCATTTTCAATCAAATGTCTTATTTGTTCTAAGTTATCCATATAATCCTCCAACGATTTTAATACATTATTTTTATTGTCCTCAAAAATATCAGTCCACATTTCTGGTGAGCTTTTTGCTAGTCTAACGGTAGATTCAAATCCACTACCTGCCATATCAAAAATGTTTTTTTCATTTTTTTCTTTATCCATTACCGTTTTACCTAACATAAAAGAACTTAAATGAGACAAATGAGAAACATATGCAATATGCTTATCATGCGAAATTGCATCCATATAACTCACTTTCATTTTCATTTCCCGAAAAATTTCTAATGCCAACTTTAAAGCAGATTTATTTGTTTTATTTTTATCACAAATAATAATATTTTTATTATTAAATAATCCTATTTGGGCTGCCGTTGGACCTGAAAATTCTGTTCCAGCAATTGGGTGAGTTGCCAAAAAATTTTCTCTATTTTTATGAAATTTTACTGCATTACAAATGCTTTTTTTAGTAGAACCAAAATCCAAGACTAATGTTTCTTTTTCAACAGTGTCTAAAATCTTAGGAAGTAGATGGATTATTGATTTTACTGGAACTGCAATAACAATAACATCTGGGTTTTCTATTTGATTTATTTCAGCTTTGTAATCAATTATATTTAACTCAATTGCTTGATTAATATTATAATCAGATTTATCAATTCCAATAATAGATGAATCGGGAAATATATTACGAATTTCTAGAGCAAAACTACCACCTATAAGTCCAACACCAATAATGTATGTTTTTTTAATCATAATCTATTGATTGCTTTTTTTATAATATCTTGTTTATTGCAAAGGGAAAGTCTTATATAACCCTCACCATTTGAACCAAATATACTTCCAGGAGCAACAAATATTTGTTTTTCATAAAGAAGATAATCAACATATTCCTTTGATTTTTTTGATGAATTATATTTTGCCCAAACAAACATTCCTGACGAATTTTTTGAATAATTACATTCTAATTTATCAGCCAATTCCCAAACTAGCTTTCGTCGTTGTGAATATTCCTTGTTTAATTTAATAAACCATTCATCAGATTGACTTAATGCTGAAATTGCTCCAACTTGTAAAGGGAAAAACATTCCTGAATCGATATTACTTTTAATCTTTAAAATATTTAGAATAAAGTCAGATTTTGCAATCGCAAAACCTAAACGCCAACCAGCCATATTAAAACTTTTACTAAGTGAACTTAATTCAATACAAACTTCCTTTGCTCCTTCGACATTCATTATGCTTAATGGATTGTCATTTAATATGAAGCTATACGGATTGTCATTGACTAACAGAATGTCATTAGATCTTGCAAAGTCAACCAATTTAGTGAGATATGTAAGAGGAGCGCAAGATCCTGTTGGCATATGTGGGTAATTTATCCACATAATTTTGATATTTGATAAATCAAGGTTTTCTAATTGATTTAAATCCGGAAGCCAATAATTTTTTTCAACCAAATCATAATGAACTATTTCATTACCCAATAAATTTGTTACAGCAGAATAAGTTGGATATCCCGGATTTGGAATTAATACTTTGTCGTATTTTGACAAAAATGACATTGAAATATGGAATATTCCTTCTTTACTACCTATTAGAGGTAAAATTTCAGATTCAGGATTGACACCTACATTGTAGTGAAATTTATAAAAATTTGATATTTCTTTTCTGAATATATCAATACCATTATAACTCTGATACCTATGTGCGTTTTTATTATCTAATGCACCCTTTAGATTTTCAATTACAGAGTTTGGGGGTAATAAGTCAGGACTACCAATTCCTAGGTTAATAATGTCTTTTCCAGAATCTATCATTGATTTCACCTCTCTAAGTTTAGAAGAAAAATAATATTCTGTTACTCTTTCTATTCTATTTGAATATTTAATCATCTTTTGAGTTATTGTATTCTCCTAAAACTTTAAATTCTTTTGCCATAATCATAATAATTGATTTAGCTTTTAGATAATCTTTAATATCCTCAAATGTTATATCTACAAAAAAAGAATATCTCCATGGAGTTTTGATTTTTGGCATTGATTGTATTTTAGTAAGATTTAATTTACAATCGCTTATTACATTTAAAATTGTAGCTAAACTTCCTCTTTTATGATCTAATTCAAACTTCAATGAAGCCTTATTAATTATTTTACTATCAGATAATTCTTGGTTTTGAAGAATTACAAATCTTGTCTGATTTTCTTTTATAGTTTGAATATCATGTTGAATAATTTCTAGGTCATATATTTCTGAAGCAAGATTACTTGCAATGGCAGCTAAGCCCGTTAAATTATTTTCAATAATTTTTTTTGCTATTTGGGCAGTATCTTTTTCTTCAATTAATTTAATGTCAGTTTTTTTTTTGAAAAAATCTCTGCATTGAAGAAGTGCCATTGGATGCGATTGAACTTCTTTAATATCTTTTAATTCTTGCCCTTTTAAAGCCATTAAATTATGTGTTATTTGCAAATAATATTCACCAACTATACTAACCTCGTATTCGTCAATAAGTGCATAATTTGGAATAATTGAGCCCGCTGTTGAATTCTCAATTGCCATTACTGCATATTCAATTTTATTATCATTAAGATTAGATATCATATCTTCAAAAGATAAAAATTCACATAAATTAATTTCCTGTCCAAAAAAGTTATTAGCAACTATGTGATGAAATGACCCTTTTATTCCTTGTATGCCTATATTTTTTTTCATAAAAAAAAAGTCTCGAAATTTCGAGACCATATTTAATTTATATTATTTAAAAACAATAGCCTCTATATCCTTTTAAAATAAAAGAAGTAATAAAAGGTAAAGTTGTGTCTAAATAAATTCATTATCTAAATATTCAAATCTAATGTAAATAATATTTATTAAAAAAAAGAAGATTTGATTAAAGAATATAATCTGTTGATAAAAAGTTGGAATTGTTAGAGTCTAGTAATTCTTTAATTATTTTATTATTATCTCTATTATCTTTGGAAGCAACAAATGTTCTAATTGAAAAAGACCTCAGTGCATCATGTACACTCAACGTACTAAAAGCAGAATCTTTTCTTCCGGTAAATGGATAAATATCAGGTCCTCTTTGGCATGAACTATTAATATTAACTCTGCAAACAAGATTCACTAATATATCTATGAGTGGTCCAAGTTTTTTAGTCTCCTTTCCGAAAATACTTACCTGCTGACCATAGTTTGATTCAGCCATATCATCAAGTGGCTCATTAATATTCTTAAATGAAATTATTGGTATTATGGGTCCAAATTGTTCTTCTTTATACACATTCATGTTTTTTGAAACTGGATATAAAACTGCTGGATAAACATAGTTTTCACATGAGATACCACCCTTTGGATTTATTATTTTGGCACCTTTTTCAGTTGCATCTGCAATTAATGATTTTAAATATTCAGGCTTATTTGGCTCAGGTAATGGAGTTAATTTAACATTATCCTCCCATGGATTACCAAATTTTAAATTATCTACAGCCTTAGAAAATCTTTCCATAAACTGATTTTTTATGTCTTCATGAACATATAATATTTTTAATGCAGTACATCTTTGCCCATTATAGGATAGTGTGCCATTTATACATTCCTTTATGGTTAAATCTAAGTCTGCATCAGGTAGGATAATAGCAGGATTTTTTGCTTCTAATCCTAAAACCAATCTTAATCTATTCTTCTTAGGATGTGATTCTTGTAATGAATTTGCAGAAGAGCTATGCCCTATCAAAGCTAAAACATTTACTTTACCAGATTCCATTATTGGGGTTGCTAAAACTCGACCCCGACCGAATAAAATATTTACAACACCTGGAGGGAAATGTTTTTGAAAAGCTTCCATCAAAGGAGATATTAATAAGACTCCATGTTTAGCAGGTTTAAATATCACTGTATTCCCCATAATTAAAGCGGGAATTAACAAACAAAAAGTTTCATTTAACGGATAATTATATGGTCCTAAACATAAAACAACTCCCAAAGGCCCTCTTCTTATGTGCGCATTAATTCCACTATGTTTTTGGAATTTAGCTGAGTCTCTATCAATTTGCTTATATGCTTCTATAGTATCATAAATGTAATCTACCGTTCTATCAAATTCTTTTAACGAATCATTATAATTTTTTCCAATCTCCCACATTAAAAGTTTGACAACAATTTTTCTTTTTTGTTTCATTTCTTCAACAAAATTTTCCATCGCTTTTATTCTGTCTATAACCTTCATTGTGGGCCAAAGTCCTTTTCCCTTATCAAATGCATTACATGCGGAGTCAAGGGCCTCTAAAGCTTGATCTTTTCCTAAATCTGGAATCTGACCAAGTAAGGTAGGTTTATAATCATTTGTAGATGAAATTGTTGAGTAAACTGATGAAAAATCTCCATCCCATTTGATAAGATTACCGTTAACTAGATAACTAGCTTGTTTAACTTTATCAATTATCTCAAATTCAGAAGGAACTGGCTTAAATTTATATTTCATATCATTTAAACTTAAAACCTATCAACTTCCATTCCAAAAAAATAAATTACTAAGTTTGATAATCAAATTTTATTAAACCTAAATGCTATCAAAGTTTAAACATCGTAATAATAAACAGAAGTACTATTTGTTAAATTACCTGAGTTTAATTCTTCCAGATTTCCTTTTTAGGAACAGATTAAGAAAAATACTTAATTCACTTAAAAATTATGAAATTCTTTATATTAAAGACAGAGTGAATTATTACAATAAACTTAAAAATTACCAGGAGCTTCCTGCTGAAACTAATCAATTAAAAGAATTTAAAATTAAAAATTTTCATAGAACCTATTTTTTTGACACCAATCAATACACAAGATTTTATGATAAAAAATTGAAATTAAATATGTTGTTTGGAGACATTGTTCACGTCCCTCAGTTACCCTCAATTGTAAAAAGTAGACCAATTAACAATAATAACCAAAATTCGATTCTGCTTAAACTAAATAAAATTCGTCATTTTACATTTACTAATGATAAAAATAAATTTGAAACTAAAAAGAACAAATTAATTGGTAGATCGGCAATTTCTCTAAAACATAAAAAAAGAATTGAATTTTTTAAAATTTACTTTAATCATCCTTTATGTAATCTAGGAGCTATAAACAAAAACACGCCTTATCCCAAATGGTTAAAAAATAAAATTTCAATTGAAGATCATTTGAAATATAAATTTATAATGTGTGTAGAAGGAGTAGATGTTGCAACAAATCTAAAATGGGTAATGTCATCAAAATCTATTGCTGTAATGCCTAAACCCAAAATTGAATCATGGTTTATGGAAAATAGGCTAATTCCCGATTATCATTATATTGAGATTAAAGAAGATTATTCAAATCTTGAAACTAAATTGAATCATTTCATAAAAAATACGAAAAAATGTAATGAAATAATTAAAAATGCAAATGAATATGTTCTACAATTCAAAAACAAAAAAAGAGAAAATTTAATTTCTTTATTAGTTTTAGAAAAATATTTTCACTTTACAAATCAGAAAAAGAAAATTAGTAGTTTGGATTATTAATTTTCCAATTATTAGCTCTTTTTTTAATTTCTGGCATTCTAGAATTGTCATTATTTCCCCCACATATTAAACACCCAACATTTTTTCCAATAATTTCATTCTTATAATGTCTTAACGAAGCACTTGACATTGCGCCGGCAGGTTCAGCTATTATATTTTCATAATCTAGTAATTCCAATATCGAATTACAAATTTCATTTTCTTCTAATATTACAATATCATCTAGAAATTTTTTGCAATAATCAAAACTTAAATTGCCAACCTTCTTAACAGCTACTCCATCAACAAACCCATCAATTTTATCAAGTGTAATTAGTTTATTATACTTAATTGATTTAGACATTGAAGGAGCTCCCATAGGTTCAATACCAATAATTTTTGTAGTTGGACTTAATTGTTTAAAAACATTTATGGCTCCTGAAATTAATCCGCCTCCACCAATTGGAATAAAAAGATAGTCAAGGGTAAATTTAGATTGATTTAAAATTTCATAAAAAACAGTGGCCTGACCAGTTATAACTTTTTTATCGTCAAATGGATGAATAAAAATCTTATTGTATTTTTTGCATTCTTCTAAAGCTTTCTCATAAGCTTGTGTGAAATTTTCACCAAAAAGAACAACTTCAATATTATTTTTTCCAAACTTTTTTACTTGTTGAATTTTTTGATTTGGGGTTGATGTTGGCATAAAAACTATTCCCTTGTATCCTAAAGTGCTACAGCTAACGGCGAAACCTTGAGCATGATTACCTACACTGGCACAAACTATACCATTTTTAGTTTGATTTTTATCTAATGCTGATATTTTATTAAAAGCACCCCTAATTTTAAAAGATCTTACATTTTGTAAGTCTTCCCTTTTAAAAAAAATATTTGACTTATAGATATTTGAATAACTTGAAATCTTTTGAAAAGGAGAATTAATGACAACCTTTTTAAGGGTCTCACAAGCTTTTTTAATATCGCTTATTTCAATAAAACTATTCACTAAAATAAATTTTTCATCGCTGTCATAGATTTTCTTAGCTCCAAGCCAATCTTCTCTACCGGATGATTACTTATTTCAAAGTTAATTTTTTTAAGTAATTCTATATCAATTTCTTTATTATTAAATTCTTCTCCTATCACTGAAATACTGCATTCATCTATATAATCTTTTAATAAAGGCTTAGCATCATTAGCAAATAGATAACAACCATATTCAGCCGTGTCAGAGATAATACTATTCATCTCATAAAGCTTTTTTCTAGCAACTAAATTTGCAATTAGCGGAAGTTCATGTAAAGATTCATAGTATGCAGATTCGTCGATGATTCCTGCATTTACCATCGTATCAAATGCAAGTTCAACTCCAGATTTGACAAATGCTATCATTGTAATTCCTTTATCAAAATAATCCTGGTTAGAAATTTCTTTATCAGAAGATTTGGTTCTTTCAAAAGCGGTCTTTCCCGTCTCTTCTCTCCAAGATAGCAACTTAATATCGTTATTATCCCAATCCTCCATCATACCGCTTGAGAATTGACCGGTCATTATATCATTCATATGCTTTTTAAATAGTGGGGTCATAATTTCCTTTAGGTCGTCCGAAATTCTGTTTGCCTCTATTTTAGAAACATCCGAAAGTGAGTTCATCATCTTTGTAATACCTCCATGTTTTAATGATTCAGTTATAACTTCCCATCCGTTCTGAATTAATTTTGAAGCAAAATTCTTATCAATACCTTCACTTACCATTTTATCAAACAATAATATTGATGCTGTCTGTAGCACACCACATAATATGGTCTGCTCTCCCATTAAGTCACTCTTAACTTCAGCTACAAATGATGACTCTAATACACCTGCTCTATGAGATCCTAGTGAGTATGCATATGCTTTAGCTAAATCTAATCCCATATTATTTGGGTCATTTGCTGCATGAACAGCAATTAGAGTTGGCACACCAAATCCTCGTTTAAACTCCTCTCTAACTTCAGTACCAGGACATTTTGGCGCAACCATTATAACAGTAATATCTTCTCTTATTTTAACCCCTTCCTCAACTATATTAAATCCATGTGAATAAGAAAGAATAGAATCCTGCTTCATTAATGGCATTACCGAATTAACAACATCAGTATGGTTCTTATCAGGAGTTAAGTTTATTACCATATCTGCATTAGGAATTAAGTCATTAAATGTTCCAATATTAAAACCATTACTATTTGCATTTATAAATGATTGCCTTTTTGTACTTATTGCTCTTTCACGTAGGGCATATGAAATATCTAGACCAGAGTCTCTCATATTAAGTCCTTGATTTAATCCTTGCGCTCCACATCCTACTATAACAATTTTTTTATCTTTTAAAATGTCATTTCCTTTATTAAATTCATCCAAATTCATAAACCTACATTTGGATAATTGAGCGTTTTTTTCTGATTCACTAAGTGAATTGAAATAATTATTCATCTTTATTTTTTTTAAAATCGGTTAGTATTTCAGAAATCATTAAAGGTGATTTTGTGACAGCAATTCTAGCTGATCGAACATACTGCAAAATGCCGTAATCATTTAATTTTTTGTATAAATCATCTAATTCGTGAGTTCTTCCAGATTTTTCAATAACAAAAAACTCAGGATTTACAGTAACAATTATGGCATTACTTTCCTTTATTATATTTTGAATTTGTCTATCATCAAAAAGTAAAGATGATTTTATTTTAAATAGACATGATTCCTGATATATAGTTTCTTCATCAGTATGATAATATGCTTTAATTACTTCAATCTGTTTATTAATTTGCCCTATAATTTTCTCAATTAATGACTCTGAAGTTAAAACAAGAATAGTCCATCTTTGGACATTTTCAATTTCTGTCATTGAGGAATTAAAACTTTCAATGTTAATGTGTCTTTTTTGAAATATTGCAGAAATTCTATTCAATAATCCAACACTGTCTTCTGTGTAAACAGAAACCGTATATTTATTTTTCTTATTACTCATAGTATTAACTTAATCTTATTTCGGAAACAGAAGACCCGGTAGTTATCATTGGGAAAACATTATTTTCCTTTTCAACAGCTACTTCTAAAAAATAAGGCTCATCTGATTTAATCATTTCCTTTACAGCATCAGCCAAATCTTTTCTTTCAGTGACTTTTCTAGCTTTTATAAAATAACCTTCAGCAATCTTAACAAAATCAGGGTTTACCATTTCGGTAGATGCATATCTTTTATCAAAAAATAGTTGTTGCCATTGTCTTACCATTCCTAAAAAACCATTGTTTAAAACAACTATTTTAACAGCTGCTTTAGTCTGAAAAACTGTTCCTAACTCTTGAATTGTCATTTGATACCCTCCATCGCCAATAACAGCAACCACCTCTCTATCAGGACATGCCATTTTAGCACCAATTGCAGCTGGTAATGCAAAACCCATAGTTCCTAATCCTCCAGATGTTATATTGCTTTTAGATTTTTTAAAGTTTGAATACCTACATGCTATCATTTGGTGTTGTCCCACATCGGAAACAATCGCAGCATCTCCTTTTGTCTCTTCATTAATTTGTTTTATAACTTCCCCCATTGTTAGCCCTTTTTTTGAAGGATTTAATTCTTGATGAATTACTTTTTCGTATTCTAGTTCATAAAGCTTTTTAAACTCTCCATGCCATTTTTCATGAGAATTTTGATTAATCATTTTTAATATTTCTGTTAATGATTCTTTAGCATCTCCTAAAACAGCAATATCAGCCTCAATATTTTTATTTACTTCAGCAGGATCTATTTCAAAATGAATAACCTTAGCTTGTTTTGCATATCTAGTAACATCTCCAGTGACTCTATCATCGAACCTCATTCCAATTGCTATTAAAACATCACATTGATTGGTTAATATGTTTGGAGCATAATTTCCGTGCATGCCAAGCATTCCAACATTTAAAGGATGAGCAGTTGGTATTGCAGAAGCCCCTAGAATAGTCCATGCTGCAGGAATCCCTGACCTTTCAACAAATTCAATTAACTGCTCTTCTGCATTTCCTAAAATAATACCCTGACCCCAAACAATTAATGGTTTCTTTGCATTATTTATTAAATTTGCAGCTAATTTTATGCTATTCATATCAATTTTTGGGACAGCAGTATAACTCCTGATTCCATCAACTTTTCTGTATGAAAAGTTGAATTTTTCAAACTGTGCATCCTTTGTAATATCAATTAAAACTGGTCCTGGTCTACCACTTTTTGCAATGTAAAAAGCTTTAGCAAAAATTTCAGGTATTTCTGAAGCTTTAGTTATTTGATAATTCCATTTTGTGATTGGAGTAGAAATTCCAATAATATCTGTTTCTTGAAACGCATCACTACCTAAAAGATGAGAACTAACTTGTCCTGTTATGCATATCATAGGAGTTGAATCAATTTGTGCATCCGCTAAACCAGTTACTAAATTTGTAGCACCCGGACCTGAAGTTGCTATAGCAACACCAACTCGACCAGAAATTCTAGCAAAGCCTTGTGCAGAATGAGTCGCACCCTGTTCATGTCTTGTTAATACATGATAAATTTTATCTTGATACTTATACAATTCATCGTAGACTGGCATTATTGCTCCACCAGGATATCCATAAATAATATCAACTCCTTCTTCTAAAAGACATTTAATTATAGCTTCGCTTCCAGTAATTTTAGACATAATAATTTAATTAAATTCATCTGTTACACATCCTTTTGATGCAGAAGAAACAACATTAGCATATTTATACAATGAACCACTATCAGCATTTAAAGATGGTTTTTTCCAATTTATTTTTCTTTTACTTAATTCTTGTTCAGAAATATTTAAACTTATTGTATTTTTTTCTGCATCTATAGAAATTTCATCACCATTTTTTACAAGTGCAATTACACCTCCAATTTGAGCTTCAGGTGTAATATGTCCAACCACAAAACCATGAGTACCTCCAGAAAATCTACCGTCAGTTATTAATGCCACATCTTTTCCTAAACCAGCTCCCATAATTCCAGCAGTGGGCTTAAGCATTTCAGGCATCCCGGGTCCTCCTTTTGGTCCAACATACCTTATCACAATAACGTCTCCTTTTTGAACATATCCATTTTTAATACCAAAATTTGCTTCTTTTTCAGAATCAAAAACATTTGCTTTTCCTTTAAAAAACAGCCCCTCTTTACCTGTTATTTTAGCAACACTTCCTTCACTTGCAAGATTCCCATATAAAATTCTAATATGCCCAGTTGCTTTAATTGGATCTTCAACTTTTCTAATAACATCTTGTTCAAAATTAAGCTGACTAACTTCACTAAGATTTTCCTCTAAAGATTTTCCAGTTACGGTCATACATTCTCCATGTAGATAACCTTTATCAAGTAGATACTTTAGTACAACTGGAATACCCCCAATTTCATGCAAATCTTCCATTAAATATTTTCCACTTGGTTTTAAATCAGCAATAAACGGAGTTTTTTCACTTATTCTATGAAAATCATCCAAAGTAAAATCAATTTTTGCTGCCCTAGCAATTGCTAAAAAATGTAAAACTGCATTTGTTGACCCACCGAGTGCAACTACTGTTGTAATAGCATTTTCAAGAGATTTTTTATTAATTACATCAAGAGGTTTAATATCTAATTCAATTAATTTCCTCATCATTTTACCTGTTTCAATAGAAACAGTATTTCGTTTATTATCATTTGCAGGTATTGACGAAGAAAAAGGTAAAGACATACCAAGGGCTTCAATTGCAGATGCCATCGTATTAGCAGTGTACATACCTCCACAAGCTCCAGAGCCTGGACAAGATTTCTTGATAATTTCTTTATATTCTTTTGAATCAATTTTACCAGACACCTTTCCACCCCATGCTTCGAAAGCTGATACTATATCTAATTTTTTATTTTTATGACAGCCTGAATCTATTGTGCCGCCATAAAGTAATATTGAAGGTCTGTTCAAACGAATCATTCCCATTAGTGCTCCAGGCATATTTTTATCACATCCTACGACTGTGATTAAACCATCATAACTCATAGCCTGAACAACCGTTTCAACAGAGTCTGCAATAATATCTCTTGAAGGTAATGAATATCTCATGCCAGGAGTTCCCATAGAAATCCCATCACTAACTCCAATTGTATTGAAAATTAAACCTACAAAATCAACTGAATTTACCCCCTTCTTAACATCTTTAGCAAGATTATTTAAGTGCATATTACAAGGATTGCCTTCATATCCAGTGCTAGCAATACCAATTAAAGGCTTATTAAAATCATCATCAGTAAAACCAATTGCATAAAGCATGGCTTGAGCTGCAGGCTGTGAATTATCCTGAGTAATAATACTACTATACTTATTTAACTTCTTCATTTTATTAAAAAAAAAGAAATTATCTACTCAAAACAGGTTGCATAGATAATTCATATCTATAAAGAAAAACTTTTTCTTTAATTAAAAAAAGAATAATTGATAAAATTTACAGACTGTAAATCAGCCTTAATGTTACAAATCTTGGCTGAATAAAATATTCATTGGTACTTACCGATATATTTGAAACATTTGATTGACTTTGAGATTTTGTGTCCAAAAGGTTAGTCGCTCTTAATTCAAATTCCCATTTACTATCTTTATTTTTTCTGTATGAAACTGCAGCATCAAAGAACTCGTAGTTATTTATAAGAGAATTTTGGTCTTTAAAATTAGTAACGGAATAATTAGTTCTGAAAGTAAACGATTTTAATATTAGTGCATCGATTTCTAAAAACGGACTTTCAGTAAAATATTTTGTTTCTAAATCCCCTATATTAGTTTCACTAATAGTATACTTCATACCAGCTTCAATATTAGGCGCATTCTTGAAAAGTGTCCTGATAGATGCATTGTAATTCTGAGAAAAAGATTCACTTAAACTTGGGCTTGAAGTATCTCTTATGTACTGATTAAATTTTGAAAAATTAAAATTTGAGCCAGCAGTTCCTCTTATTTTTCCAAAGGATCTTTGATATCTTCCATAGAATGATAAATTTTCATCAGCGAAACCTGAATTAAAAGGTCTACTAGTTGCAATTACACTTTCAAAACTTGTCAAATTTCTTATTTGATCAATTGACTTATTATAATTAACTCCAGCATATACATTGGTATAGTTAAAAAGATTAAAACTATAATAATTTAAACTTATGTTATGAGATATAGCATTTTGCAAATCTTGAGCTCCACTAAAAATTGAATTGTAATTATTTAAAACTAAACCCCGTGCAATTTTTGTAACATCAGTAAATTGTGTTCTCATCGCGTAATTAAGCCTAATTGATTCGCTATCTTTTAGCTGAATAATCATATTAAAATCCGGTAGTAATTTGAAAAAAGATTTTTTATATGAACTTCTAAAATCAACAGAATCATACTGATTATTTTCAGAATTATATGCATGAGCTGTAAACCCTGGGCTTATGGTAAATTTACCAGTTTTTAATCTGTAGTGAAGTCCCAAATAAATATCATTGAATAGGTAGTTAACCTCATTATAATCCAAACCATCATTTACTAGTGGGGTTGGATTAAATATATTTTCACTAGAGTCAGAAAGAAACTGGAAAATTTCTGAATCAAATTTTTGATTACTATAAATTGTTCCAACTGTAAGATTGATATCACTTTTTATATTTAGGATATTCCAATAATCAACTTTTGCATCTAATTGATTCGATTTTACTCTTTTTTCTTGAGCAATGTTATAATAAGGAAGTGAATTATCTAACCCTAGACCAGAAGCAGTAATTTGATAGTTATTATTATTTTCTAAAATAGCATTATAAAAAGGATCTTCATCTTTTAAAAGATGCTGCGCCTCTAATGCAAAAATATTTTTCTCATCTAAAGTGTAGTAATAATTCAAATTTTGATTTATGCTATAAGTTTCGGCTTTATCTACCTGATCTATTTCACCAATTACTGATGATAAATAATTTTGATCTTGATTTTCGTTAGTTAATCTACCTAACACCTCATAGTCAAGCTGATTGTTAACATTAGGATTATATTTCAATGAAAATTTACCAATACCTAGCTCACTAATTTGTGTAGTATTTGTTTGTGTATTCTCATCTGGAATATCTTGTGTTAACCCAACATATTGAGTGGTGTTATTCTGCTGAATCTCTGTTTCACTATTTGTCAAAATAAGAAAAGCTGAATAGTCAATTTTTTTCGAGGGTGAGAAACTTGAATTTATAGCTACAAACTCTGTATTTATGTCTTTTGCTCTGTTATTTTGAAGCTGTAAAAAACTCAAATTATTATTCCCAAGCGAAATATTAGTACCACTTTTTCCACTTGGTCTATTAAATCCTCCCGAAAAATTCCAATAATCTCTTCTTGTAAATGCCTGTTCACCAATATTATTTAAATCGCCTATTACATTAATACTATAATTTGGACTGTAATAGAACAACTTAGGCTGAAAAATATGCAGGTCCAGATTTTGATTTTGTGTATCACCAGGTGATTCACCTACACCTGCAAGTATATTCCCAAACCAAAATTTATCTTTTCCTTTTTTTAACTTAATATTAATGGCAATATTATCTTGATTATTTTGTACTGAACTAAGTTGACCAACTTCTGCATAATTCTTTAAAATTTGAACCTTATCAACAGCGTTTGAAGGAATATTCTTGGAAGCAATTTTAGAGTCTCCGTCAAAAAAGTCTTTTCCTTCAACCATAATTTTTGTGACAGCTTTCCCCTCAACTTCAATTTCACCATCATCGTTAATTTCAACACCTGGTAAGTTTTTTAAGACATCTTCTAATTTTCTTTCAGTACCAGTTTTAAAAGAATCAGCGTCATATACAAGTGTATCTCCGCTTACAACAACCGGCATTTCATAAATTAATTCAACTGCATCAAGTTGATTGTCTTGTCTTAACGAAAAATCCTTAACAATATCATTTTCACTAGTCTTAAACATCTGTGAAAAAGTAGCCATTCCAATATAACTTACCTGAAGATTATATGAGCTATTCTTTTTTAATGATAATCTATAATTCCCCTCATTATCCGACATAGCGAAGGTCTCTAAAGTATTAGATTCAGAGTCGATTAAAATTATATTTGCCAATTCAAGAGGAGATCCAATACTGTCGGTTACTTTACCGCTCATTTTAATTTGAGAATGGATAATTGTAAATGAAAATAGAAATAATAGTAGAAGTTGTTTTTTCATTTTTTTAATTTTTTAGTGATAATTGATACATTTCTTTTGGAACTCTAGGATTCATCAATTTGAACCATAATACAGGGATAAAAGACAATAAAATACTAGTAGGATATCCAAAGGGTAATTGTGGTGATTCCTCAATTGATTTTAAATTTTGGAACTTAGTCTCTGCAATTCTATGATGATCACTATGTCTTGTAAGTTCATAAAGCACTATTCTGCCTAAAATGTGATTGGAATTCCATGAATGTTTTGCTTGAACCCTTTCATACCTTCCAGATTCTAATTTTTTTCTTAACAAGCCATAATGTTCAATATAGTTTACACACTCAAACATTAAAATAGAAAAAAGAGCAACTAGCACAGTAAGAATTAAACCGTTAACAGAAAAAACGATAAATACAATCAATAGATATATTAATTGAATAATTGAATACCAAAACATATCATTATAAATTGAAAAAAAAGAAATATTTTGTTTATTCAGCCTTATTTTCTGAATCTTAATTGCCCCTAAAAGCTCTCCTCTTATTGCACTTATCCAAAAAGAATACAAAGGTTGATTATATTTTGCTGTAACAGCATCATCTTTAGTAGCAACATTTAAATGATGACCATAATTATGTTCTAAATAAAAGTGCATATAGAGAGAAGGAATTAAAAGAAATTTGCCCAAAAATCTTTCAAATGTTTTAGTTCTATGACATAACTCATGGGCAACATTAATACCGTTTGATACCACAACTAAACCCATAGAAATTATGGCTCCCAAGAATTCTATTGATAATAATTCATAATTTATAACTTTTGTCAATGCATAAGTTAATAACCCAAAAACAAGAGGAATATTTAGATACAACATTATATCAAAAATCCAATGAACAGATTTGTTTTGTCTTGCAGTTTCCATTTCATCTATCTTAAAAAATGTAAGTATGATTTCTATGAAAGGTATTGTAATAAATATATACAGGGGTGTTATAAACAAATAGTATCCTTCAAAGTAGAAACCAATTAATGCAGAAAAAGGAATAGAATATGCCATTAAATACTTAAAGTCACTAAATAAAAAACTATTAAACCACTTTGTGGAGCTATTGTGCATAATTATATTTTAGTTTTTTCTTATTGACTTAGATCTTCCACCTCTCCACATATCTCTCATTTCCTTGACCTTTACTTCAACAATATTTTCAAATTCATTTTTTGTGACAAATTCCCCTTTTGTAGGTGCAGATATTTCTATTCTTTTTTCAGGATTCATTACAACTTTAGTACATAACATTACCGTGCTCTCTGTTGTCAATTCTAAAATTAGTCCTGGAAGTCCACCGTACTCTGCTGGACCATGACTAACAGGAATTTGAGGGGTATACCAAGCAGTAATAGTCTCAATTTCTGCATTTATAACAACCTCATCAAGCTTTTCTGTTTTTGTATTTGTTTGGGTATCTACGGAAGTTTTATCAGTTGCTTTATCATTACTTTTTTTTGATTCCTTTTCCGAATTTCTCCAAACACTAGTCATTGTTTTTGGCTTCTGAATCTGAGCGGTTGCTTTAAAACATAAATAGTTTCCTATCATTTTTTGTTCTTTTTGCATTACCCATTTGGTATTATCCTGGTTATTAGAAACTAAGAACTTTTTACCCATAAATTCTGTACTTTGAAGGGATTTTTTTGAAACTACATCCTTATAAATAGGTCCTCCGGCAGATGACATCATCTTTCCCCAATTTCTTCCTCCACCACTACCAGGAGCATCTAATCTCTCCTCTTGTTTATAAATGGATTTAGTCTTGTCAAAAGTTAAAATATAAACAGGCTCTAGAAAAGGCTTCATTCTTTCTTTCATGTTTTTCTTTTGCTCAGCAGACATTCTGTCTCCCCAAGACCCAAAATCCATAGCAGTTTGAGTTTTATAAAATGCCTGGCCTTGAAATTCTTGTGAAAACAAATTAAAACTAACTAGAAGAATTATAGCAAATAGAACTTTTTTCATTTTATTTTTTTTTAAATATAGATATTGGGCGTTTTTAGCACTGTTAATATCAAGTTAAATTAATCATAATATTTTTGTACATTAATATTATGCGATTAAAATTATTGTTTCTTTTTATTTTTTTAAATTCTTTTTTAGCTTATAGCCAGATTACTTTAGATAAAATTGATAATATCAAAATCAATGATAGTTATCAATTAATTTCAATTGATAACATAGGGGAATTATATTTTTTAGAAGATGATATGTTAAGAAAAGGAGAGGATTATGTTTTTTCAGATTCATCGATAGGCCCTCTCAGTAAAGTTGATTTTTATAACAACTTTAAGCTCAAATTATGGTATTCAAATTATAACACCCTTGTAATTCTTGATAATTTTTTAAACGAAATAACGAGAGTCAACTTTAATGAAATCTCATCATTATATGAAATTTCTGACATATCATCTGCAAATGAAAATAATATTTGGGTATTTGACGAATCCGTTACGAGGATAAAAAAATTTGATTTTTTTAAAAAATTGTTCATTGATAATATAGAGACTCAGATTAACGGAAAGTTGATAGATATGAAAAGTAATTATAATTATTTATGGGTTTTGACAAAAAATTTTCTTTATAAAATTAATTATAACGGTTTGATAATTTTTAAAACAGAAAATAAAAATGAATTCTCTAGACTAGGGTTTTATAAGAATGATGTTATTCTGTCAAATAATAAGGAGTTGTTTCATTTTAAAAATGAAGAGGAATTATTTATAAAAATTAATCTTGAAAAATTATTTATAAAAGATTTTTTCGTAATCAATGAAACCTTGTATATTTATGACAAGGATCATTTAAATAAATATTTAATTTTAACATATTAAAATGCACATAGCTATAGCAGGAAATATTGGTGCAGGTAAAACCACATTGACAAAATACCTTGCAAAACATTACAAATTTAACAGAGAACTAGAAGATGTAGTCAAGAATCCATATCTAGATGATTTTTATAATCAAATGGAAAGATGGAGTTTTAACCTTCAAATTTATTTTTTAAATAGCAGATTTAGACAAGTTAAAGAAATTCGCAAAAAAAATAAGAATGTCATTCAAGACAGGACAATCTATGAAGACGCCAATATCTTTGCTCCAAATTTACATGCAATGGGTCTGATGACTAATCGTGATTTTGAAAACTATAAATCCTTGTTTGATTTAATGGAGGAAAATGTTGCACCACCTGACATATTAATTTATTTAAGAAGTAGTATTCCAAACCTTGTCTCACAAATACATAAAAGAGGAAGAGAATATGAAAATTCTATAAGCATAGAATATTTAAGTAGATTAAACGAGCGATATGAAGCTTGGATACATAATTACAAGAAAGGTGAACTTTTAATAATTGATATTGATGATTTAGATTTTGTTGAAAACAATGAAGACCTAAAAAAAATTATATCATTAATTGATAAAAAGATGAAATAAAAAAAGGCCTCAAATTGAGGCCTTTTTTTATTTAATTTCTTGACTTAGAATATTGATTAATAAATGAGATTTTATCTCCTTCAAATCGAAATGATTCCATCCAACTTTGTTGTGCAATAACATCCCCATTATCATTTACAACTTTTCCATTATCCCACAAAAGAACCCATTCATCGCCATTGTCACCTGTAACAGCAAGATTTACAGCAACATTGTAATCTTTGATATTAACACCTGAATAAGTATCAGAAATATGTTTAATAGCAGATTCCTTTCCTTCAATCGATGAACCATCAGAAAGATTAAAAACAATATCTTCTGATAAATATTCTGCAACTTTTTTATAATCTTTCGCTATTAAATCTCTTACCATGGATTGTACAATCAATACTTTCTTCTCACTACCCATTTCAAAAGTGTCAAGATAAGTAGCGTCATATATGTAAGGAGTAGCTATATCATCCGTTTCATGTGTTCCATGACCTCCTAAAATTGGAGCAATAACCAAACCTATTAGACAGGTAAGCTTAATTAGAATATTCATTGAAGGACCAGACGTGTCTTTGAAAGGATCTCCAACTGTATCACCAGTAACAGATGCCTTGTGCGCATCGGATCCTTTAAACGTCATTTCTCCGTTAATTTCAACGCCTGCTTCAAAAGATTTTTTTGCATTATCCCAAGCACCACCAGCATTGTTTTGGAAAATTGCCCATAAAACACCACTAACGGTAACACCAGCCATATATCCTCCAAGCATCTCTGCAATTAATTGATTTTCTAATCCAAATAACATTGGTAGAACAGTAATTATAATTGGTGTTCCGATTGTTAAAATTCCCGGAAGCATCATTTCTCTTAGAGATGCCTTTGTTGAAATATCAACACACTTATCGTATTCTGGCTTTGCTTTCCCTTTCATAATTCCAGGGATTTCTTTAAACTGTCTTCTTACCTCATACACCATTTCCATAGCAGCCTTTCCTACGGCATTCATAGCTAAAGCTGAAAATACCACAGGTACCATTCCACCGATAAATAACATTGCTAAAACTGGAGCTTTGAATATATTAATACCCTCAATCCCGGTGAATGTTACATAAGCTGCAAATAATGCAAGTGAAGTAAGTGCAGCTGAAGCAATTGCAAAACCTTTTCCAGTAGCAGCAGTAGTGTTACCAACTGAATCCAATATATCTGTTCTTTCTCTAACAATAGGATCTTGACCACTCATTTCAGCAACACCTCCAGCATTATCAGAAATTGGTCCAAATGCATCAATTGCTAATTGCATACCAGTTGTAGCCATCATAGCTGAAGCAGATAATGCAACTCCGTAAAATCCTGCAAATGCATATGCCGCCCAAATTGCTGCAGCAAATAAGATAACCGATCCAAAAGTTGAAATCATACCCGTTGCTAAACCCGCAATAATATTTGTGGCTGCTCCAGTACTTGATTTTTGAACAATTTCAAGAACAGGTTTTTTACCCAATCCCGTGTAATATTCAGTAATTGCTGAAATAAACCATCCAACGATTAAACCTGTTAATGTTGCATAGAATACATTCATAGAAGGAATTTCTTTTAATCCTTCACCAAAAAATTCCATATTTAAAGTTCCTGGAAGCATATAATCTACAAGAAAAAAACAAGATATTGCAACCAACACAATTGAGATGCCATTTCCTTTGTTAAGAGCACCCATAACTTCATCCTCTTTTGCATCGTTAGAATTAATTTTTACAAATAATGTACCTATTAATGAAATTATAATACCAACACCTGCAATAGCCATAGGTAATAAAATTGGTCCGATTCCTCCAAAAGCATCTTCGATAGAACCGCCCATATCTACTATCACATAATTTCCAAGAACCATTGCAGCTAGTACAGTTGCTACATATGATCCAAATAAATCAGCACCCATACCAGCAACATCTCCAACATTATCTCCAACATTATCAGCAATTGTAGCTGGATTTCTAGGATCATCTTCTGGAATACCGGCTTCAACTTTTCCGACTAAATCAGCACCAACATCAGCAGCTTTAGTGTAGATTCCACCACCAACTCTTGCAAATAAAGCAATCGATTCTGCACCTAATGAAAATCCAGCAAGTGTTTCAAGTACTATAGTCATAGTATCGCTTGCAGACCCATAATCAGTAGCAGACCAAACACCATCCATAAAGTGGTTGAAAAATATGATAAAAAAGGCTGTTAAACCTAACACCGCTAAGCCTGCAACACCTAATCCCATTACCGTACCACCTGCAAATGAAATTTTAAGTGCATTTGGTAAAGATGTTTTAGCAGCTTGCGTAGTTCTGACATTAGTTTTAGTTGCAATCTTCATCCCAATATTTCCTGCGTATGCAGAGAAAAATGCACCAAATATGAATGAAACAACAATTAAGATGTGTGTTGTAGGTACAATAAATGAAATACCTGCTAAAACTGCACTTACTACAAGTACAAAGATTGTTAATAAACGATATTCAGCATTCAAGAAAGCTAAAGCTCCTTCGTAAATGTGATCAGAAATCTCTTTCATTTTTCCGTCACCTGCATCTTGTTTCATTACCCAAGATCTTCTTACAAAAACATAAGAAAGTCCTAAAAGTGACATGATTATTGGCATGTATATCATCATTGAATCCATAGTTAATTTTTTAATTAGTTGGCAAAAATAGTGAAATAGAGTTAATTACGAAAAACTCTTTAATTATTTGTAGAGTACTTTCTTCACTGCCTTTATAACATCTTCGCTATTAGGTAACCATTCTTTTAATAGAACCGGTGAATATGGAGCAGGTGTATCAGCAGTATTAATTTTTTCAATTGGTGCATCTAAATAATCAAATGCTTTAGATTGTACTTGGTAGGTTATTTCAGTTGCTACATTACCAAATGGCCAGGCTTCCTCTAAAATTACAAGTCTATTTGTTTTTTTTACTGAAGTAAGAATAGTATCATGATCCATTGGCCGCACAGTTCTTAAATCGATTATTTCACATGAAATATTTTCTTTTTCAAGTTCATCTGCGGCTTTATATGCTTCCTTGATAATTTTTCCAAAAGAAACAATTGTTACATCGGAACCATCCCTTTTAATATCAGCAACTCCAATTGGAATTGTATATTCTCCTTCAGGTATTTCACCTTTATCACCATACATCTGTTCACTTTCCATAAAGATTACTGGATCGTCATCTCTGATTGCTGATTTTAATAAACCCTTTGCATCATAAGGATTCGATGGTACAATTACCTTAAGGCCAGGCGTATTAGCAAACCAATTTTCAAAAGCTTGAGAATGTGTAGCTGCTAATTGTCCAGCAGAAGCTGTAGGACCCCTAAAAACTATAGGGCAGTTAAATTGACCACCTGACATTTGCCTTATTTTAGCTGCATTATTTATAATTTGATCTATTCCAACCAGGGAAAAATTAAATGTCATATATTCTACAATTGGTCTATTTCCGGTCATGGTTGAACCGATAGCTACACCAGCAAAACCAAGTTCTGAAATTGGGGTATCAATTACTCTTTTAGGTCCAAATTCGTCTAACATTCCTTTCGACGCTTTGTAAGCACCATTATATTCGGCAACCTCCTCACCCATTAGAAAGATGCTTTCATCATTTCTCATTTCTTCACTCATTGCCTCACAAACAGCTTCCCTAAATTGAATAGTCCTCATAAAATCTAATTTTTGTCAAAAATAATAAAGGTGATAAATTTAATCATAAATATGTTAAAAATATTTATTATTTAAAGATTTTTATTCTTCAAATTAGTAACTTTGAAGAACAATTTATACAAATATATTTTATGAAAATTCTTGTATGTATAAGTCACGTTCCTGATACAACATCAAAGATTAATTTTTCTGATAATAACAGTAAGTTTGACAAAGCTGGAGTACAATTTGTTATTAATCCTAATGATGAATTTGGATTGACTAGAGCAATATGGTTTAAAGAAAAAGATAATGCTCAAGTTGATGTAATTAATGTTGGGCTACAAGACACAGAATCAACATTAAGAAAAGCCTTGGCAATAGGTGCAGACAAGGCGATAAGAATTAATTGTGAACCAAAAGACGGATACTCTGTTGCCAAACACATTACAAACTATATCAAACAAAATGAATATGATTTGGTAATTGCTGGAAGAGAATCTATTGATTATAATGGAGGCATGGTACCAGGAATGATTTCAGCACTAACTAAAATAAATTTTATTGATAAATGTATTGACTTAAAGATATCTGGAAATAATGTTGAAGCATCAAGAGAAATTGAAGGAGGAAAAGAAAATATTTCTACTTCTCTTCCTTTAATTATTGGAGGTCAAAAAGGCTTGGTTGAAGAAAACGATTTAAGAATTCCTAATATGAGAGGAATAATGATGGCAAGAAAAAAAGAATTGGTAGTTATTGAAACAGCTGAAAATAATTATGCCACTAATTCAAAAAGCTTTGAGAAACCGATGCCAAAAAGTGAAGTTACCTTAGTATCTTCTGATGAAATTGAAAAACTAATTGATTTATTACATAACGAAGCAAAAGCAATATAATATGGGAATTTTAATTTTTGCAGAAACAGACGATAAGGGAAAGTTTAAAAAAGATGCATTTGAAATCGCTTCCTTTGCTTTTGAAATAGGGACTGATTTAAACAAAGAAGTTACGGCTTTATGTTTTAATGCCACAAATCCAGAAAAATTATCAGCTTACGGGGTTAAAAAAGTAATTAATTCAAATAATACTAAACTCAAAGATTTTGATCCTGAGATATATTCTGAATGTATTTGTGAAATTTTTGATAACGAAAATTGCAATACACTCATATTGAGTTCTAGCTCAAACTCTAAATATATTGGAGGAATTCTATCTGTTAAATTAGATGCTGGATATGTTACGAATGTTATCTCAAAACCGATTGATGGCGAAATTTTAACAGTTAAAAGAAATACCTTTACTAACAAAGCTTTTGAAACAGTTGAAATCTTAAAAGCTAACCGTATGTTAGCGTTATCTAAGAATTCCTTTGGTTTAAAAGAAAATCCATGCGAGCATAAACTGATTGATTATGACTTTAATATTGAAGTTCCAAGAAATAAAATTATGTCTATTGAGAAGACAACGAATAAAGTAACAATTGCAGATGCTGATGTTGTTATTTCAGGCGGAAGAGGATTAAAGGGTCCTGAAAATTGGCATTTAATTGAAAATCTAGCTGATGTTTTAGGAGGGGCTACTGCATGTTCTAAGCCAGTTTCTGACCTAGGATGGAGGCCGCATAGTGAACACGTTGGACAGACAGGTAAGCCAGTTTCATCAAATTTATATATTGCTATTGGAATTTCTGGAGCTATTCAACATTTGGCTGGTGTAAATTCATCCAAAACTAAAGTTGTAATCAATACTGATCCTGATGCTCCTTTTTTCAAAGCAGCTGACTATGGTATAGTCGGGGATGCTTTTGAAGTTGTTCCAAAATTAATTGACAAACTAAAAGAATTTAAATCTGTAAATGATTAAGCTTTATTTTTTTAAATAAAAAATAACATTAGTTTTACTATATGAATCTTATTCAATTATTAATTAATGGAATTTCCTACAGTCAAACCCAAAACGGTGCTTATGCATTAATTTTAAGTGAAATTGAGGGGGAGAGAAAATTACCAATCGTAATTGGAACCAATGAGGCTCAATCGATCGCAATTGCAATTGAAAAAGAGATTAAACCTCCTAGACCATTAACTCACGACTTATTTAAAAATTTCTGTATAAGATTTGATATTAAAATAAAGCAAGTAATAATTCATAAACTTGTTGATGGTGTTTTTTATTCAAGTGTGATTTGTGAAAGAGATGGCATAGAAGAAATTATTGATTCTAGATCTAGTGATGCAATTGCATTAGCAATCAGATTTGAAGCTCCGATTTACACTTATGAAAATATTCTTGAAAAGGCAGGTGTTGTGATACAAGTTGAAACAGAAATTGACGAAAAATCATTGTTAAAAGAATTGTTTTCAGAGCAAAATTCTGAAATCACAAACTCTGATTTAAAAGAAAAGTCAATCGAAGAGTTGGAGGACCTATTAAAACATGCTGTTCAAAATGAAAATTATGAATCAGCAGCAAAAATAAGAGATGAAATTTCTAACAGATAATAAAAAAATATGTTTTTCTTTATTATTATTTATATTAAGCAATAATATTGTCTTTGCACAAGAACATAATATAATTCCTAGTAGTGGTTTTACCACTGAAGGTTTCTTTAGAGGAATCTTAGGTATTACTTTTTTGATATTCGCAACATACCTACTTTCAAATAATAAAAAAGCAATAAATTGGAAAACTGCCGCTACTGGACTAATACTTCAGCTAATTTTAGCTGTTGGGGTTTTAAAAATATCTTGGGTAAAAATGATATTTGAAGGTGCTGGAAAAGTCTTTGTAAAAATCCTTGATTTTACAATGGAGGGAACAAAATTTTTATTTGGTGATTTAGTCAGTGCTGAAAATTTTGGAAATGTATTTATTTTTTCAATTCTTCCAACAGTAATTTTCTTTGCTGCACTTACTTCAATTTTATTCTACCTAGGAATTATTCAAAAAATAGTTAAGGTAATGGCTCTACTATTATCAAAACTACTTGGAGTTTCAGGACCTGAAAGTCTAAGTGTAGCAGGAAACATATTTCTAGGACAAACAGAATCACCTCTAATGATAAAGGCATACCTTGAAAAAATGTCAAAATCAGAAATTCTACTAGTAATGATTGGAGGAATGGCAACGGTTGCAGGTGGAGTTCTTGCGGCATATATTGGATTTCTTGGAGGAGAAGACCCTGAACTAAAGATTTATTATGCAAAACATCTTCTAACAGCTTCAGTAATGGCTGCACCAGGAGCTATCGTAATATCTAAAATACTTTATCCAGAAACTAAAAAAATTGATTCTAATGTAGAGGTTTCTCAAGATAAAATAGGTTCTAATTTTTTAGATGCGATTTCAATTGGAACATCTGAAGGGTTAAAGTTAGCTGCAAATATAGCTGCAATGCTTTTAGTTTTTATAGCCTTTATAGCTTTGATCAATTATTTATTAAGCGGCTTTGGTGACCTAATAAATCTAAATGATTGGATTAGTGATAAAACTGTGTATTCAGAATTATCATTGGAACTTATTTTAGGATATATTTTTGCACCGGTAATGTGGTTAATCGGAGTAGCTAAAGAAGATATTACTTTAATGGGGCAATTATTAGGAATAAAATTAGCTGCAAGTGAATTCATTGGATATATTCAATTGTCTGATTTAAAAGATGCATCAAATTTAATTCACTTGAATTACCAAAAATCAATAATTATTGCAACATATATGCTCTGTGGATTTGCAAATTTTGCGTCAATTGGAATACAGATTGGAGGTATCGGAGCATTAGAGCCAAAGCAAAGAAAAAATCTATCAAATTTTGGATTTAAAGCCTTAATTGGTGGAACTTTAGCTTCACTTCTATCTGCTACAATAGCAGGTATGATTATCGGTTAAAAAGTTAATAACTTTTATTTCACTTTATCGCTTTCATTTGGAGGATTATTTATTTTTACCTCAGATATGAAACAATATTTAGACTTAGTAAAACACGTACTCAAAAACGGAGCGTCAAAAGAAGATAGAACTGGTACAGGAACAAAAAGTGTTTTTGGATATCAAATGAGATTTAATCTAAGTGAAGGCTTTCCAATGGTTACAACAAAAAAACTCCATTTAAAGTCAATTATATATGAACTATTGTGGTTTCTAAAAGGGGATACAAATATTAAATATTTAAAAGAAAATGGTGTAAATATCTGGAATGCATGGGCTGATTCAAAAGGTGATTTAGGTCCTGTTTACGGATTTCAGTGGAGAAACTGGAATAATGACGGTATAGATCAGATAAAAAACTTAATTTATGATTTAAAGAAAAATCCTAGTAGTAGAAGACATCTGGTTTCGGCATGGAACCCTTCAGTCTTACCAGATACATCTCAATCTTTTGAAACTAATGTAGCAAACGGTAAAGCAGCCTTACCCCCTTGTCATGCATTTTTTCAATTTCATGTTATTAACGGGAAACTATCATGCCAATTATATCAAAGAAGTGCTGATATTTTTCTTGGTGTCCCATTTAACATTGCTTCTTATTCATTACTAACCCTTATGATTGCACAAGTATGTAACTTAAAACCAGGGGATTTTGTTCATACATTTGGTGATGCACATATCTACAGTAATCATTTTGAGCAAATGAAATTACAACTAACAAGAGAAACCAGAACATTACCTACAATTAAAATGAATAATCAAATTAAAGATATTTTTGACTTTAAATTTGAAGACTTTAGTCTTGAAAATTATAATCCGCATCCCCATATAAAAGGAAAAGTTGCCGTTTAATTTATTTTGATGAAGAAAAAAACCATTACTATTATCGTTGCCGCTGCTGAAAATAATGCAATTGGGAAAAACAATAATCTGATATGGAACTTACCTAATGATTTAAAAAGATTTAAAGAATTAACTTCAGGACACTCTATTATAATGGGTAGAAAAACTTTTGACTCATTTCCAGGATTATTACCCAATAGAAGACATATTATTATTTCTAATAAATCAAATGATTCTTTTCAAGAAAATGTTATTGTTGTTAATAATATTGATGATGCTTTAAAAGCTGCAGAAGACGATGAAAATCCATTTATTATTGGCGGTGGACAAATTTACAAACTTGCCATGGATTTTAGTAACAAGATTGAATTGACTAGAGTTCATGAAAAATTTGAAGCTGATACTTTTTTTCCAGAAATTGATGAAACAAAATGGAAATTGGTAAATTCAGAAAAGCAAGAGACAGATGAAAATCACAAATATTCATTTACTTATAAAACTTATATAAAAAACAATTAATGAAAGCATATATTTTTCCAGGGCAAGGAGCTCAATTTCCAGGTATGGGTAAAGATTTATTTGATTCTTCAAAAACTGCTGCTGATTTTTTTAACATTGCAAATGAGATTTTAGGATTTAAAATCAGCAATATCATGTTTGGTGGTACTAGTGAAGACCTTAGACAAACTTCAGTGACACAGCCATCAATTTTTTTACACTCAGTTATTTTTGCTCTAACAAAAGAAAATGAAATTACACCCGAAATGGTTGCAGGACATTCATTAGGTGAATTTTCAGCACTTGTTATAAACAAATCAATTTCCTTTGAAGACGGATTAAAACTAGTTTCAATTAGAGCAAATGCAATGCAGAAAGCATGTGAAAATAATCCTGGAACAATGGCGGCAGTATTGGGTTTAGAAGATAATTTAGTTGAAAAAATATGTGAAGAAATTGAAGGTGTTGTGGTTGCAGCTAATTATAATTGTCCTGGACAATTAGTTATTTCAGGTGAAATTAATTCTATTGAATTAGCCTGTGAAAAATTTAAAGAAGCTGGTGCAAGACGTGCACTTGTATTGCCTGTAGGAGGTGCATTTCACTCTCCTTTAATGGAACAGGCAAAAAACGAGCTTGAAGATGCAATTAATAAAACTGTTTTCAATAGCCCAATTTGCCCGATTTATCAAAATGTTAATGGTTTGCCGTTTTCAAGTGAAAATGAAATTAAAAAAAATTTAATATCGCAACTTACAAGTCCTGTAAAATGGACTCAATCTGTGAATAATATGATTACTGATGGAGCAAATGAATTTATAGAAGTTGGTCCTGGCAGGGTTTTACAAGGATTAGTAAAAAAAATAAACAGAGATATTAATTGTAGTTCATTAAATTTGGAAAATGTTGAATAATAAAAAAAATAGATATTCATTAATTACTTCAATAGTTGTTTTAAGCATAGCTTTTGATCAGCTATCAAAAATATGGGTTAGAATTAATGTTAAATCCCGTAAAGTATTTTCAGTGTGTGAAGAATGGCTTCCAAACCCACATTTTTCAAAGCTGTCCGACAATTCATATTTAGAAGAGACACAAATTATTTCAGATTATTTTATCTTAATGAATGTTGAAAATTTTGGTGCATTTTTAGGTTTTGGAAGTTGCATGAATCAAAACATGAGACTTATTTTGTTAATTATCTTACCAATCGTTGTTTTAATATCAATAACTATATTCACATATATAGATAAAACATTAGACAAAATTTCAATTATTGGTTTCTCCTTAATTATAGGAGGTGGAGTTGCAAATATTTTTGATAGGATAGTTTATGGGTCTGTAACCGATTTTTTGTATATAAATTTAGGAGGAGTATTCAAAACAGGAATATTTAATTTTGCTGACCTATCGGTTACAACTGGAATGATTTTAATTCTAATATCAAGCTTTAAAAGAAGGAATTAATTTTTATAAACCTCTCCTTCTTTCATTACAAAAATTATATTTTCAAGGGTTTTTACATCCTTCGTTGGATCTAATCTTGTAGCTACTATATCAGCAATAAAACCTTCTTTAATTTGTCCAATTTCATTTTCCAAAGAAAGAATTTTAGAGTTTATAATTGTAGCTGACTGAAGACATTCAATAACTGGAATACCAGCTTCATTCATATATATAAATTCTTTGGCATTTTTACCATGTGGAAATACACCTGCATCTGAACCAAATGCTATATTAACACCAGCTTGATAAGCTTTAGAAGTTGTATTTTGAATTTTTGGTCCTATTGCCAAAGCTTTTGGAACAACTAATTCATCATAATATCCAGGAATTTTTGCATTAGCTGCAACTTCTTTTCCAGCCGTAATTGTTGGAACATAATAAGTTCCATGTTCAATCATTAAGCGCATAGATTCTTCACTTAATAAAGTTCCGTGTTCAATGGTTGTTACACCACCTTTAACTGCCCTTTGTATTCCTTCATCTCCATGAGCATGAGCAGCGACAATCATATCGTAATCTTTAGCTGTTTCACAAATTGCTTTTATTTCATCTATTGTAAATTGTGGATTTTGTCCATTTTTAGCAATACTCATAACCCCTCCAGTTGCAGTAATTTTAATAACGTCTGCGCCATCTTTATATCTTTGTCTAACGGCTTTTCTAGCGTCATCTATCCCGTTAATAACTCCCTGCTGGGGACCTGGATCTCCTGCTAAACTTTTTTTCCATCCATTTGTCGGATCTGCATGTCCACCAGTTGTTCCTATAGCTTTTCCTGCAGTAAAAATTCTAGGACCGATTACTTCTCCCTTATTGATAGCATTTCTCAATGAAATATTTACTCCAGACCCACCTAAATCCCTAACAGTAGTAAAACCTGCCATTAATGTACGTTTTGCAAATTTCAATGAACTAAAAGCCATTTCAGATTCTTCAGCTGTAAATGTGTTTAGGTATTTTTCTGGATTATATTCACTTTCGATATGAACATGTAAATCAATAAATCCAGGCATTACAGTTGAATTACTTAAGTCTATTACTTTATCTTCCAATCTATTTGGTGTTTTAAATCCTTTTGAAATTTCTTTGATTTTGTTACCTGATACAATTACAGTCATATCATTTAACATCTTCCCCTTTTCAGCATCAAATAGCTTGCCTGCGTGGATATAATAATCTTGAGCATTAATTGACATACAAAACATTGAAAACAGAAACAATAATTTCTTCATGAGAATATAGATTTAAGACTATCTAATATAATATTTATTTTTGGTTACTTTTGTTTAAAATTTAGATTATTAATTCTCTGTTAATCAAAATATTTGAGGTTTTATTAAGCTGTATTGCTCCATTTTCTAAGAAAATATCTAAAGGAGTCAAGGGAAGAAGTATGAGTCTTTCAAAACTGAAACAATCATTTTTGAAAGAGGATAAAATTATTCACATTCATTGTTCATCATATGGTGAATATCTTATGTCAGAGGCATTAACAATTAATTTGAAAAAAGAATTTTTTGATTATAAATTTCTTTTATCATTTATTTCTCCTTCTGGTTATGAAAATGCCAATAAAAATTTATTTGATTGTGTTATATACCTTCCCTTTGAAACAAACAAAAATTTGAAAAATTTTTATAACACAATAGCTCCTAAAATTACAATATTCATTAAAAATGAAATATGGCCGAATTATATTAGTCATGCGAAACTGAATGGTTCTAAAGTTTATTCTATTGGTGGTAATTTTCGATATAACTTCTTGAAAAAGATAATTAATTTCAATTCTGCAATAAAAAAATTAGATGCAATTTTTGTTTCCAATGAAAAATCTCAAAAGCTAATTAAAAATATCGGAAATAAAAATGTATTTATTTGTGGAGATTTAAGATTTGATAGTATTATCCCAAGTTTAAACAATGAAGAGAATAAAATTATTTCTGAATTTATAAATAATAAAAAATGTATTGTTTTTGGCAGCACATGGGAAGAAGATGAAAAGTTAATTATAAAATATATAAATAAATCCGAAAAAGATTATAAATATATAATTGCCCCTCACGAAATCGCAAAAAACTGTAATAGAATAAAACAAAAAATTGAAAAAAAATCTATTCTTTTTTCAGAATTAAAATTAAATCAAAATAAAAATGATTTTTCATGTTTAATAATTGATAATATTGGCATGTTATCATCATTATACTCTTTCTGCGCAATAGCTTATGTTGGTGGAGGTATGGGGGAAAAAGGTTTGCACAATACGTTGGAGCCAGCCTATTTTTCAAAACCCATTGTTATAGGTAAAAACTATGATAAATTTGACGAAGCTAAAGATATGATTAAAAACGAAGGTATGATTAGTATATCTAACTATAACGAATTAGATAATTCTCTTGAAAGAATATTAAATAATAATGATGAAATAAATAGAATGTCAAAAAATAATTCTGATTATTTTAATAAACATAAGGGAGCTGTCAAACTAATTTTAAAACAAATTTCAAAATGAATAAATTTAAACTACTTATACTCATCATTCTATTTTCCAATTTTAGTTTTTCACAAAGTGTAATTTTAGAATCCTTTGGCCCCTCTTTTAGTAGTCCAGTAGAAATCAAAAATGCAGGAGATGAAAGACTTTTTGTAGTTGAAAAATCAGGAAAAATTAAAATTTTAAACCCCGACGGCAGTGTAAATTCAACTCCTTTTTTAGACATAGAAGATAGAGTTTCAACAAATGCTAACGAACGTGGCTTATTAGGATTAGCATTCCATCCAAATTATCCTGAAAACCCATTTTTTTTTGTTAACTACACCAATAATAGCGGTGATACAACTATATCAAAATTTTCAGTAAGCACAGATGAAAATATTGCTAATGAAAGTGAAACTGTTTTATTAGTTATCAACCAGCCTTATGGCAATCATAACGGAGGGTGTATAAATTTTGGTCCTGATGGAAATCTATATATTGGAATGGGTGATGGTGGAAGTGGTGGCGACCCTCAAAACTATTCACAAAGTACAGGATCATTACTTGGAAAAATGCTTAGAATTAATGTAAACAGCGGTGCTTATTCAATTCCTGAGAATAACCCTTATGGGGATGAAATATGGAGTGTTGGACTTAGAAATCCTTGGAAATTTTCGTTTGACAGCGAGAATGGTAATTTATGGATTGCTGATGTCGGTCAAAATGAATTTGAAGAAATTAATATGGTCGAAAATAATCCAGCAAATGTTAATTATGGCTGGAGATGTTATGAAGGTGATGAACCTTACAATATGTCTGGGTGTCCTGACAATGGATTAACATTTCCTGTCGCAACATATTCTCACTATAATAGTGGTGATTTTAAATGCTCTATAACTGGTGGATATGTTTACAGAGGCAATCAAATCTCTGGATTAAACGGGGTTTATTTTTTTGCTGATTATTGCAGTGGAGAAATAGGTATGCTTTCAACAGAAGACAATTCTAATTGGGAAATGAACTTAACATTCCCAAATATAAATGGTAGTTGGGTTTCATTTGGAGAAGATATTTCAGGAGAGCTATATATAGTTTCAATAAACGGAGGTATATACAAAATAATTGATGCTGCATTATCACAAAATGAATTAACATTAAATAATGTAATTATTTATCCTAATCCGTTTGACGAATTCATTAATATTAATCTACAGGAAACAGCTGATATTAAAATTTACGACAGCTTTGGAAAAAAAATTATACAAATTGATGATTTTAAAGGCACCCAAGTAGATCTTCGCAACCTCATAAGAGGAATATACTTTATAAAGGTAGATGGATATCAAATAAAGAAAATTATAAAAAAATAAAAAAGGGAGTAAAATATTACTCCCTTAATTAAACATAAATAAATAAAACAAACTAAAACTAATTACTAACTATAAAATTTAAAATGTTACAAAAAAAAAGCTTATCGTGATGATAAGCTTTTTTTAAATTAAAATATAGCGAATACTTCACGAAATATAGATTTCATGTTTCCACCACCAAATATTTAATTGTAAATTTTTCATTACAGTAAATATAACAATCTATTTTTTTAAATAAATAACGAATCAAAAAAATTTTAATTTATTTTTTTTTATTGATTACCGAATTAAATAGTCGACATTTGCAGCCATAATAAATAAGATGACAAAATTTAAAGATATTGGAGTTAATAAAGAATTATGTAAGGCTGTAAAAGAAATGGGGTTTGAAACTCCAACAGAAGTGCAAAATGAATCAATACCCTTTTTAATATCACATGATAGAGACTTGATATCTTTAGCTCAAACTGGGACAGGTAAAACCGCAGCATTTGGCTTACCGGTAATACAAAAAATTGATTTAAATAATAAATATGTTCAGGCTATAATATTATGTCCAACTAGAGAATTATGTATTCAAATATGTAAAGATTTAGAAGCCTATTCAAAATATGTTTCTGGATTAAAAATTTTGTCTGTTTATGGTGGTACTAATATTGAAACTCAAATAAAATCATTAAAAAAAGGAATTCATATAGTGGTTGGAACACCTGGTAGAACAAAAGATTTAATAAAAAGAAAAGTATTAAAATTAGAACTTGTTGACAAAGTAGTTTTGGATGAAGCGGATGAAATGTTGAGTATGGGATTTAAAGATGATTTAGATTTTATATTAGATAGAACAAATTCTAAAAGACAAACAATGCTTTTTTCTGCTACTATCTCTAAGGAGGTAAAAAGTATTTCAAAAAAGTATATGAAAGATGCTAAAGAAATAGCTGTATCTAAAGTAAATTCAGGAGCAAAAAACATAGAACATCATATTTACAATGTAAGCTCTAGAAATAAATATGAGGCTTTAAAGAGAATTGCAGATTATAACCCTAATATTTATGGGATTGTTTTCTGTCGAACTAAAAGACATACAAAGGATATAGCAAATAAATTTATGGCAGAAGGCTATAATGCTGATGCAATCCATGGAGACTTGTCACAAAATCAAAGAGATGAGGTTATGCAAAGATTTAGAGATAAATCCCTGCAAATGTTAATTGCTACCGATGTTGCAGCAAGAGGATTAGATGTTGATGATATTACACACGTAATTAATTATTCACTTCCTGATGATCCTGAAGTTTATATCCATAGAAGTGGAAGGACTGCAAGAGCAGGCAAAAGTGGAATTTCCATTGCTATTTCTAATGACAGTGAGAAAAGAAAAATAAAATCGATTGAAAAAAAAGGTGGAATTAAATTTGTGAATAAAGAAGTTCCCACAGGAAATGAAATTTGCTCAAATCAATTATATAAACTCATAGATAAAATTGAAAATGTAGAAGTTGATGAGGAACAAATAAAACCTTTTTTAGATAATATTTATAAAAAACTTGAATGGTTAAACAGAGAAGAACTAATAAAAAGATTTGTTTCTGCTGAGTTTAACAGGTTTTTGAAATACTATAAGGAATCTAATAAACTTACTTCAAAAAAATCAAAAGATAAAAGAAACTCAAAAAGAGGTAGCAGTAATGGAAAAACCTTAACAGCATTTTCTATTAATGTTGGAAGAAAACACAGAGCTACTCCTTTGGACATAATATCAATTGTAAATAGAACTTTAAAATCAAATAGTATTGAAATTGGGAAAATTGAATTGAGCAGATATCAAACATTTTTTGAAATTGATGAAAGCTATAAAGATGAATTCATAAAAAATATTAGGAAAATTGATTTTAAGGGTAACGATTTAATTTTAGGAGAACCGACTGAATTTGAAGACAAACCCCCTAGAAGAAAAAAAGAGAGAAGGTCTAGAAATAAAAAATCAAGTTCAAGAAATTCTTCAAGAAAAAGAAAAAAGAAAAAATCTAGATTTAAGTAAAGTAAAACAAAAAACCCCCATCATAATGATGAGGGTTTTGTACTGAAGGCGGGACTTGAACCCGCACGGATATTACTATCCATTGGATTTTAAGTCCAACGTGTCTACCAATTCCACCACTTCAGCTAATATTGTAATGGAGAGCGAAAGACGGGATTTGAACCCGCGACCCTCACCTTGGCAAGGTGATGCTCTACCCCTGAGCTACTTTCGCATTATTTTAAAGAACTTGCACCTAAAGTGCGGATGCAAATTTAAGATAAATTTTCAAATATGAAACTTAATTTGGGAAAATTGAAATAGCAAATCCCCCAGCAGCAACAGTCGATATTTTAATTTTACTTTTTGATGTAACCGTTATATTTTCAATTTTATAAGATTGTGGATTTTTTGCATAATCTGCAGCCTTAGAATCCCTATAAATTGTAGCAGTATATTTTTTATTCTTATCGAGAAAACTAAAATCAACTTCTGCTTTCCTTTTATTATAACCATTTGAATTTCCAACAAACCAATTATCAGTACCCTTTTCTTTTCTAGCAATAGTTACATACTCTCCAGGTTCAGCTTCTAAATAAACCGATTGATCCCAATCTAAAGCAACATCTTTAATAAATTGAAAAGCATCAGAAAAACGCATATAATTCTTTGGTAAATCAGCTGCCATTTGTAAAGGGCTATACATAATAACATATAACCCAAGTTGATTGGCTAAAGTTGTTGTGACTGATCCTGGTGCAAGAGTTTCATTTAGATTTGGTGTGAAATCAGGTCTGTTTTTTCTTGGGTCCATTTCAAAGATTCCCGGTGTATAATCCATAGGGCCACCAATTAATCTTGTAAACGGTAAAATAGTTGTATGATTTAGCTTGGAGCCACGAAACTCTGCACCCCTAGCAGACTCATTTCCAATATGATTTGGATAAGTCCGTGAAACACCTGTTGGTCTTACAGCCTCGTGTGCATTTACCATTATTTTATAATCTGCAGCCTTGTCAATTGCATAAATGTAATGATCAACCATATACTGACCATAATGTCTTTCACCTGCAGGAATTATTCTTCCTACATATCCACTCTTAACTGACTTATAGCCATATTTATTCATTAGGGAATATGCTTCGTCCATATGTCTTTCATAATTTCTAATGGCTCCGGAAGTTTCATGATGCATCATTAAACTAATTCCTTTTTCTCTTGCATAGTTGTTTAATTTTTCGATATCAAAATCGGGGTATGGTGTCATAAAATCAAATACATAGTCCTTTTTCTTATCAAACCAATCCTCCCATCCAATATTCCAACCCTCAACAAGTAAAGCGTCAAAACCATGTTTAGATGCAAAGTCAATATATCTCATCACCTTTTGGTTATTCGCAGCGTGTGAATCATTTGGTTCCAACTCATCATAATTTGTTTCATTAATCCTTACAGAAGAAAGATCATTTGTATACCACCATGTACTTTGACCTGTAATCATTTCCCACCATACACCCATATATTTAGTAGGTTTTATCCATGAGGTATCTTCAATATTAGAGGGCTCATTTAAATTATATGTAATTCTACTTGCTAAAATATCTCTTGCATCATCACTTACAATTACTGTTCTCCAAGGTGTATTATGTGGAGCATTCATATAAACCATGTTGCCATAAGCGTCAGGAGTAAGATGACTTTCAAAAGTCATATTTGAAGGATTCAACTTTAAATGCATTGCAGAATATTCTATCAATGCAGCCTCATGAATATTTATATAAAGACCCTCATCTGACTTCATCATTAACGCTGTCTGAACTCCCAGGTCTGAAAATCTATACATTGAAACATTCTCCTCATTAAACTCAACGGATTTTTGCTTTATTTCAGAAAGCCTTGAAGTGGTATAATTATATTCCTGAGTATCATAGTCACCTGGAATCCACATAGCTGTGTGATCACCGGCCATTGCAAACTCAGTTTTTTCATCAATAATAATAAATGATCCCAGATTTTCTTGTAATGGAAATTCATATCTAAAGCCTAAAGAATCATCAAACAATCTAAATCTAATATTTACTTTTCTTTGAGATGCTTTTTGCTCAAGTTCAACAAACATTTCATTATAATTATTTCTAATTTTGCTTTCTTCTCCCCATACAGGCTCCCATATTTCATCTGTAGAATCAAATGATACATTTATAACTGTAAAATCATTCATCATATCTAACGAATCAATTTTCATCCATTCAACATTATCCTTCAATATAAATCCTAATCCACTATTTAATATAACAGGTTTATTATGATAATTTAAGGAATAGGTTGCTCTTCCACTTTTATCAATACTAAAATTTAAATCTAAATTATTATCTGGTGATTTTAAATTTTGAGAAGTAAAAAATAACGTATATAAACACATTATTGTAGTTATATAAAATTTGTGCATTACTTAATTTGTTTTAGTTTATTTTGAATCGGTAGTAAAAATAAAAAAAATCACTATTTATTAAGCTTTCTTTTTAATTCATTTAATTTTAAAAGTGCTTCTATTGGAGTCAATTCATCCAAATTTAAATCATTAATATCTTTTTTTAACTCTTCAAATAAAGGATCATTAATATTAAAAAAATCTAACTGAGGGGAAATTTTATTTACTACTAATTCTTTAGATGATCTAGATAACTCTAATTGCTTTAACATATCATTTGCTTTATCCAATACATTTTTTGGAATACCTGCCATTTTTGCTACATGAATTCCAAAACTATGCTCACTACTGCCAGCGACTAATTTTCTCAAAAACAATATTTGATTATTTTCTTCCTTAATTGAAACATTAAAGTTTTTGATTCGATTAAAAGAATCTTCCATTTGATTTAATTCGTGGTAATGAGTGGCAAATAAAGTCTTTGGTCTTGACTTATGATTATGCAAATATTCGGAAATGGCCCAGGCAATAGATATGCCGTCGTAAGTACTAGTTCCCCTGCCAATTTCGTCGAGTAAAATTAAACTACGATCTGAAATATTATTTAAAATAAGAGCTGTCTCATTCATTTCAACCATAAATGTAGACTCTCCAACACTAATATTGTCAGAAGCTCCAACTCTAGTAAATATTTTATCAATGATTCCCATTCTTAATTTTTTGGCCGGAACAAAAGACCCAATTTGTGCAAGCAAACAAATTATCGCTGTTTGTCGAAGAATAGCTGATTTACCAGACATATTAGGACCGGTAATCATAATAATTTGTTGTTTTTTTGAATTAAGTAGAATGCTATTTGGAATGTACGGTTTATCAATTGGTAATTGAGATTCAATAACTGGATGCTTACCGTTAATAATTTCAATATCTAAAGAATTATCAATAATTGGTTTTGTATAGTCTTTCGAAATAGCTAGTACAGAAAAAGATACTAAACAATCTAATTTTGCTATTGATAATGAGTTATTTTGTATTGTTCTAATAAATGATTGGCAAAAATTGAGTAATTCATCATAAAGTAGCTGCTCCAACTCCAATATTTTTTCCTCAGCCCCTAATATTTTAGATTCATAATCTTTTAATTCTTCTGTGATATATCTTTCAGCATTAACCAAGGTTTGCTTTCTAACCCAATCATCAGGAACTTTATCACGATGGGTGTTTCTAACCTCTATATAGTAACCAAAAACATTATTTGAAGAAATTTTCAAAGATGGTATGTTTGTTAACTCTGATTGTTCTTCAAGCATTTTATCAAGAAAATCTTTATTGTTTCTTGATAAACTTCTTAATTCCTTTAACTCTTGAGAAAATTCTGAGGAAATTGAATTGCCTTTGTTAATATTAACTGGTGGAGAATCAGAAAGTGTATCACTAATTTTATTAATTAGTTTATCACAATTTTGAATTGATTTTACAATATCATTTAATTCAAAACAATTAGTTCTTTTTAATTCAGTTTTTAAAGGAGTTATAATTTTTAAAGACTCATTAAGGTTGAATAACTCTCTAGGACTAATTTTTTTTGTTGATATTTTTGAAACAAGTCTCTCTAGATCACTTAATGAATTTAATATTTCAATTATATATTCTCTGTCTTTTGTTTTATCAATAAAGTGCTGAACAATATTATGCCTTTGAGAAATTAATTCTTTGTCAGTGCTAGGTAATGCTAACCATCTTTTCAATAATCTTCCACCCATCGGAGAAATGGTTTGGTCAATAACATCAATTAATGATTTTCCTTCTGATGAATTGGGATAAAAAATTTCTAAATTTCTTAAAGTAAATCTATCAAGCCATACGTGTCCTTCTTTTGGAATTCTTTGAATCCTCGTTATATGATTTAATTTATGATGTTGTGTTTCGTTTAAGTAATGTAAAATTCCTGCAGTGGAAATAATTCCATCGAATAAGTCATCAATGCCAAAACCTTTTAGAGATTTAGTTTTAAACTGATTAAGAATTAATTCATTTGCAAAATCAGAATTATATATCCATTGTTCCAAAAAAAATAAATTATATAATTCTCCGAAAATTTCCTTAAATTTTTTCTTATCCTGCTTGGCAATTAAAATTTCACTAGGATTAAAATTGGCTAACAATTTTGCTATATATTCTCTATCACCTTGCGAAATTAGAAATTCTCCAGTTGAAATATCAAGGAAAGAAATACCTATATTATTACTTATAAAAATTGAAGCTAAAAAATTATTTGATTTTGGATTTATAACTCCATCAACAGATGCTAATCCAGGAGTTATTAACTCAGTAACTCCTCGTTTTACAATTTTTTTTGTTTTTTTTGGGTCTTCTAATTGATCACAAATAGCAACACGAAGACCTGACTTTACAAGCTTTGGTAAATATAAATTTAACGAATGATGAGGAAATCCAGCGAGTTCAGTTTCACTTTGACTTCCAGCACCTCTTTTGGTTAAAATAATATCTAAAATTTTTGAAGCTTGAATTGCATCATCACCAAAAGTTTCATAAAAATCCCCAACCCTAAAAAGCAACATTGCATCAGGATATTTTGCTTTAATAGCATTATATTGTTGCATTAAGGGAGTAATTTTTTTAATGTCTTTTTTCAAAACGAAAAGTTTAATCTATTTTTACCGCTACATCTTTACTAATGTAATTATTATTTAGTTGTTTAGAAAACAATTTATTAAGTTGATTATATGAAAAAATTAAAAAACAGCGAGTTAAGTAGATTGTCTATTGACGAGTTTAAAAACTCCTCTAAAACTCCTGTTATTGTTATTCTAGATAATATAAGAAGTGCACACAATGTAGGGAGTGTTTTCAGAACCTGTGATGCATTTCTAATTGATAAAATAATTTTATGCGGTATAACAGCAATTCCTCCAAATAAAGAAATTAGAAAGACAGCATTAGGAAGCTCAGAATCAGTTGACTGGAGATATTATAAAAATACAGAGGAAGTAATTATGAAGTTGAAAAAAAAAGATTATCAAATTATTGCTGTTGAGCAGGCAAATAAATCAATAAAACTAGAGAGTTTTAAACCAGAAAATGAAAAAAAATATGCTATTATTTTTGGTAATGAAATTAAGGGGATAAGCCAGAAAATTCTTGATAATAGTGATAGTGTAATTGAAATACCACAATTTGGCACTAAACATTCATTAAATGTTTCCGTTTCAGCTGGAATTGTAATTTGGGATATTTTTTCGAAAATTTCGCTTAATCAATTTGATTTATGATTGACAAATAATCCAGTCTATTTTTTACAAAATCCATTTCCGAAACATCAATAAATTTTACATTAAGATCTGGTCTTGACTTAAAAAAATCTGAATAACTCTTATTTATGTTAGTTAAATATTCATCAGATATTGATGCTTCATATTCTCTACCTCTTTTTTTTATGTTGCTTTTTAAATTTTTGATTGTTTGATTTAAAAAAATAATTAAGTCAGGTTTTACGATACTATTATAAAGAGAATAAAATAATTTTCTGTAAAGATTAAACTCATCTAAATTTAAATTTATTTTTGAAAAAATTAATGACTTATGAATATCATAATCACTGATAATATTTTGATTAAATAAATTTAACTGAGACAAATCTTCACTTGTTTGCTGATATCTATCGGCTAAAAACGACATTTCTAATTTAAATGCAAATTCTTTTGGATTCTTATAAAATTTCGCCAAAAAGGGATTATCTATAAACCTTTCTAGCATTAATTTAGTGTTAAAATCTGCTGAAATTTGTTTAGACAAACTTGTTTTACCTGACCCAATATTTCCTTCTACAGCAATGTAGTTATATTTGATTATTGGTAGCAGGCTTGAAGGGTTATTTAAAATTAAATCTGTTCTTTTAATCTTCTGATTTTGCTTAAATGAATTATAAATTTCCTTTAATGAAATCTTATTGATAGGGTGTATTAAATTTGGATCAATTTCAATTAATGGCTCTAAAACAAATCTTCTATTACACATTTCTTTGTGAGGTACCTTTAGCTCCTCAGAATCTATTGTTAAATTTTCAATTAATATAATATCAATATCAATGATCCTTGATACATATTTTTTTTCATTGTTTCTATTACGACCCAGTATCTCTTCAACAGCTAACAACTGCTGCATTATATAGTATGGACTTTTATTTGATTTGAAAGATGCACATATATTATAAAAATCATTTCCATCAAAACCAATTGACTCAGACTCATATACAGAAGATATTGCTGTAAAACAAGCAATTCTAGAGTGGATCAAATCTAATGATGATTGGATATTTTCAAGTTTATCTCCAATATTAGATCCAATTGAAATATGAAATTTTTTATACAAATCCATAAGAAATAACAAATTAGTTAAAAGAAATTGATTTACTATATTTGGGTAAAGACAAATTTGTGAATCCTGAAAAAAAAATATTAGCGCAAAAACTTTATTTAGTTCTTGCGTCCCTTTTTATTACTTCTTTAGTTGTTTCAAATTTAATTTTTCAAAAATTTTTTTACTGGCATCCAATAGACTTTGAAATATTTGGAGAAAAACTTTTCTATTTATCAGTTGGTATTCTTCCATATCCTATAACTTTTTTAATTACTGACTTGATAAGTGAAATTTATGGGAAAAAGAAAGCTAATCAGGTAGTAACAGTAGGGATTTTTGCTGCTATTTTTTCGACTTTAATTATTTATGTAGCAGATTCAGTTCCTGCTATGGATAATTCGCCTGTTGATGATTTATTATTTAAAAAAGTATTTGGTAGTACAATAATTGCTGTACTTTCAAGTATGCTTAGCTATTTATTTGCACAATATATTGATATTCATATTTATCATTTTTGGAAAAATTTAACGAAGGGAAAAATGTTATGGTTAAGAAATAATTTTTCTACTTTTTTCTCACAATTTGTTGACACCTTTACAATTATACTTCTCTTATGTATTACTAATGTATTGAGTTGGGATCAATTTGCTGGATTATTAATTTCGGGGTTTTTGTTTAAAGTATTGGTAGCATTAATAGACACTCCCTTTTTATATCTAGGTGTATACTTGTTTAGGAAAAAATTTAATTTAGAAATAAATCAAGAAATCAATATTGATTAAGCATCAATACTAATTTTAAATAAATACCCTTGATGAGCTCTAAACTGTAATACTTGATCATTGTCAAAAATCAAGTATTGTCCCTTAATACCTAATAATTTTCCTGAAAATTTATGACTTTTTTCATTAAGATAGACCTGTTTTGGGTTTTTAGGGTATTTTAAAACGGGGAAATCAAAACTATAAACTTTATTTTTTTCACTGAAATACTGGATTAAATTGCTTGGGATATATGTCTTAACATGTTCTTTAGAACTTTGTAAATTAATATTATCTCTTTGGTTTTTTAGCATTTTTACCCACCCTGTTTGATGTTTGACATATTTTTTTAAAGCTACCTCAGCACTGCCGGCTAAAAACCTATTAGGAGTTTCAAGTATTTCAATAGCCTCATGAGCACCCTGATCTATCCATCTAGTAGGAATCTGAGTTTTTCTAGTTACTCCAACCTTGAGTGATCCAGTATTTGATAAATAAACTATGTGGGGTTGAAGTTGAGCTTTTTTTTCGTAATCTAAATCTCTGTCTGCAATATTTAAATGAGCTTTACTTTTTTCAGGATGTATATTCCATAGCCCTGCCTCTGGAGCATTAAAAAAACAACTTTTACAATATCCTGATTTCGAAAAAATATTAGAAGATGAGGAACATAATAAACACTGGGTTCCTTTACATTCTATTGTAAAAGATCTTTCTAAAAACTGATTTAAATGTATAAAGCTGTTTTCAAATTCAATAAAATAATTTACTTCTGATAAATCTTCAGTTGTCATTTTTTTTACTACTCCTTCAAAATGCATAAAATTTCATAATTTTAAAAGAAAGTAAATTACAAAAAAAACATGCCAATTCCATTAATTAATTCAATAGCATCATGGTTTCTAAAAAAAAGAATGCACCAAATTGAATTATTTGTAAAATACCCTAATGAAGTGCAGCAGGATGTACTTCTTAAACTTATAGAATCCTCAAAAAATACTTTTATTGGACAAAAGTTTGATTTTTCTTCCATAAAAAATTATCAAGATTTTTCAAATAAAGTCCCAATCTTTAGCTACGAACAATTTGCAGATAAAATAGAATTGGCAAGAAAAGGAGAAGATAATATTTTCTGGTCGTCAAAAATTAAATGGTTTGCTAAATCCAGTGGTACAACTAATGCTAAAAGTAAGTTTATTCCGGTTAGTGATGAATCACTTGAAGATTGTCATTATGCAGCAGGAAAAGATTTACTTTGTATGTATTTAAATAATAACCCTGATTCACAACTTTTTACAGGAAAAAGTCTAAGACTTGGGGGAAGTAAAAGTCCTTATGAAAAAAACGGAACTTTTTATGGAGATTTATCCGCTATTCTAATTGATAATATGCCTTTTTGGGCTGAGTTTAGTAGCACTCCAAGCAATAGCACTTCACTTATGGGAGACTGGAATCATAAAATAGATGCTATTGTCAAAGAAACATTAAACGAAAATGTTACAAGTTTAGCAGGTGTTCCATCTTGGATGTTAGTATTATTAAATAGAATATTGATAAGCGGTAATAAAGAATCTATTTCTGAGATATGGCCAAATATTGAGGTATACTTTCACGGAGGGGTTAGCTTTAAACCGTATCTGAATCAATATAAAAATATTATCAGCAAAGAATCAATGAAATACTATGAGATTTATAATGCTTCTGAAGGTTTTTTTGCAATTCAATATGAGAATAAATCTAGTGAGCTATTATTAATGTTGGATTATGGGATTTTTTATGAATTTATTTCTATGAAAACATACGGAACTAAAAATGAAAAAATTATCCCTTTAGCATCAGTAGAAAAAGATATAAATTATGCTATATTAATTACCACTAATGCTGGACTTTGGAGATATAAAATTGGAGACACAGTTAAATTCACATCTTTAAGTCCATATAAAATTATTGTAACTGGAAGAACAAAACATTATATCAATGTGTTTGGCGAAGAGGTAATTGTTGAAAACACAGATAATGTAATTAATAAATTATCTTCTAAATATAATTTACAAATTATTGACTATACTGTGGCTCCAATATTTATGAAAAAAAACAAAAAAGGTGCCCATCAGTGGTTTATTGAGTTTAAAATGCCCCCATCTAAAGATCTTGATATTTCTGAAATAATTGATCGTGAATTAAAATTGGAGAATTCTGATTACGAAGCTAAAAGATATAATAGTTTTACACTTAAAAAACCTGAAATTATTATATCTAAAAAAGGAGTTTTTTTTAAGTGGTTAGAGCTAAACAATAAAGTTGGTGGTCAAAACAAAATACCTAGACTTTCAAACGAAAGAAAGTTTATTGAGAGCCTTATAAAACTTAATAATTAAGATGCTGCTTTTAATTTTTCAACACTTATTCTTGAAAGTTGTTCTTCAGCATATTTCTTTGAAACAACCAATTTTTTGATTTCACTTCCAGGAAGATTAAACATTGCATCATTGAGTATTTCTTCACATAATGATCTTAATCCTCTAGCTCCTAAATTATAATCAATCGCTTTATCCACTATATAAGTTAAGGCGTCTTTTTTAAAATCTAATACGATATCATCCATATGAAATAATTTTACATATTGTTTAATCAATGCGTTTTTAGGATTTGTTAAAATACTCAAAAGTGCATTTTTATTTAAAGGATTCATATAGGTTACAACTGGCAGTCTACCGATAATTTCAGGAATTAGTCCAAAATCCTTAAGGTCCTTAGGGTTAATATGTTTTAAAATATTCTGTTTTGAAACAGAATCTTTTCCTACACTTTTATATCCAATTACATTTAAATTTAATCGCCTTGAAATATGTCGCTCAATTCCGTCAAAAGCTCCGCCAGCAATAAAAAGAATCTTTTCTGTATTAATTTCGATAAATTTTTGGTCTGGGTGTTTTCTTCCACCCTTTGGAGGAACATTTACAATTGTTCCTTCTAATAATTTTAGTAATGCTTGCTGAACTCCTTCCCCAGAGACATCTCTAGTGATTGAGGGATTATCACTTTTTCTAGCAATTTTATCAATTTCATCAATAAAAACTATTCCTTTCTCGGCTTTTTCTACATCATAATTTGCTGATTGTAATAATTTAGTTAATATCCCCTCAACATCTTCACCAACATATCCAGCTTCAGTTAAAACAGTTGCATCTACAATAGCTAGAGGAACATCTAACATCTTAGCTATTGTTTTGGCAATTAATGTTTTTCCTGTTCCAGTTTGACCAACCATTATAATATTGCTTTTTTCAATCTCAACTTCATTTTCCACCTCTTGATTTAATCTCTTATAATGATTGTATACAGAAACGGAAATAACTTTTTTTGTGTAGTCTTGACCTACGATATAATCATCCAAAAAAAGCTTTATTTGCTGAGGCTTAAGAAGCTCTTGTTTAGATTTTTCTTGATCATTATCTTTTGTGTTATTTTCTTGTAAGATAATTCCATTTGCTTGTTCAATACACAAATCACATATGTGTGCATCAATACCAGCAATAAGCAAACTTGTTTGGTCTTTTTTCTTACCGCAAAATGAACATTGTAAATCAGATTTACCCATTTAACTTAATTTTTGGTAAGAATTTCATCAATCATTCCATACTCCAAAGCCTTCTCAGCTTTCATCCAATAATCTCTGTCGCTATCAGCATAAACCTTATCATAATTTTGACCAGTATGTTTACTAATAATCTTATATAACTCTTCCTTTAGGGATAATATTTCTCTAGTTGTTATTTCAATATCACTTGCTTGTCCTTGAGCTCCACCAAGAGGTTGATGAATCATAACCCTAGAATGGGTTAATCCACTTCTTTTACCCTTTTCGCCTGCACATAATAATACAGCTCCCATAGAAGCTGCCATCCCTGTACAAATTGTAGCAACATCAGGTTTTATCAACTGCATGGTATCATAAATTCCTAAACCTGCATACACACTTCCCCCTGGGGAATTAATATATATTTGAATATCCTTTGTTGAATCTGTACTTTCAAGAAATAATAATTGAGCTTGAATAATATTAGCTACCTGATCATTAATGGCAGTACCCATAAAAATAATCCTATCCATCATTAATCTTGAAAAAACATCAAAAATTGCAATATTCATTTGTCTTTCTTCTATGATATTGGGTGTAAGTCCAGATGGATACATGCTACTTACAATATCATTAAAATAAGTACTACTTATACCCTGGTCCTTGATTGCAAATTTTTTAAACTCTTTTCCGTAGTCCATAATTTATGGTTTTATTATTTATAAATATAAGAATTACGATGGATATGCTTCTTTTATATATTCATCATAACTAACCTTTTTAAGTTTATATTTAAAATTTTTCTTAAAAAAGTCTAAAATTCTTGTGCTGGTTAATTGCTCAGTAAGTCTTTTGATTTCATCTTTGTTACTCATGACTCTTGCAATAATGCCATCTAGCTCTTTTTCATCAGGAATTGCTTGACCATATTGCATCATTTGATTCTTTATTAAATCAGTCGTGAAAGCTTTTAAATCTT
>CABXBH010000005.1 GCA_902510415.1 uncultured Bacteroidota bacterium | reverse complement strand
TGCTACTCCAAATGGATGGGATGGTCCAGATGTTGAAATGTATCAAACAGGTCCACAAGAGTTTTCAATTTATGTTGAATTAGGCTCAGGTGAGCTTAAATTTAGATTTAACGAGGATTGGGGTAATAATTTCGGTGATAATGGAGGAGATGGGACTTTAGAAGCTGGCGGATCAAATATTGCGATTACTGCCGGAACATATTTTATTGTCATGGATCTTTCTTCAGGAACCTATTCAATTTCACCATTCTCTAGTGATAAAAGAGGAATGTTTTATTCTGATGGTCAAAACCTAGAGATAGAGTCTATTCCTCCTTTTGAAGACGGTTTTGCTGTAACAAAATGGACCAATATTGATTCAAACGGAAATCAGGGAAGTGATAGTTCAGGAAATTTTGTTGATACCGATATTCCTCTAATGAGGTTAGCTGAAGTTTACTTAAATTATGCTGAAGCAACTCTTAGAGGTGGAGGAGGAGACACTAATACTGCAGTATCTTTAATAAATCAAATCAGAGAAAGAGGTTTTGGAAGTTCATCAGGAACAATATCATCAGGAGATATGACTCTTGATTTTATTTTAGATGAGAGGTCGAGAGAATTATACTGGGAGGGTTTAAGGAGAACAGACCTAATCAGATACAATAGATTTACCAATTCTTCATACCTATGGCCTTTTAAAGGAAATGAGGCAACAGGTGTAGGAGTTGATGATTACAGAAATTTATTTCCGTTACCTGCAAACGTAGTGGCAATAAATTCTAATTTAACTCAAAACGAAGGATATTAAAATATAGAATATGAAAAAATTAATATATAAACTAACGTATTTAACGGCATTATTTACTCTAATTTACTCATGTGATGATGTTGAGAGAGTTTATTATAATGACGCTGCAGAAACTGTTTTATCACTTTCTGATAACGATCTTGTTTTAAACGAGGAAAATGCTGCAAATGAAATTTTAACTCTAACATGGACAGAGCCTGATTTTGGCTTTAGTGCAGCTGCATTATATTCTGTTCAAATTGATGTTCAAGGTGGAGATTTTTCTAATCCACAGATTATTTCTGTTGGAGGATCATTCGATAAAACTTTTACTGTTGAAGAACTTAACGCAAAACTACTTTCCTTATCGATGTTGCCAAATGAGGAAGGAGTAGCTAGTTTCAGAATAAAAGCAACTCTTAGTGAATATCAGGAAATATACTCAAATACGGTTAACCTTAGTGTGACGCCATATTCATCTTTATTAGATTTATCAACCTCTCTTGGAGTAGTTGGTTCTGGAACACCTGGTGGATGGGGTAATGAGAATATTCTTGATTTGCCATTCTATACAACTGCAACTACAAATGTTTATGTTGCTTATGTAACATTAAGGAATGGGGAGATTAAATTTAGAAATAACAATGACTGGTCTGAGAACTGGGGTGATGATGGAGCAGATGGTACATTAGATTCCTATGGAGCTAATATTTCAGTTTCAGCTGGAACCTATAAAATAGAGGTTAATTTTAGTTCTATGACTTACACTATGGAAGAATATTCATGGGGTATTGTAGGTAGTGCAACAACCAATGGTTGGGGTGGTCCAGATATGATGTTACATTATAATTCTTATCAAGATGATTGGAAAGCTGTGGTTACTCTTGCTGATGGAGAAGCTAAATTTAGGTTTAATAATGATTGGGCTGTTAATTATGGAGACGATGGAGCAGACGGTACAATGGAGGCGAATGGTGCTAATATCGCTGTTTCTGCTGGCCATTATTTAGTAACTATGAATTTAAATACACAATCATATACTATGGAAGAAATAGATGTATGGGGTCTTGTTGGAAGTGCAACAGCTAACGGTTGGGATGGTCCTAATGATAAATTTATGCCTGATTTTGGTATAAATGAAGGATATTACTATATCAGTGGAGCTGTGTTAACAGACGGTGAAATTAAGGTTAGACAAAATGATGCTTGGGGTGTTAATTATGGTGACGATGGAAATGATGGTACATTAGAACTTAATGGTGCTAATATTCCTGTTTCAGCTGGAACTTATAATATCACTTTAAACCTAGCTGCGAACCCACCAACAATTGCAATTCATCAATGGTAATTAATTAATTTTTAATAAAAAAACCTACAATTTACATTCAAATTGTAGGTTTTTTATTTTATTTAAAATATGAAAATTAAATTAGCCTTTCTATTAATATTTTTTTCAACTTACTGTTTCACTCAAATAACTACAAGCCCAACCCCATTTGAAGTTGAGCAATCTGTTACAATAACTATAGATGAAAATAGCTCAGCTACAAATTGTAATGGATTTAATAATCCAAATAAGGTTTATATGCATTCAGGTATAGGTTCAGATAGTGAGCCTTGGGGATTTTCTGTTATTGGAAATTGGGGGCAAGATGATGGTGTAGGTGAAATGAATAATAATGGTGATGGCACATGGAGTATCACTATTGTTCCTGAAAATTATTTTGGATTAACAACCGAACAGGCATCATCAGTTACAAAAATGGGATTAGTTTTTAGAAACGAGGATGGTTCTCAAGAATTCAAAGATAACGGATGTTCAGATTTTTTCTTAAATGTTGGTTCATTTCAAGTAGAACTTATCAATCCAAATAGTTCAGGTGTGATTTTAGTTGATTATAATGATTCAACTCAAATAATTGCACAAAATACGAATGGTAATGCTGATTATGAATTATATGCAAACGGAGAATTAGTTGACTCAGAGAATGATATTAACTTTTATAATGGCTTCCAGTTCAATAACTTAATTGAAAATCAATATTGTGAGCTGCATGTTACACAAAATGGTAGTACTGTTGAAAAGAAATTTACTATTCTAGTAAATAATACAATTGCAGAAGCAATACCAGATGGTCTTGAAGATGGTATAAACTATGTTGAAAGTGACAATACAAGAGCAACACTTGTTCTTTCAGCACCTTTTAAAGACTTTATTTATGTAGCAGGTAATTTTAATTTTTGGTCTCCAACATCTGATTATGCAATGAAAAAAGATTCCAACTCAGATAAATTTTGGTTAGAAATAGAAGGGTTGGAACCAGGAGAAATATATACATATCAATATTGGGTTTCAGACCTTTCTCCAATTGATGAATCACCAAGTTTAGTTAAAACTGCCGATCCGTTTTCAACAATGGTTTTATCTCCATTTGATGATCCATGGATACCAGAGACATCATATCCAGATATGCCAGAATACCCATATGATTTTGGTATTGAAAGGGAAGTTTCAGCTATCAAGACTGGTCAAGAAACTTATGATTGGCAAGTAGATAATTTTGAGAAACCTAAAGAAGAAGATTTAATTATATATGAAGTGTTAATCAGAGATTTTGATTCGGATAGAACATTTCAAAATCTAATAGACAGAATAGATTATTTCAAAGAACTTAATATTAATGCTATTGAGCTGATGCCAGTGATGGAGTTTGAGGGTAATGAAAGTTGGGGTTATAATACCGCCTTCCATATGTCAGTTGACAAGTTTTATGGTCCGGAAGAGAAATTAAAAGAATTCATTGATTTGTGTCATCAAAATGATATTGCTGTAATTCTTGATTTAGTAATGAATCATGTGATGGGAAGAAGTCCTATGAATAGAATGTGGATGAATGACCCTGATGAAAACGGTTGGGGAGAACCTAGTGAAGAAAACCCATATTTTAATGAAATCGCTACACATACTTATAGTTTGGGTAATGATTTTAATCATCAAAGTACTTTTACTCAATATTATACAAAAAGAGTTGTTAAGCACTGGATAGAAAATTTTAAGATAGATGGTATAAGATGGGATTTAACCAAAGGTTTTACACAAAATTGCAGTACACAAGATTATGATTGTACAAATGGTTATCAACAGGACAGGGTTGATATATTAAAAAATTATGCAGACTATTCTTGGAGTTTAGATCCAAATCATTACGTAATTTTTGAACATTTAGGAGGTTCAAGTGAAGAACAACAATGGGCAAACTACAGATTAGAAGAAGGTAAAGGAATTATGATGTGGGGTAAAACAAATACACCTTATTATCAGCTAGCAATGGGTTATGGTTCTGATAGTAATTTTAGCGGAATTGGACATGAAAGTAGAGGTTTTCAAGGTAAAAGATTACTTGGGTATTTTGAAAGTCACGATGAGGAAAGATTAATGTATAAAACACTCCAATTTGGAAATAATTGGGATGGATATAATATCCAAAATTTAGATACTGCATTATCAAGAATGTCTGCAATAGGCGCAATTAGTTTAACTATTCCTGGCCCTAAAATGATTTGGCATTTTTCAGATTTAGGTATGGAAAATTCGTTATTTACTTGTTACGATGGAAGTATTGATGAACCTGACTGTAAATTAGATACTAAGCCACAACCTCAATGGGTTAATAATTGGATAGGTGATAATACTAGAAGGCAGATTTATGATAATTGGTCACGGATTATTAATTTGAAAATAAATGAAGATGTATTTGAAGGAGATTATTCAATAACATCTGGTGGATTGAATCCTATTATTTATATATGGAATGACGATATTTCTTCTTCAGATTTAAAAAATGTAGTTGTTATTGCAAACTTTGATGTGGTTGACCAGTCTATTATACCTTATTTTCCATATACGGGCACATGGTTTGATTTGATGGATCCAGATGGTGAAACATCGATTAACGTATCATCAACAACAGAACAGATTAATTTGCAGCCTGGAGGGTTTAGAATTTATGGAAATCAGCCATCAACTACTTTATCAATTGATTCGTCTAATTTTGATAGATTAACTATGTATCCAAATCCGTCTGACGACTATATAGTATTTAACAAACATTTGGATGTAATTGAGATTTATGATATCTCGGGAAAGAAAATATTAAACCTTAATAATATTAGTAAAAATGAAAATATAGATATTTCAAAATTGAAATCTGGCTATTATATAGTAAAAACAATCTCAGATAATTTCTCTGAAAATAAAAATCTTATTATAAAATAATTATTAGTCACCCCACCATGGATCTGGCGGTGCTGAAGAAGCCTGAGCCTTTTTAGGATTCAGTATTGCAAAGGTTCCAATAGCAGTTAATGCTGCATATTTCCCCATTTTCTTGATTGCCTGTTTTCTAGTTATTCCTGTCTTCTTCATAACTATTGTATTATTAGTTTCTTAGTTAATCTATCAGTTCCTGACTCTAATTCAATTACGTAAATACCGGAAGACAATCCAATTGTTGAAATTGTTTGAGTATTCATGTTATTATTTAGAGTAGTAGATAATACCTCTCTACCAAGAATATTATATAAACTAACGTTAGTTTCGTTTGATTGAGTAGCTAAGCCTTCAATAGTGATATAGTTAGCATTTACTTCTTTATATGCATTTAACATGCTAGTTGACACTTCTTCATTACTCATAGTATCAGCAGTCATGTGTATGAAGAATCTTCCAACTGCTTCTAAATCGCTTGTTGGTGTGTAAACAAAGTCACCATCCAATAGATTTGTCATTGTACCTTCCTCAGTATCCTCTAAGTAGATGTTAAGGTCTGCAGGAGTAGTTCTGTGAGAAATACCAATAGTCATTTCCTCACCACCTAATGCATTAATACCAATTGGAATTACTTTATCCCACATTTCAGAATAAGCCAATGATTGGATAGCTAAATCAATTCCTTCATCATTTTGAACAAGTCTTGTATAAATTGAAGTATTATCGTCGGCCATTGGAAAAGTTCTTGTATCATATCCAATATCTAAACTATCATAAACATCGTCTAAAAAATAAATTTGTGTTATTCTTTCGATATTATTTTGATATAAACTAATAAATAACTCACCACGATCATCTTCAATAATATCTCCTGCTATAAAGTCGTCTCCATTACCACCACCATTAACGATTGATGATTGTGAAGTTACTGATCCTGTTCTAAAACTAAATGTGTTACCTCCTGATGGAGATGAAACAAAAAAGGCTTGTCCAGGTGCTGCCCATAAGGCTGTTGAACCGTTATTTGCAGTTTGATATTGAGTTCCATCCCAGTACCATATGCCTGTCTCAGAGTTAGAATAACCTAAATTATTATTTGAAACCGCGTTGTACCAGAGTAGAGCAACAGTTGCACTTGAAGCATTTTTTGCAGCTCCGTTTAGTGCTACATAAGAAGGGTAAGGATTTGCAATTAAATTCCATCTGTCACCTGAGCCTCCACCACTCATATTTTCGGTTAGTGCAACATCAACAGTAGTTTTTTGACTTGGTGTTCCAGTAAAACTAACCGTACCCGCTGTTGCTTTTGCCATTGAATAACCAACTCCTGTAGTGGTGGTGTAAGTTCCAGCACTTGTTGTTGCAGTCCATGAATTATCTGAATTATCATATGGTTGAATTGCATAATTTGTACCATCTGTCGCTAAATCAGAAGCAGTCAATGTTCCGTTAGTTAAAGGTGAGCCAAGAAGGTCCCATCCTGGATCACCATCACCAGGTGATGCAGTTGAAATACCATTAACCCATCTGTTATAAATTGAATTTCCAGAACCAGAAACATTTCCTGTTATGATTAATGACCCAAATTCATTAGAATCTGAATTTATAGTAAGGGATCCATTATTTGTAAGAGCTGCTGTAATTTCAACATGGTCACCCTTACTAACAATTAAAGAACCACCGTCCTCTATAGTTAATTGATTGGTAGTTGCATCTGAGTTGGTTGTTATAACTTCATGTGATTGAACGGTATAGTTATCGGTTGATGATAACCCAGCGAATCCGTTGTGTTCAACTTTGATATTATCTAAATAAATACCTTCATCAGCAGAACCAAGCCCGTTAAATTGAAGTTTAATATCAAGTGTGGATTTGTTACTAAGCGAAATGGATGATGTAGTAAAGGTCTTAAAATTAGATGTGGTTACATTACAACCACTTGATCCGTTTCCTGTTGATACTGCAGGTAAAGTTGTAGAATCTCCACAATTTCCGTCACCATCAAAATCAGTATCAAGAGCTGCAGGTGTATTATATGCATCCCCATCCTCAGTATTTTGAACCCACATTAAATTAGAGTATGAAGTACCACCATCCGTAGAATATGTGATTAATAATTCATCACTATCATCCCAATCATTGTAGTGATGTGTAGTCATATCAATGGAAAATGTAAAAGATGTAGCTCCAGTAACATTAATTTGGTCTAAATTTATATAAGGATTCCAGGGTAGAGGATCACCTAAATCTTCAACAGCCCAATAATAACCATCTTCATTTGTGATTCCAGAAATATCATAATTAGTTCTGTTAAAAACATCAGTCCAGTTAGAACCTCCAGTATTATTTGGAGTGTAACCTTCACCAGCAGTTTCAAAATCAACCGTTAAAACATTTTGGGAATATAAATGAGCTGATAAAAGCAGAAAAAAATATAAAATTAAATTTCGCATGACTAATAATTTAAAAGAATCAATAATTTAAAATAAATTAATTGATAATTTATATTTTTTATTAGAAAAATTGTGAAAAGTTATTAATCTCTAATTATTTATAGTAATTTTTAAATCTTTTGTGAATACATAGTAGTCATCATCTACATTTATATAAAGATTCTTTATAGGTATTTTTTTGAATTCATTAGAAGTGTTTAATATCTTATTTTCTCCGTCAATAATTACTTCAATAGGCATATCAAAACCATCAATTACATTATTCCATCGGTATTGTAATTCACCGTCATCAATTTCATATTCAAATATCGGTACTCTGTAATCCCTTAAATATTGGTCAAAAACTTTAGATAAGTCAATTCCAATACTCATAGAGATATATTCTTCTATTTCTCTGGTAGTCACTGTAGAATGATAAAATTCTTCGTTTAAACCTCTTAATGTTTGTCTCCAAACTTTGTCATCTTTTGCTAATTGACGTATGGTGTGTAGTAAATTAGCTCCTTTTGAATACATATCACCAGATCCTTCACGATTAATATCATACAGACCAATTATCGGTTTTCTATTTGAGATACCTCTTCTTGTTCCAATTACATATTCTGCAGAAGCCTTTTTACCAAAAAAATAATCAACGTAAAGGTTTTCTGAGTAACATGTAAATCCTTCGTGAACCCACATATCCGCAATATCTTTGTAGGTTATATTATTAGCGAACCATTCATGTCCACCTTCATGAATGATAATATAATCGAATTTTAACCCCCAACCTGAACCTGATAAATCTCTACCTAGATAACCATTTTGATATTTATTACCATAAGTTATTGAACTTTGATGTTCCATTCCTAAATAAGGGACTTCAACCATTTTAAAACTATCTTCATAAAAAGGGTAGGGTCCAAACCAATGTTCAAAAGCCTCAATCATCATTGGCACTTGCTTAAACTGTTCTTTCGCTTTATCTAAATTATAACTCAACACATAGTTGTCAATATCTAAATCTCCTTTTTCTCCATTAAAAACTTCTGAAAAACTCACATAATCACCAATATTTATGTTTACTCCATAATTGTTTATCGGATTAGTTACAAACCAATCAAAGGTTTTAGTATCATCCTTATGTTCTGTTACTTTTCTCAATCTACCATTTGAAACATTCGTTAGATGTTTGGGAACATTCACACTAATAAGCATAGAATCAACTTCATCATACATATGATCTTTATTAGGCCACCATACGCTAGCCCCTAATCCTTGACATGATGTTGCTATAAAATGATTATCATTTTCATCTTTAGCCCATGACAATCCTCCATCCCATGGAGCTCTTATTGCTTCCTTGGGAAAACCTTCGTAATTTATTTTTAAATAATTAATATCGTTTTTCTTTTGTTTTTTCTTTAGTTGAATAAAATATGCATTTCCTTCACGGTTAAATTTTAATTTTTTCCCATTTGAAGTAACAGATGTGATTTTCATTGGTTCTTGAAGATCGATTTGCATGGTTTTATTTGATTTTAAAACCTTGTAACCAACTGTATTTGAACCACTTATATGCTTTTTATCAGGTTCTACTTTAATGTCTAAATGATAGTATGTTAAATCCCACCATTCTCTCTCAGGTGTGATACTCCCCCTTAAACTATCTTGCCTAGTTGGTTTTAATTTATCTTCCATTAATCCTTGTGAAAATGAATCAATTGAAAATAGAATAAATAAGAATATTATAAATCTTGAAGTCATATTATTACCTTTAATAAATTATATACTCAATTTAATAATTAAGAATGAGATTATTCTATTATTTATTTATAACATTTCTAATGTTGTCATGTTCAGATAAAGTCGAGTTGATATTTAATAATGATAATGGAGGTTTATTTTTACCAAAAGGATTCCAAGCTTTAGTAGTTCATGATGGTGTAGGTCAAAGTAGACATATTGCAGTTAACGATAATGGAGATATATATGTAAAGCTACGATTAGATTATGGAAGAAACGGAAATGTAGCACTTAGAGATAATAATGGTGATGGTAAAGCTGAAATCATTGAGAGATTTGGTGATTACCCTAATGATGGTAGGTTTGCAACTGAAATGAAAATTAACGATGGTTATATTTATTATAGCTCAGAAAGAGTTATTTACAGACAGAAATTAAATCATAAAAAGTTAGTCCCCGATTCTCCTGTGGAGGTTATTTTAACTGATCCATTCCCTATTAGATGGCATAATGCCAAATCAATTGCTTTTGATAAACAAGGAAGTATGTATGTAACATTTAGTGGATTCACAAATTCTTGTGAAGATATGACTAAAGGTTATGATGATCCAATGGCAACAGTTCTCGGAAGAGATCCTTGTGATGAACTGGAACTTCTAGGTGCAATATGGAAGTTTGATAAAAATAAATTAAATCAAACCTTAACAGATGGGAATAAATATTCAACAGGTGTTAGAAGTGTTGTTGGAATCACCTGGAACAATGAGGTAAATCAGCTTTTTGCAGTTAATCATGGTAGAGATTATTTATATAATCATGCTCCAAAATTCTATAGTGAATGGGATAATGCAGTCTTACCTTCTGATGAATTTATGAAAATATCTGAAGGTGATGATTTTGGTTGGCCTTACACATACTATGATCATTTTAAATCAAAAAGACTTGTTGCGCCTGAATATGGGGGTGATGGTGAGAAATTAGCATCCAAAAAGTTTAAGGATCCTATTTTTGGTTTACCAGCCCATTGGGCTCCAAATGATTTGTTATTCTACACTGGTGAAATGTTTCCAGAAAGATATAAAAACGGTGCATTTATAGCGTTTCATGGATCAACAAACAGAGCTCCATATCCACAGGCTGGATATGTAGTTGGTTTTATACCATTTAATAATGGAATTCCATCAGGAGAATTAGAAATATTTGCTGATGGATTTGCAGGAGTTGATGTGATAAAAGAAATGAAAGATGCTAATTATAGACCAATGGGTCTCGCTCAAGGTTTAGATGGGTCACTTTATATTTCAGATTCAAAAAAAGGAAAAATATGGAGAGTATTATACACTGGAAATAAAGCAGTATTTAATAATGAAAATCTTGAAAATATGCAATTAAGAGAGCGCTTATCTCATATCAAAATGCCGATTGAAATTAAAGATATAGTTAAATAATACCAAAGGAATAAATAGTTTTAGTATAATATTCTTCATTTGCCTTTAATATTGTACTTGGAAAAGTTTTATTATTTGGTGAATCAGGAAAATGCTGAGTTTCTAAACATACCCCCTCATTTTTTATAAATTTCCCCCTTAAATGATTGCCTGAATAAAGTTGAATTCCAGGCTGGTCTGTAGTAATCATTAATTTTCTACCACTAATTTGATCACTTAATTCGGCAGAGATATGATTGTTTGTATTTAAAACATAGCAGTGGTCATATCCATTACCATTTCTTAATTGTTCATTATCATTATTTATTTCTTTTCCAATTTCTTTTTCCAAACTAAAATCAAATGGTGTATTTTTTGAATTTTCCTGTTTCCCCGTAGGAATACATTTTTCGTTTACAGGAATGTATTTAGTAGAATTAATTTTAAGCTTGTGATTTAAAATTGAACTTTGAGATGGATTTAAATTGAAATAGGAATGGCTAGTAGGATTATAAATCGTGTCTTTATCAGATTTACCACAAATTTCGATGATTAACTCATTGTTTTGATTTAGTGTGTATTTAACAACAGTTGTTAAATTCCCTGGATATCCTCCTTCTAAATCATTGCTAAACATTTTTAGCTTCACATATTTTTTTTCAACATCATATTCCTCCAATTCCCATTGTTTTTTATGAAATCCATTGTTCCCGCCATGTAAATGGTTATTTTTTTCATTTCGCTCAAGTTTTACGGTTGTACAGTTTAAATTAAATACACCATTAGATATCCTATTAGCATATCGACCTATCAATGCTCCTAAATAAAAACCATCATCTAGGTATTGTTGATTATTATTATACCCTAAAACTATATTTTCAATATTTTTATTTCTATCAGGAGTATTAATTTCTTTTATTATGCCGCCATACGATAGTATAATAACCGAGACTCCATTTTTGTTAATAAGCTTGTATTCTTTTATCACTAGATTAATTGTCAAAATAAAATTCAATCTAAATTTAACTATTTTAAATGGTAGTTTTTAGTATTTTAGAAGACTCAATAAATTTTAATTATGAAAAGATATATATTACTTATTGCATTGATTATTTTTAGTTCAAATGCATATTCTCAAAAAAAGAAAAAAGACAAAAAAAATCCTTTAGATGAAACATCAGTTAGTGCTTTAAAGTGGAGGTCTGTAGGTCCAGCATTAACATCTGGTAGAATTTCAGATTTAGCAATTAATCCTGATAAGCCTTTTGAATATTATGTAGCAGTATCATCTGGTGGTGTATGGAAAACTTCAAATTGGGGTCTTGATTATAAACCTATTTTTGATAACCAATCATCATATTCAATTGGTTGTGTTACAATTGATCCAAATAATACTAATATAGTATGGGTTGGTACGGGTGAAAATAATAATCAAAGGTCAGTAGCATATGGTGATGGAGTTTATAAATCAATGGATGGAGGTAATTCATGGAAAAACATGGGGCTTAAAAACTCTGAACATATAGGTAATATTTTAGTTCACCCTGAAAATTCACAAATTGTATATGTTTCAGCATATGGGCCATTGTGGAGTAAAGGTGGAGACAGGGGTATTTATAAAACAGAAGATGGAGGAGAAACATGGAATAAGATATTATATATTGATGAGCATACAGGTTTTAATGAAATACACATGGATCCTAGAAACTCAGATATTTTATATGCAGCTAGCCATCAAAGAAGAAGACATGTTTACACTTATGTTGGAGGAGGGCCTGGTTCAGGTCTGCACAAATCTACGGATGGAGGTAAAACTTGGAAGGAAATTAATAAAGGACTACCAGGTGTAGAAATAGGAAGAATCGGAATGGATATTTCTGACGCAAATCCAGAAATTATTTATGCTATTGTTGAAGCTGCTGAGAGAAAAGGAGGTTTTTATAAATCTACAAATAGAGGAGAGACTTGGGTAAAGCAAAGTAGTAAAGTTACAAGTGGTAATTATTATCAGGAAATATTTGCTGATCCAGTGGATGAGGACATTGTATATACAATGGATACATGGATGGCAGTTACTCATGATGGAGGTAAAACTTTTAAAAATGTAGGTGAAGATTTCAAGCATGTCGATAACCATGCTATGTGGATAAATCCAAATAATAATTCTCATTGGCTAGTAGGTTGTGACGGGGGTATATATGAAACATTTGATTCAGGAAAAAAATGGGATTTTAAAAAGAATCTTCCTGTAACCCAATTTTATAAAGTAGCCGTGGATAATTCTGAGCCATTTTATAATATATATGGAGGTACTCAAGATAATTTTAGTTTGGGAGGCCCGTCAAGAGTAAATAACTCTCATGGTATATCAAATCAAGATTGGTTTATTACCCATGGAGGTGATGGTTTTGAATCTCAAATTGACCCTGAAAACCCAAATATTGTATATGCTCAATCTCAATATGGATGGTTGGTAAGATATGATAAGCTTAGTGGTGAAGAAGTAGGGATAAAACCTATTGCTAGAAAAGGAGAGTTAGATTATAAATGGAATTGGGATGCTCCCTTAGCTGTTAGTAATCACAAATCAGGTAGGTTATATTTTGCAGCAAATAAGGTTTTTAGATCAGATGACTATGGAAATAGTTGGGATGTTATCAGTGATGATTTATCAAGAAAAATAGATCGAAATAACTTAAAAGTATACGATAGGGTTTTAAGTATTGATGCCGTTGCTAAAAACGGATCAACATCTCCTTACGGTACTATCGTTGCTCTTTCAGAGTCTCCAATTGATGAGAATCTTATTGTTATTGGTACTGATGATGGATTGATTCAAATAACTGAAAATTCAGGAAAAACATGGAGAAAAGTTGATAATATTCCTAATGCACCTAAACAATCATACGTAAATTCAGTTTATTTATCTCAACATGACATTAATGTGATATATGTTGCATTTAATCATCATAAATATGGTGACTTTAAGCCATATATATTTAAATCAACTGATAAGGGGTCAACATGGAAATCAATAAGTGATAATTTACCTGAAAAAGGTAGTGTTTATTCAATAGAAGAAGATCATGTTGATAGCAATCTGATTTTCTGTGGAACTGAATTTAGTGTATTCTTTTCTCCTGATTCAGGTGAAAGCTGGAAAGAATTATCCAGTGGATTACCAACAATTGCAGTTCGAGATATTGCTATTCAAAGAAGAGAAAATGATTTAGTTCTTGGAACTTTTGGTAGAGGTTTTTATGTTATGGATGATTACTCAGTCTTGAGAAATATTGAAAATTCAGAAATTTCATTAGGGGCTAAAATATTTGATGTCCGAGATGCTTTGATGTGGGAAAAAGCATCACCATTAGGTCTTCCTGGTAAAGCCTTTCAAGGAGATAATTTTTATTTAGCTGAAAATCTAGATCCTGTTGCTATATTTACATATAATTATGATAAAAAGCATGAAAGTTTAAAGTCAAAGAGACAAAAAGAAGAAAAGAAACTAATCAAAGACAAGAATGACGTCTCTTATCCAACTTATGATGAACTTTATAGCGAGGTAAATGAATCTAAACCTGAATTAGTCTTCACTATTAGAGATAATGAAGATAAAGTAGTAAAAAAGATTTACAGAAAACCTTCGAAAGGATTAAGTAGATTTCAATGGAATTTAAGATATGAAGATAATAGTCCTATTAATTTAAGTTCTTCTTCGTTTTATAATCCATTTGCTGGAGTTTCTGAGGGAACTTTGGTTAATCCTGGTGCATACTCGATTGATATGTCAATATTAAATGGTGGAGAAACTACTAAAGTGGTTAATGCTATAAACTTTAATGTAGTTGCATTGAATAATACAGTAATGCCTGCTGATGATAGAAAGTCAAAAGTTGATTTTCAAAGAAAAGTTTCTTTACTTCAAGCAGAAATAAGCGAATATTCTAGAAAACTTTCTGAAGTAAGTAATAAGATGCCTTACATAACTCAAGCTGTGAAAAAAGCTGAACAACCTATTGAAGAAATATCCAAAATGGTATGGGATGTTAATGAATTAATTAAAGAGGTAAATTTAAAGTTCTATGGTGATAGCGTTAAGAGAAGGTTGGATATTCAAACATATTTATCTCCATCATCTAGATTAGGTGCTGTTGCATATTATCAGAAATATTCTACAGCTGCACCAACTAAAACACATATGGATAGTTATGAAATTGCTAAAGAAGAGTTTGAGCCAATTAAAGTTTTAGTCAATAAGCTTAGATTTGAAATGCAAACATTAGAGCAGATGTTAAAAGATTCGGGCGCACCTTATACACCTGGTAGACCAAAGCAATAAATTAAATTAATCCCCTGAGAATATCAGGGGATAATTTTATTGTTTTATGATTTTATTGTAATAGTTGAATTTTCGAATGAAATTTTAAGAAAATAAAGAAAGTTGTTATTCTTTTATTCATATTAAATCTTTCTTAATTTAAGATTATTGGATGTGTTTATTCCTTTTTCTTTCAACTTCTTTTAATAAAACTTTCCTTAGTCTAAGATTGTTAGGTGTTACTTCCACATATTCGTCTTTTTGAATATATTCTAAAGCCTCTTCCAAAGAAAATTTTATAGCTGGAATGATTCTCGCTTTATCATCAGCTCCTGATGATCTTACATTACTAAGTTTTTTAGTTTTTGTAATATTTATTACCAAATCATCTGATCTAGAGTTTTCACCAATCACTTGTCCTTCATATATTTCTTCACCTGGGTTGACAAAGAATTTCCCCCTGTCTTGTAATTTATCAATAGAGTATGGAATTGCTAAACCTTTTTCCATAGATACCAAAGAACCATTTAGACGTTCTGGAATTCCACCTTTAATCGGTCTAAAATCTAAAAATCTATGAGATAAAATTGCTTCCCCTGCAGTTGCTGTTAATAATTGATTTTTCAAACCAATTATTCCTCTTGAGGGAATTATAAATTGACATATCATTCTACTTCCTTTAGAAATCATACTAGTCATTTCTCCTTTTCTAAGAGAAACTATTTCAATTGCTTTTCCAGAAACAGATTCAGGTAGGTCTATAGTCATATCTTCAAAAGGTTCACACTTAGTACCATCAATTTTTTTTATAATCACTTGAGGTTGACCAATTTGAAGTTCATATCCTTCTCTTCTCATAGTTTCAATAAGTACTGAAAGGTGTAAAACCCCCCTTCCATAAACAATAAATTTATCTGCACTTTCTGTCGGTTCAACCTTTAATGCAAGATTTTTTTCCAATTCCTTAACCAATCTTTCTTTTATATGACGAGAAGTAACATATTTACCATCTTTTCCAAAAAATGGTGAATCATTAATAGTGAATAGCATACTCATTGTAGGTTCATCTATAGAAATTGAATTTAATGCCTCAGGGGTTTCTATATCAGCAATAGTATCTCCAATATCGAAATTTTCTAAACCAACAATAGCACAAATATCTCCTGCTTCTACTTCTTGTACTTTTTTACGACTTAAACCATCGAAAACATATAATTCTTTAATTTTAGATTTTAAAATGGTTTTATCACTTTTTACTAGCGATATATTTGCACCATTGATTAATGTACCTCTTTGAAGTCTTCCTATTGCTATTCTTCCAGTAAATGATGAATAATCTAATGAAGTAACAAGCATTTGAAGATTACCTTCATTTACTTTTGGTGAAGGAATATGGTCAATAACCATATCCAATAAAGGTTCAATATTTTCTGTCTTATTTTTCCAATCCTCACTCATCCAGTTTTCTTTGGCTGATCCGTAAACTGTAGGAAAATCAAGTTGCCATTCTTCAGCTTCTAATTCAAACATTAAGTCAAATATAGATTCATGAACTTCATCAGGAGTGCAATTTTCTTTATCAACTTTATTTATAACCACACAAGGTTTAAGACCAAGCTCTAAAGCTTTTTGTAATACAAATCTTGTTTGAGGCATTGGTCCTTCAAAAGCATCTACAAGAAGAAGAACTCCATCAGCCATATTTAAAACTCTTTCAACTTCTCCACCAAAATCAGCATGACCTGGTGTATCAATAATATTGATTTTCGTATCCTTATATGTTACAGAAACGTTTTTTGAGGTAATTGTAATCCCTCTTTCTCTTTCTAATTCATTATTGTCAAGAATTAAATCTCCCTTATTTTCATTTTCTCTAAATAATTGACAATGAAACATGATTTTATCAACCAACGTAGTCTTTCCATGATCTACGTGTGCTATAATTGCAATATTTTTTATTTTAGACATTACTTTTTGATGAAAATTTTTGCAAAACTACTATTAAATAACTCAAATACGTAATAAAAGTGAAAAGGTTTTAAAGAGAGTTATGCCAAAGCCAATTTATTAATAATCACAATAAAAAAAGGCACTCAATTTTGAGTGCCTTTTTTGTTTTATTGAGAACAAATAAGTTATCTAATAACTAATTTAGATACTTTACTTTGTCCATTGATTGTAACCTTAAGCATATAGAATCCGCTATTGAATGAGCTCACATCTAATGTGTTTCCATTAATAGTAGTATCCATTACTTTTTTACCAGTTACCGTGTATATTTCAATTTCCTTCATTCCTTCTGTTGGAGATTGAATAGTTAAAATACCACCATCTACTGGGTTTGGATAAACCATCATATCAAGCAATTCATTATCATTGGTTGAGAGTGCAGCTTGTACACAAACATCATCCAATGTTACACCGTATCCATATCCTGATGTAGCCTGAAATCCAACATAGTAATCAGAACTTGGGTTAGGTAAATCTAAAGTTATTTCTGTCCAAGCAGTAACTTCTTCAGTATATTCACCAATTTGAACCCAATCACCATCAACTGAGCTTCTATAGAAAACTCTTAATTGGTCTTGATCGCCAGCCCACTGAACTTGTGTGTAATTAAATGTTAGCTGAGGATCGTCAACACCAGTAAGATCCATTGAAGGTGAAATAATACTAGCTGTATCATTATTGTAATTACCAGAGAAAAATCCAGCCATTGCAGCGCCTGATAAAGGATAGACAGATCCATTTAGGTTTTGAGAACCCCAAACCCACTCTTCAGTTCCAGAATAAACTGAGCTCGTCCAATTACCTAATCCACTTTCAAAGTCATCACACCAAGGATATGCATTAATCACTGATACAGTGAATGTTAATGTTTCTTCAACTGGTGGGTCAAGAGGGTTGTGGTCATTATCAACTAACCATGCAGTTATTGTATGCTCTCCAGTAGATAACCCGCTAATAGTAACATCGTTAGTGTCATAAACCATTACTGTATCCCCTCCATCAACTGAATAATGCCAGTGACCATCTGTTCCGACAGCAAAGTTGTTAAAATCAGAAATTGATAGGGTAGCAGTTGTTCCCGCAGTAGAAACATCCCAGTTTGCATAAACAGCTGAATTATCAACAAGTTGTATATCATCAATAAGCCAATCAGATGCAAAGTTACCTGTGTATCTAAATGCAAGTGTAAGATTAGCTTCTGATGGTAAGACAAACTCATAATTACACCAAGCGTTAGTTGGGTTAGATTGATTAGAGTTTTGATTATCACATATTGAATTGTTTAAAACAGTCCAAGTTGCACTACTGACATCGTTAGTGTAATCAGTTGAATACATAACTTCTTGCCCTACAGCATATGAAGCCCAGTGAACATGGTCCCAATACGTTAGTGTTGGAACACTTGCTCCTGATAAATCAAATGTAGGTGATACCGCCCAATTTACCTGATTTCCGTCTTGAACATCATCGTGTTGTAGGTAGTTGAATCCACCTGCTGCAGCATCATCATCATGAACAAAATGCCCTGACATAATTGTCCAATTGTAAGTACCTTCACCCTCAATTAAAACTGTAAAGTCTCCAAGTCCATTTTCAAAACTATTAGAGTAGGGGATTGTATTAACCGATGATTTAACAGCATTATTTGTTGCGTTAAATGTTGTTGGAGGAGTAAGAATTTCTCCTCTAACATGATCGTGTGTACATTCAGGCCCATGCTGGCCATAAAATGTAATAGGAATTATAAAAAAAAGTAATAAGTAAAGTTTTTTCATAGATTGATTTTAATAGATTAATAATTAGTCATTGATTGTCATAAAGTTAGGGTTTTTAGAAGAATAAAAAAAAAGTAATTTTTTTAAATACAAATCAATTAGTATTAAATGGATTAAAAATTGCTTTAAAAGTGAAAAGGTTTGAAAGAGAGCCAACCATAGCAATCAATCAAACCAATTCTTTTGTGTTTCGCGAATATACATTAAATTAATTAATAAGCTTTTAATGTATAAAAAAAACCCACTGTTAAACAGTGGGTTGAAATATAATTTGCGGAGGAAGAGGGATTCGAACCCCCGGAGGTGTGACCCTCAACAGTTTTCAAGACTGCCGCATTCGACCACTCTGCCATTCCTCCAATTATGCGTGCAAATATATGCTTGTTTTTCTTTGCTTCAAAAAATCTCTTTAAAATATTTATATTATATTCAACAAAACTCTATTTATATGAAATTACAAAGTCTCTTTTATACTATATATTTTATCATTATTTCTATATTTTTTAGTGATTCAATCATACCAAATTATGAAAAGTTTTCTTCTCCAGAGGGTACTTTAAATTATAGAATACTATATCCAAATAATTTTGATAGTTCAAATAAATATCCACTACATATTTTTCTTCATGGAATTGGAGAAAGAGGTAGTGATAATGAATTGCAATTAACCTACGTGGATAAAGTTTTTCTAAACAAAAAAAATTATGAAAATTATCCTGCTATCATTGTATTTCCACAATCACCTTTAAACGACAATTGGTCCTCTAGAATTTTAACAGGAAATATAAAAAGTCAAGTTTTTCCTGAAAATGAAAGACCAACTAATTCTCTTAAATTGGTTATGAAATTAATGGATTCTCTTGTGAATGAAACTTATGTAAACAATAATAAAGTTTATTTAAGTGGTCTTTCTAATGGTGCTATGGGATCATTTGAACTACTTAAACATAGGCCTAATATGTTTGCTTCAGCAGTATTAATATGTGGTGGAGGTAACCCTTTATGGGCTAAAGAATTTGCTAAATCTACACCTGTATGGATTGCTCATGGTTCAAAAGACAAGGTAGTTCATCCCGATTTTTCTTTAAAAATGACAGAAGCAATTATTAGAGAAGGAGGAAGTCCAAAATTAACTTTATATGAAAATGTTTATCACGATAGTTGGAACAACGTTTTTGATGATCCTGGATTTTTAAAATGGATATACTCACACTCTAGAAATTAACATAATCAGATATTTCAAGACCATATCCAATCATTCCAACCCTTTTTGTTTCTTTTGTGTTTGTGATTAGTTTAAGATTAGTAATATCCAAGTCATGCAAAATTTGAGCTCCAATACCAAAATCTCTATCATCCATATTTAATATAGGCGCTTTCACAACTTTATTTTCGATTTGCTTCTTTTTTAGGATTTTTAATCTTTTGAGAGTATCAATTGACTTTAATTCAGGACTTATAAAAATTATAGCACCCGAATTATTTTTTTCTAGAATATCAAACATTTTAGTTAACGAATCTTCAGTGTTAGAAGTTAAGGTTCCAAGTATGTCATTACTGATTGATTTTGAATTTATTCTTGTTAATACAGGATCACCTTTTTCCCAATTACCTTTAGTCAATGCAATATGAATATTATTATTAGTAGTTTGTTTATACGCTCTTAATCTAAATTTGCCAAATCTTGTATTAATCTCAAAATCTTCTTGTTTATCAATAAGGGAATCATGCTTCATCCTATAAGCAACCAAATCTTCAATTGAAATAATTTTAAGATTAAATTTTTTAGCAACTTTAATCAAATCGGGTACTCTTGCCATAGAACCGTCTTCATTCATAATTTCTACAATTACACCTGCTGGTTTTAATCCTGCAAGTCTTGGTAAATCTATAGCAGCTTCAGTATGCCCAGTTCTTCTTAATACACCTCCATTTTTAGCTATAAGAGGAAATACATGACCAGGTTTAGAAAATTGTTTTGGTTTAGTATTTTTATCGATTAAAGCTTTAATAGTAGCAGCTCTATCAGAAACAGATATACCTGTAGTTACACCGTTTCCCTTTAAATCAATTGAGACTGTAAATGCTGTATCTTGAGGGTCGGTGTTTGTGCCAACCATTAAATTTAAATCTAATCTCTTAGAGATATTTTCTGTAATTGGAGCGCAAATCAAACCTCTTCCATGGGTTGCCATAAAATTGACTATTTCAGGTGTTACTAATTCTGCGGCAGCAAGAAAATCACCTTCATTTTCTCTGTTTTTATCATCAACAACAATAACAATCTTGCCATCTCTAATGTCGTTTATTGCAGATTCAATTGTATTTAGTTTAAACTTATCTTCTGACATTTTTTTCTATTTTTTTGTAAAGTCTTAATATTTTATCCCCAAAATTAAAAACACTTCTATCGTTTGTTGCTCTATATGTCAAATATATACTAAATGGAAGCATGATTAAAGTAGAGAGCCAGCTAGCTAAAATTGGATTAATACTACTGTCTTCAGCCAGATTTTTCGAGAAAATACCTAAGAAGTGATAGACTAAAAATAATAGTATAGAAATAACCAACGGTAATCCATAACCACCTTTTCTTATAATTGTACCTAGAGGAGCTCCAATAAAAAATAAAATTATACAAGCAAAACCTAAAGCAAATTTATCATGTAGGGTCATTACATGTTTATTTAAATTTTGTTCTCGATATGATTGTATTGTTTTATTTGATTTTACTATGCTTATAGTGCTTTTTACAGAACTAATAGCTAAATCATAAAGCTGCTTTTGTTTTTTTGGTTGAAACAGATTTAAAAAGCTTTCATTTTCATAATCTACTTTGTCACTTGGATTTAAATTATAATCAATAGTTTTAAAATTAGACCTATTGAACATTTTTGAACTTATCACTTTCATATCATCATCTTTTTTTCTAGTAAGAGAGTCAATTGCATAACTAAGTTCGCTTACTTTCATCATCGAGTGTTTATTAACGTCTTCTTCTTGATTAAAATCAACTTCATTTAATGAGGCAATATCTATATTTATTAAATATTCCTTAAAGTAGCTTTTTACAAAGGGTTTTTTGATTTTTTTTGAATAATCTTCAGATATAACTTCGTCATAATAATTCCCGTCATAAAGTTTTAATTGAAGAATATCAGAATTTTCTTCACTAATAATTTCACCATTTTTTGATTTGATAACTGTGTAATTGCCAGGTTTATTCTTCTTCTGATGTATAATTACTTTATCAAGTAATTTGTTTTCATTTCCGTATTTGTCTTCAACCTTTATATTATAGTCACCAATCTGACTAAATTGACCTTCTGCAATTGCCATTGAAGGCTTAACCTTCGAAATATTTTTTCTAAGGTTATGAAAATTATATTCGGCAACAGGAGCAACATTGTTAGAAAAAAAGAAGGTTAAAACACCTAATAAAAATGTGAAGAATATTAAACTCTTCATTGATCTTTGTAGAGATATACCACTTGCTTTCATAGCCGCAAACTCATAATTTTCGGAAAGGCTTCCAAAAACCATGATACTTGACAAAAGAATTGTCAAAGGCAAAACCAATATTACTAATCTTGGAGTTACATTTATTAAAAACTTAAAGATAATATCAAGTTCTAAGTCTTTCCCTGCCAATTCAGAAATATATAGCCAAACTGATTGCAGTAAGAATATTAGCATTAAAATACAAAATGTACTTGCTAAAGTCTTTAAATAAGATTTAAATATGTAGAAATCAAGAATTTTCAATAAGACTAATCTAAAATATTCATATAAAAGTCCTTAAATTTTTCTTCATCAAAAACAAACAAATTTTTATCAAGAGGTAAATTAAATTCAAAGTCAACGATTGAAATAGTAGTAACTGTTTCGTTTTTCCCTGTTTCAATTACTTCGTATATCTGATTAAATTCAGTATCAATTCCTAATAAAATATATTTGATTTCTGCCTCAGAATCTTTTGGAACTAGCTTTACATATTGAATTTTTTTTCTAAACTGAGTATTTCCAATATATTTAGACTCATCCATTTCAAAATAATAGCCATCCTCATAAAAATAGAGCATTTTATTCGGAGTTATAGTTGTTTCATCTTCAGGGTCTTGACTAGAAATGGTTACTTCTTCATCATCTGGACTAATCGAGTATAATTTGTCACCATCAAATATTCTAGTTACACCTAACATCTCAAACCTCCACTTATCATTCTCTGTAACAAAACTTCCGTTATTTGTTTGATTAATATCTTCTTCAATATTTTTAAGTGTATATGCATAATTTATGTAGATATTCTCATAGTTCTTGATATTTTCAGAAACTTTATTGAGTAATAATTCAGCGTCAGAGTTATCTTGAGTATAACCAAATAAAACGTAAAATCCGAAGATTAGTAAAAAGAGTTTTTTCATACAATTTTTTTTATTCATTTTCTAAGTGTCTATCAAGGGCTTGTAGGTCTGTTATTAAAACTTGTCTTGCTTTGCTTCCTTCAAATGGGCCAACAATCCCCGCAGCTTCAAGTTGATCTATTAGTCTTCCAGCCCTATTATAACCCAGCTTAAGTTTTCTTTGTAGTAAAGAGGCTGAGCCTTGTTGTGCAATTACTAATACTTCAGCAGCTTCTCTAAATAACTTATCCCTATCTTCAATATCAATATCAAGATTTGTACCAGATTCCTCGTCTATATATTCAGGTAATAGATGTGCTGTTGGGTAACTTGTTTGTGTCCCAATAAACTCTGTTAAATTTTCAATTTCAGGAGTGTCAACAAAAGCACATTGTATTCTTATCAATTCATTTCCTTGGGTGAAAAGCATATCTCCTCTACCGATAAGTTGATCTGCCCCTGAACCATCAAGTATTGTTCTTGAGTCTATTTTTGAAGTAACTCTGAATGCAATTCTTGCAGGAAAGTTTGCTTTTATTACACCAGTAATAACATTTACAGAAGGTCTTTGTGTAGCAATAATTAAATGTATTCCAATGGCTCTGGCTAATTGAGCTAGTCTAGCGATTGGAGTTTCTACTTCTTTTCCTGCTGTCATTATTAAATCAGCAAACTCATCAACTACTAATACGATATATGGTAAAAATTTATGTCCATTTTCTGGATTTAATCTTCTAGATTTAAATTTCTTATTGTATTCAACAATATTTCTACAAGCAGCATTTTTTAATAATTCATATCTATTATCCATTTCAATACATAGGGAGTTAAGAGTATGAATTACCTTTTTGTTATCAGTAATGATTGCTTCTTCAGAATCAGGAAGTTTTGCCAAATAATGTTTTTCAATCTTATTGTATAATGTTAATTCAACTTTTTTAGGGTCTACTAAAACGAACTTAACTTCTGCAGGGTGTTTTTTATAAAGAAGAGAAGTAAGCACTGCATTTAATCCAACCGATTTACCTTGACCTGTAGCTCCAGCCATAAGTAAGTGAGGCATTTTAGCCAAATCAAAAACCAAAGTTTCGTTGTCAATGGTTTTTCCAATAGCAACAGGAAGTTCCATTTCAGATGTTTGAAATTTTTCAGTAGAAATTACAGAGTGCATTGAAACTATGGTTGGGTTTTTGTTTGGGACTTCAATTCCAATTGTTCCTTTACCTGGAATTGGGGCTATAATTCTAATTCCTAATGCTGAAAGTGATAGTGCTATATCATCTTCTAAATTTTTAATTTTAGATATTCTAACTCCAGCATCTGGAATTATTTCATATAAAGTTACTGTTGGTCCAACGGTAGCCTTAATATCAGCTATTGAAATATTATAGTTAGCAAGTGTTTCAACAATTTTATCCTTATTGTCTTCTAGCTCTTCATCATCAATGGTAATGCTTTCAGTGTCATATTGTTTTAAGAGACCTAATTTTGGAAATTCAAAATTACTCAACATTAGTTTGGGGTCTGCTTCTCCAAAATTTTTAACTAACTCTTTTGCTTTGTTTTCTTTTGCAGCTTTTTCTTTTTTAATTTCATTTACCTCGATTTTTATATCACTAGAAGGTTTATCCGTTTCTTTTGGGATATCATTCTCTATAATTACAGGATTTTCTTCTTCTTTTTTATCTGACGATGGATTTTGAACTGTTATTACTTCATCATCTTTAATGCCAGTATCATTTTTCTTTTCAGACTTTTTGAGATTAAAAATTTTCAGATTTTTTATCATTGAAAATGAATTTAATACATCATTAACACCAATTTTTAACCTAAATGTTAAGTAGATTAAAAACATGAAAATAAGAAGGAAAGTTACTCCAACATTACTTACATATACGTCTAGCAAACTAACGATTTCATAACCTATAATACCCGAATAAATACCTCCATAATTTATCAATCCAAAAAAGATTGAGAAGAAAAACATTAGATAAAATCCCCACAACCAATTATGTGTTAAGTTTCTTTTCTTTAAATCGAGTAAAACATGGAAAGCACTTAGTAAAATTAGAAGTGCAAATATTATTGAGCTTACGCCAAAACCTTTATAAATAAATAAATCACTTATTATTGCGCCTATTTTTCCAAGAGAATTTGAGTTTGTTGTAGATTGGTCTAAAAAGTTAGATAAATTGCTTTGATCAATCTCTCCTGTAAAGAAATATGAAAAAAATGAAGTCAAGAGAAATAAAGAAATAATTATTAGTGTACTTCCTATGAACAATCTTTTTGCACTTGATAGTTCTTTCTTTTTTTTATTTTTTGAGAATGAAAAACTTTGCTTCATTAATCTTTATTGAATTATTCTATGCAATTTAGTAATCATTTGCCCAAGAATAAATTTTTTAATTAAATTTTATGACTTGTCAGCATCTTGATTTTTATCATAAATGCTGCATATATCAATGTAGTTACTGGGCTAAGCCAGTTAAAAATTGCATATATAAAATAATCCGTAACTGAAACTCCTAGTACTCCATAATGATATGCTCCACAAGTATTCCATGGAATTAATGCGGATGTTACTGTTCCGGTATCTTCAAGAGTTCTACTAAGATTTTCAGGAGATAATTTTTTTTCTTCATAAGCATCCTTGAACATTTTTCCAGGAATTACAATTGCTAGATATTGATCTGAGGCAACAATATTAATCCCTAGACAACTTGCTGCAGTACTTGCAAAAAGTCCAAACGTAGTTTTCGCTTTACTTAAAAGGTAGTCAGTGATTTTCTTTAATGCACCAATTCCATCCATTGACCCTCCAAAAACCATTGCACTTATTGTAAGATAAATAGTCCATAACATACCTTTCATACCACCAGAGTTATATAATCTTTCAATTCTTATATTTTCTGTCGGAATGCTTGTGTCTGTAAAAACAGATAAAATTACAGATGAGGTTTTGGATGGGTCTATACTTTCTAAAATGTTATTTTGAAAAACTATTGAGAATATAATTGCTCCAATGATTCCGAAACTTAAAGCAATAATTGGACGAACTTTTAAAAAAGCCAATAAGATTACTAATGCTGGAACCAAGAATAAAACAGGGGATATGTAAAAATCATTTATAATAGTTTCGGAAAGATTATTAATCTCACTCATTTCACCTACTGAGTTGATTTGAAGATTAAAACTTAATAAAATAAAAACAATCAAAGTAATAATATATGTTGGAACTGTTGTATATGTCATGTATCTAATATGTGAGTAAAGATCTGTGCCTGCCATAGCTGGAGCTAGATTTGTTGTATCACTTAGCGGAGACATTTTATCTCCAAAATATGCTCCAGAAATAACGGCTCCTGCTGTCATACCAGCAGGAATATTAAAAGCAATTCCAACAGCAACTAAAGCAATTCCAACCGTTGCAGATGTTGTGTATGAACTTCCAGTTGTTAAAGAAACAAGAGTTGAAACTATTAGTGTTAGGGGTAAAAATATACTCGGATCTACCATGTTTAAACCATAATAAACCATCGCTGGAATGATTCCACTTACTTTCCATGTACCAGCAAGTGCCCCAACTAAAAGAAGAATTACAATAGGGATGCTTATACTCTTAATACTTGAAAATATTCTCTCAATCACAAATGATACCTTAATCTTTTCTGAAAGCCCAATGATTGTAGCAATTATCGATGTGGAGATTAAAATATAATGATAAGTAAATTCACCTAGCCAATCATTATTCTCAAAAAAGATAATGTTGTAGAATAATAAAGATATCAATATCGTAATTGGTATGATTGATTTAATCAAGCTTATTTTTGAGGAGTTTGTTTCCATTTAGAGAAGCTTAAATTCTTTAATGCATTCTCTAATTGCTAGATAAGTTCTTTCAATGTCTTGGTCTAATCCTACAGAAAATCTTATTAAGCCTTCACTTAACCCCATCTGTTCTTGCTCAGATTCAGAAATTTCTGATATTGAAGGGTTTACACCTCCAAATTCTCCAAAAAATTGTAAGTCTTGTATTTTATTAGCAGGTTTAGATTTCATTGAAGTATAAAGTAGATTTGGTTTGAATAAAGCACTAATTTACCAAAATCAATTTTAATAGTTTAAAAATTATTTTAACATTTAAATATTTGTATTTTTGAAACCTAAATTTATGAAATATGAGCACATTTGATGTAATCGTTATCGGTTCAGGACCAGGAGGATATGTTGCTGCAATTAGAGCTGCACAATTGGGTATGAAAACTGCGTTGATTGAAAAATATTCAAAAATGGGAGGAACTTGTTTAAATGTTGGTTGTATTCCAAGTAAGTCATTACTTGATTCATCTCATCATTACGAGAATGCTCTGCACAATTTTGCAAATCATGGTATTGTGGTTGAAGGAGATATTAAGCTCGATTTAGAACAAATGATGTCTAGAAAATCTTCAGTTGTTGAGCAAACAACAAAAGGTTTAGAATACTTAATGGATAAAAATAAGGTTACCGTTTTTAATGGTTTAGGTTCATTTGTGAATTCAAATACAATTCAGATAAAATCAGAGGTTAAAACAGAAACTATTGAGGGTAAGCATATAATTATAGCTACTGGTAGTAAGCCTACAAAACTTCCGTTTGCAGATTTTGATGGTGAAAGAATTATTTCATCTACTGAGGCATTAAAACTTAAAGAGGTCCCAAAACATTTAGTTATAGTTGGGGGAGGTGTAATTGGCCTTGAACTTGGTCAGGTTTATAGTAGACTTGGTGCTAAGGTTACGGTCATTGAATATCAAGATAGAATTATACCTAATATGGATGCAAGTCTTTCAAAAGAACTTACTAAAGTTTTTAAAAAGAGCGGTGTTAAGATAAATACTTCACACAAGGTCACTTCTATTGATCGAAATGGTGAATCAGTGATTGTTTCAGCTGAAAATAAAAAGGGAGAAAACGTAAAATTTGAAGGAGATTATTGTTTGATTTCTATTGGTAGAAGTGCTTATACTAATGGTCTTAATTTAGATAATGCGGGACTTTTATCAGATAAATATGGAAGAATAGAAGTAGATAAAAACCTCAAAACAAATGTTTCTAATATTTATGCAATTGGGGATGTGGTAAAAGGGGTTATGTTGGCTCATAAAGCTGAGGAAGAAGGTGTTTATGTAGCTGAATTTATAAGCGGTCAAAGACCTCATATCGACTATAATCTAATACCAGGTGTTGTATATACTTGGCCTGAAGTAGCTTCAGTAGGTAAAACAGAAGAAGATTTAAAAGATGCTAATAAAAATTATAAAGTCGGCCAGTTTCCAATGAGAGCATTAGGAAGAAGCAGGGCAAGTTCTGATTTAGACGGTTTTGTAAAAATTCTTGCTGATTCTCAATCAGATGAAATATTAGGAGTTCATATGATTGGTGCTAGATGCGCTGATCTTATTTCTGAGGCTGTTGTTGCGATGGAGTATAAAGCTACAGCTGAAGATATTGCAAGAATATCTCATGCACATCCTACTTTTTCAGAAGCAATTAAAGAGGCTGCAATGGCTGCAACAGAAAATAGAGCTATTCATATATAAAATTTTATATATTCATTTCTATATATTTGTTTTAAACAAATTAAATGCAATTAGAGTTTGAATCTTATCTAAAAGATAAATTTCCCCATTTACTAACGGAAAGTAGTGTTCTTTGCTGTTCTGGCGGTGTCGACAGTGTAGTGTTATTTCACCTGATGCTTTCAGTTTCAAAAACTTTTGTGGTTGCTCATTGTAATTTTAATCTAAGAGATAATGAGAGTCTTGGTGATTTAGAATTTGTAAAAGATTTATGTGAAAAAAATTCAATTAAATTTTATTCTAAATCATTTAATACTAAAAAAATTCAAAATACTTCAAATAAATCCATACAGATGGTTGCCAGAGATTTGAGATATGATTTTTTCGAAAATCTTTCAGTGAAATTAAATATTAATCACATATTGACAGCGCATCACCTAAATGATAGTTTAGAAAGCTTTATCATAAATATTTCCAGAGGTTCTGGTCTTGATGGTTTGACAGGGATTCCTGGGCTAAACAAAAAGATTAAAAGACCCTTAATTGAGTTTGAAAAAGTCAATATTATTAATTATGCAAAATCTAATAACTTAAAATGGAGAGAGGATTCCTCAAATAAATCTAATTCTTATTTGAGAAATAAAATTAGAAATAAGATAATCCCAGAATTAGAAAAATTAGACGGAAATTTTTTAAAAAACTTTAAAAAAAGTATTTCATATTTAAAAATTTCTAACTCTGTGATTCATGAAAAAATCGATGAATTAAAGACAGACTTAATAGACTATAATAGAAATGAAATTAGAATCAAAATTTCAAATTTTGATAAAGTAAATAAAGAGGCTTTCCTATATTATTTTTTAAGAGATTTTGGTTTTACTGACTGGGATACAATATTTAATTTATCTGATTCTGAGTCTGGAAAAAAAATATTAAGTGAATCTCATATTTTGTGTAAGATTAAAGAGTTTTTAATATTAAGACCGATTCATGAAATTAAAAAAATTAATCAAATTATAGTCGATGATTCTAGTATTGTTGAAATCAATAATGGTAAGCATGTCAAGTTCACAATCACCAATGAAATTTCAAGGAATAATAACAATATCATTACTTTAGATAGAGATAAATTAAAATTTCCTCTGTTATTAAGAAATTTAAACAAGGGAGATTCTTTTCAGCCTTTTGGCATGAAAGGAAGTAAAAAAGTCAGTAAATATTTGAAAGACAAAAACATTAGTCAAATTGATAAGGGTTCAGTTATTGTTTTGGTTAACGGAGATGATAATATTATATGGATTCTAGGTATGAGGTTGGATAATAGATTTTGTGTGTCTGAAAATTCTCAAAAATTATTAAATATTGAGTATTATTAATAAAATTAGATACAAGTTAAAAAATATAGGTCCTGCTTCTGTAATAGCAGCAGCTTTTATTGGTCCTGGAACTATAACCATGTGTTCTGTTGCTGGAGCTAAGTTTGGGTATAGTCTTATTTGGGCTCTTTTTATTTCAATACTTCTCACACTTTTTATTCAGTTGATGGCAATCAGGATAGGAATTAATACTAAAAAATCTTTATCTGTATTGGTAAGAGAGCAGTTTGAAAATAAAATTCTAAAATACGTTTCTATATTATTAGTTATTTCTGCAATTTTTATAGGAAATACTGCTTATGAGGCTGGTAATATTAGTGGTGCAGTTATGGGTGCAGAATTATTATTTAATAAAAAATTAGTTTATAATAATGTGAATATTTTTAGTGTCTGCTGCGGATTTTTAGCATTCTTATTAATTGCTTTTGGAAATAACAGAAGTTTAGAAAAAGTACTAATTTTCCTTGTGCTAATAATGAGTTTTTCTTTTGTTTTCACAGTTTTTATTGTTGGGATAGATTTTCAATCTTTATTTTCATTTTCAAATTTTTTTCATTTTCCATCTGAAAGTATTTTAATAGTTGCGGGCTTAATTGGTACGACAGTTGTCCCTTATAATATTTTTTTACATGTGGCTTTAGTTAATAGTAAATGGAAAAATGTAAATGATATAAATACTGCTAATTTTGATGCAATTATTTCCATTTCTATTGGTGGTCTAATTTCATTATGTATTTTATTAACAGCAGCAGGATTAAATAAGTCAGATATTTTAAACGCCGTAGATCTTGCAAACAGTTTAGAGCCACTTTACGGTAATTTCTCCAAACTTATTATTGCATTAGGTTTGTTTTCTGCAGGATTAACAAGTTCAATAACTGCGCCTTTAGCTGCAGCATATGTTTTATGCGGGTGTTTAGGATTTGAATCTGATAGAAAATCTGTTTTTTTTAGATTTATATCTATAATAGTTTTAGTAATTGGGGTTATTTCATCTTCTTTAGGAATAAGTTCCATTGAAATTATAAAGTTTGCTCAGATAACTAATGGTATTTTACTCCCTCTAATTGTGATATTTCTCATGATTTTAGCCAATAATAGTAAACTTTTAAAAAATCAAATAAACAGCATTGTTCAAAACCTGATTGGTGTTTTAGTAATTGGTTTCTGTTTATTGCTATGTGTAAGAAGTGTAATTAAAGTGTTTTTTTAAATAATGAAAGTAAGTTTAAATGCTGATTTAGGAGAAGGTCTAAACATCGAGAGTAAAATAATGCCATATTTAACTTCATGTAGTGTCGCTTGTGGAGGTCATGTAGGTGATTTTAATTCTATGACTGAGGTAGTTCATATAGCTAAAGAACATAAAGTCGAAATAGGAGCTCACCCGTCTTATCCAGATAAAGTAGGTTTCGGCAGAAAAATTATTAATATTTCTAATACAGATTTAAAAAAATCTATTATAAATCAGGTGAATTCACTTAAAAATATTATAAATGAAAATGATTGTAATTTAAACCATATCAAGACTCACGGTGCACTATATAATTTAAGTTCCAAAGATTATGATTTAGCAATGTTTATGATTCAAATAATGAAAGAAAATTTTGATGACATTTTTTTTTATGTACCTGCTGGAACTTTAATTTCTGAATTAGCAGTTAAAAATGATTTAAAAATTAAAAAAGAGGTGTTTTTAGACAGGAACTATAATGCTGATAATACATTGGTTTCTAGATATAAATCGAACGCACTTATAAATTCTCCAGAAATCATGTTTAACAGAATTAGTAATGTAACTTCAAAAGGATTTTTAACAGCTTATACAGGTGATAAAATATTTTTAGATGCGGAGACGTATTGTGTTCACGGAGACAGTCCTAATGTTATTAATAATTTAATGGGTTTAAAGTCATATTTAGATGAAGAAATTTAAAATTGATTTTTTTCATTACAGTTCCAGCTCAATTCTTTTAAGTTGGCCTAATATAATTTCTGTTGAAATATCAAATGACATTCATAATTTTATAAAGCATATAAGGAATGAGAAAAATATTCTTGAAATCATAAAAGGTTACAGTTCAGTATTGGTGCAGTATAGAAATGATATTGCAGACTTTGATCTAAGTTGCGATTCTTTGAATAAAACATATAATGAATCACTAAAACAAAATTCTGAAAACAAAATTATTTGGGAAATACCCGTTTGTTATGAAAGTGATTTTGCAAAAGACATTAAAGTGTATTCTGAAAAAGTATTATTGAGTCGTGAGCAAGTAATAAATCTACATTCTTCAAATATATACTATTTACATATGTATGGTTTCATACCTGGATTCATGTATTTGGGAGGGTTAAATAAAAAATTATCAATTACACGTAAAAAAATACCTGATAGAAAAATTTTAAAAGGTTCTGTTGCAATAGGAGGTGGTCAGACAGGGGTATATCCTGCTGATTCACCTGGTGGATGGTATGTAATCGGAAATACTCCTATTAATTTATTCAATTTAAATAATAATAGCTCACCAGTTAATATTCCTGTTGGTGATTATGTACAATTCAAATCAATTTCATCAGTTGAGTATTACGATATCAAGAAAAAAGTTGAAAAAGATAAATATCAATTTGTAAAAAAATATAATCATGATTGAGATTTTAGATAAAGGATATCATATTACTATCCAAGACTCTGGAAGAAATGGTTACTCAGCTTATGGAGTCACTAGATCTGGTTTTATGGATTCAATTTCAGCGAATAAAGCTAATGGTCTTCTTTCAAATTCATTAAATGAAGCAGTTTTTGAAATAACTATGATGGGAGGCAAGTTTAGATTCCATTCAGATACTAGTATATGTATTTCAGGGGGTTTATTTGATGTTCAATTAAACAACAATGTTGTTAAAAATAATACTAAGATTCAAGTTCTTAAAAATGATATTTTATCTTTTGGTAAAGCAATAGAAGGATATAGAATCTATTTGGCGATTGAAGGTGGTATCGATTCCCAAAAAGTCCTAAACAGTCGTAGTATGTACTCTTCTATAACAACTGACTCAGTTATAAAAACAGGAGATAGATACAATTTTTTAAATAATAAAAAATCAAAGAAAAATTACTTGAATCACTCTGGTTTTTTATTTGTAAAAAATATAAATGTTTCAAAAGGACCTGAGTTTAAATTGTTAAATTCAGATGATATTTTTAAGCTTTCAAATGAGCTTTTCACTATTTCAAATAATAATAGAATGGGTTATTTTTTTAACGAAGATATATGTCCAAATTCTTTTTCAATTGTTAGTTCTCCTGTAATTCCTGGAACAGTTCAGTTAACTCCTTCTGGAAAACTTATTGTATTAATGCAAGATGGGCAGGTGACAGGTGGTTATCCTAGAATTTTACAATTAGATAATCTTTCTATAAGTGTTTTGTCACAAAAGAAACAAGGAGACAAAATCAAGTTTAATTTTATCAATTTATCTTAAATATTTCATCAGTCTTTTTAGTAGATTCAATTTATTTTTGTAAGGTGCATATCTTAGATTATTGTCATACCAATTACCTTTTTTTACAATCGATTTTTTATGAGAAAATAAGTCAAAGCTAGATTTTCCGTGATAGGAGCCAGTTCCACTATTGCCTATACCGCCAAAAGGTAGTTTTGAATTAGCTAAATGAACAATAGTATCATTAATTGCTCCCCCTCCAAAACTATATCTATTAATTATGTTTTCAGTTAAATCGTTATCATTTGAAAATAAGTAGAGTGAAAGTGGGTTTGGGTTTTTATTAATTATTTCATCAATTTCTTTAATATTTTCATATGTTAAAATAGGTAGAATAGGTCCGAAAATTTCTTCTCTCATGATGTTACTATCCAGACTTGGGTTGTTTACTATTGTAGGATAAATGAATTTTAGCTTAGAGTCGTATTCTCCACCATATATTACTTCATTTCCTTCAATTAATTTCACTAATCTTTCAAAGTGGTTCTCGTTAATGATACTGGTTAAATCTTTTGATCTTTCGGATGATTCTCCAAACGAATATTTTATTCTGTCAATCAGTTGATTTATGAATTTATCTTTGATTGATTTATGAATAATAAGATAGTCTGGAGCTATACATGTTTGTCCTGAGTTTAAAAACTTGCCCCAAACAATTCTTTTACTAACAAGTTTAATATCAATTTTTTTGTCAATTATCGCAGGACTTTTACCTCCTAGCTCTAAAGTTATAGGGGTTAAATTATTTGCAGCTGCCTTGGCTACTATTTTACCAATTCTTACACTTCCTGTAAAAAATATATAATCCCATTTATAGTCTAGTAGTTTTGATGCTGTCTCAGCACCGCCCTCAATAACACTTATCAGTTCTTCAGGAAATACTTCACTTACTATGCTTTTTATTAAGGCTGAGGTGTTAGAGGTGTGTTCACTAGGTTTTAGGATGACATTATTGCCAGCTGCAAAGGCAGACATTGCAGGTAGCAAAGCAAGCTGAAACGGGTAATTCCAAGGAGATATTATTAAAATTAATCCATATGGTTCATATATAATAAAATCTTTTGAAGGAAAATTAATTAATGTAGAATTTACTCTTTTTGGTTTTGACCAGGATTTTAAATTATTTATAAATAAGTCAATTTCATTTAACAAATAACCTATTTCTGTGGCATAAGCTTCAAATCTAGGTTTATTTAAGTCTTTCTCTAATGCCGTGAATATTTCTTCTTCCCTTTTTAATATTTCATTTTTTAATTTCTTAAGAAAATGAATCCTTTCTTTAACTTCAATTTTCTTTTGTGAATTAGTAAAGTTTTTTTGTTTGTTGTATAGGACATCAATATTCATATAAATTTATTTTGTTGCAATCCATAAATTATCATTTTTAACAGGGGCATCTATTTCTAATGAAATTTTTGACACAGGGTGATTAAATATAATCTTTTTAGCATGTAAATCTATACCTCCATCTCTATTACTTCTTTCATACCCGTATTTTAAATCCCCTCTTATAGGGCAGCCTATAGCTTTTAGTTGACATCTAATTTGATGGTGTCTTCCGGTATCAAGTTTAATCTCTAAAAGATAATATTTTTCAAGTTGCTTTGTTACTTTATAGTGTAGAATTGCTTTTTTTGAATTTTTAGTCTCTTTAATGAAATGTATAGATTTATTTGTTTTTTCATTTTTCCATAACCAATGCATTAACGTTGATTCTGATTTGGTTGGTTTATTTTTTACAATAGCTAAATAGTATTTTTCGATTACTCCTTCTTTAAACATCTTATTTAACCTAGAGAGTGATTTAGAGGTTTTAGCAAATAGGACTATACCAGAAGTAGGTCTATCTAGCCTGTGAACAACGCCTAAAAACACATTGCCAGGTTTTGAGTATTTTTCTTTCAAATATGACTTTACAATTTCTGAGAGTGGTTTGTCTCCAGTTTTATCTCCTTGAACAATATCTCCGCATCTTTTGTTTATTGCAATAATATGGTTGTCTTCAAAAAGAACTTGTAAGTTATCTTTATTAGATAGGATTTTTTTCAATATTAATATTGCTCATTTTCATTTGGGAAATCACCAGACTTGATATCATCAGAAAAAGTTGATATAGCTTTAATCATTTCATCATGTAGATTCATATATCTTCTTAAAAATCTAGGGTTAAATTCTTTAGTCATACCTAACAAGTCATGAAGAACAAGAACTTGTCCGTCAACCTTATTTCCTGCTCCAATTCCAATAATTGGGATATTAACTTCTTTCGCAACTTTTTCTGCTAATTTACTAGGTACTTTTTCTAAAACAATTGCAAAACATCCTATTTTTTCTAGTAAGCGTGCATCCTCTATTAATTGATTAGCTTCTTTTTCTTCTTTCGCTCTGACTGTATAGGTTCCAAATTTATAGATTGATTGAGGAGTTAGTCCAAGATGCCCCATAACAGGGATCCCAGCTTTAATAATTCTTTTAATTGAATCTTTAATCTGTTTACCACCCTCTAATTTAACCGCATGTGAGCCACTTTCTTTCATTATCCTAATTGCAGACTCTAGAGCTGCTTGAGAATCACTTTGGTATGTTCCAAAAGGTAAATCAACAACAACCAATGCTCTTTCAACGGCTCTAATTACAGATGATGCATGATAAATCATCTGATTTAGTGTAATTGGTAGTGTTGTTTCATGTCCCGCCATAATGTTACTAGCAGAATCTCCAACAAGAATTACATCTATACCTGCTTTATCTACGATACCGGCAGTGGTAAAATCATAAGACGTTAACATTGAAATTTTTTCAGAGTTTTCCTTCATTTCTTGCAAGGATTTTACTGTAACTCTTTTGTAAACTTTTTTATTCATTTCAAGGGTGTCAATAAATAGTCTGTAAATGTAATAAATTATATCAAAGACAATATGTTATTTTTCATATCTAATTATTTTTAACCTGAAAACAATGTATTATACAGACATTATGTCATGAAAATAATTTAAATACTGACAAAATTGTTAAAATAATTAAATGGCATAATCATTGACTGTATTTAAGCGAATTTAAAAATTTAAAATTATGAGTAAAATAATCGGAATAGATTTAGGAACAACAAACTCTTGTGTCTCTGTTATGGAGGGTAGCGAGCCAGTTGTTATTCCAAATGCAGAAGGTAAAAGAACTACTCCTTCTGTAATTGCATTTGTTGAGGGTGGAGAAATTAAAGTTGGTGACCCTGCAAAAAGACAGGCAGTAACTAACCCTACCAAAACTGTTTATTCGGTTAAAAGATTTATGGGTAATAAATTTTCTGAACTTAAAAAGGAAAAAGACAGAGTACCTTATACAGTCGTTAAAGGCGATAATGATACACCTAGAGTAGATATTGACGGTAGGCTTTACACTCCACAGGAGTTATCAGCTATGATTCTTCAAAAAATGAAGAAAACAGCTGAAGATTATCTTGGAACCAATGTAGAAGAGGCTGTAATTACTGTGCCAGCATATTTTAACGACTCACAAAGACAGGCTACCAAAGAGGCAGGTGAAATTGCAGGTTTAAAAGTTAAAAGAATTATTAACGAACCTACATCTGCTGCACTCGCTTATGGATTGGATAAAAAAGGTCAAGATCAAAAAATAGTTGTTTTTGATTTTGGTGGAGGTACGCATGATGTGTCTATATTAGAATTGGGTGATGGAGTTTTTGAGGTATTATCAACAGATGGTGATACCCATCTAGGAGGTGACGACGTTGATGAAAAAATCATTGATTGGTTGGCTGATGAATTTAAAAATGACGAAAGTATAGATTTGAGAAAAGACCCGATGTCTCTTCAAAGACTTAAAGAAGCTGCTGAAAAAGCCAAAATTGAATTATCATCATCCGCTCAAACTGAAATTAACTTACCATACATAACAGCTACTGATAGTGGCCCAAAACACTTAGTTAGATCTTTGACTAAATCAAAATTTGATCAATTAATTGATGATTTGGTAAAAAGAACAATAAATCCGTGTAAAACGGCATTAAAAGCAGCAGGTTTAAATAAATCGGATATTGATGAAATTATATTGGTTGGTGGGTCTACTAGAATTCCTGCAGTTCAAGATGCAGTTGAGAAGTTTTTTGGTAAAAAGCCAAGTAAAGGGGTTAATCCTGATGAGGTTGTTGCAGTAGGTGCAGCTATTCAAGGAGGTGTATTTACAGGAGATGTTAAAGATGTTTTACTGTTAGATGTTACTCCTTTGTCTTTAGGTATTGAAACAATGGGTAATGTAATGACTAAATTAATTGATGCAAACACCACAATTCCTACAAAAAAATCTCAAGTATTCTCTACTGCAGCTGATAATCAACCTGCAGTTGATATTAGAATTGCACAAGGAGAAAGACCAATGTATCCAGATAATAAGGAAATTGGAAGATTTCAATTAGCCAATATTCCACCTGCGCCAAGAGGGGTTCCTCAAATAGAGGTTATTTTTGATATTGATGCAAACGGTATATTAAATGTAACGGCTAAAGATAAAGCTACTGGTAAAGAACAAAATATTAGGATTGAGGCATCTTCTGGTCTAACAGAGCAAGAAATTGAAAAAATGAAGAAAGATGCTGAAGCTAATGCAGAGGCAGATGCTAAAGCAAAAGAGACTGTTGATAAGATGAATAGTGCTGATGCTATGATTTTTCAAACTGAAAAACAACTAAAAGAGTTTGGAGAAAAATTATCAGATGACAAGAAGAAACCGATTGAAGAAGCACTAGAAGAGCTTAAAAAATCATATGAGTCAAAGGATCTAGAAAAAATAGATTCTGGATTAGAGAAGATAAATGAAGCTTGGAAAGCTGCTAGTGAAGAAATGTATAAAGCTCAGCAAAATCAACAAGGTCAACCTGAACAAGGGGCTCAAGATCAGTCAACTGATAATTCAGATGATGTCGAAGATGTTGACTTTGAAGAAGTAAAAGAATAAATTATATTCTTATATTTTTTAAAAAAAGGGTGCTTTTGTAAGCGCCCTTTTTTTATGTAGATTTGCAAAAAATAGATATTTTGAAAAATTTTGAAATTTTATCTGAAGTAAATAAAATGAATTCCAATACTTTAATGGAAACTCTAAAAATTGAATTTACTGAAATTGGAGAAAATTATGTTGTATGTAAAATGCCTGTAACTTCAGAGGTTCACCAACCAGCTGGGATATTACATGGAGGAGCAACTGCTGCACTTGTAGAAACTGTTGGAAGTTTTGCTTCACGATATTTTATCAAAAATAAAGATTTGGCTATTAGAGGAATAGAAATATCAACAAATCATATAAAAAGTATAAGTAATGGTTTCGTTTATGCAAAAGCCACAAATATACACTTAGGTAGAACTATGCAAATATGGGAAGTTAAAGTGACTGATGAGAATGAAAATTTGATTTCACTTGGGAAACTTACTACATTAGCAATCAATAAAAAATAAAACATGTACATAAAACAGGTTATTAGAAACAGAGAAAATTGGGGATTTTATCTGTTAGGAATATTTATAATTATTCCAATTATGATGATAATTTTTCAAATCCCCTTCACTGTAGCATTAACCTCTGCAGCCATAGATGACCCAGAACTTTTGGAAAAGCTAGCTCAAAATGATGTTAATGCCATGATGAGTGTATTAGAGCCAAATCTCAACCTTTTCTTGATGTTGCTTGGTTTTGCCGGGATGTTGCTTGGGGTTTTTATTTCTGCTAAGTTTATACATAAGAATTCGATTAGAGAACTAACTACATCAAGAGATAAAATAGATTGGAGTCGTGTTTTTTATTCTTTTTCGGTTTGGGGTCTTATCACTGTACCTCTTATATTACTTGATACCACAATAATTTCTCCAGAAAATTATGAATGGAATTTCAATTTTAATTCATTTATAGTATTATTAGCTATTGTTATCGTATGGATTCCGATACAAACATCCGCTGAGGAATATCTTTTTAGAGGTTATTTAATGCAGGGAATCGGTGTGATTTCAGGAACGAGATGGTTACCTCTTTTATTTACTTCAGTAGCTTTTGGTTTAATGCATTATGCAAATCCAGAAATTGATAAACTTGGAAACATGGTTTATGTATTTTATATCGGTTCTGGTTTATTTGCTGGTATAATGACACTCATGGATGAAGGAATGGAGTTAGCATTAGGTTGGCATGCTGCTAATAACTCATTTGCTGCGTTGTTAGTTACCGCTGATTGGACCGCATTACAAACTCATTCAATTTATAAAGATATTTCAGATCCTCAAGCTCTTCCAGTTGACGAGGTAGCTCTTCCAATCTTATTTTTTGTGGTTGTATTAGTTATTTTTAGTAAAAAATATGGTTGGACAGATTGGAAAGGTAAATTATTTGGTAAAATTTAACTTTTTTTCAAAACTAGAGAAGATTCGTAAAATTTAGCTGCTGTATTAATTACTTTCCTAAACTCTTCGTATCTAGCTTTATCATATCTTAATTGTTTATAATATTCATAAATTGTGATTTCCAATTGATCATCTTTAACTTTTGCAACTGATTTAAATTTTGCTGAAAGATTGCCGTCAACTGAAATATATTCATTAGATCTGTTTAGTTCTTGATAGTCAAATACTTCATATCCTTTGGGGATATTTACTGCAATTTTGTATTCATATTCGTTGGGAAAATTAATTTCAATTGGATTAATTCTATTATTCTCATCAAACAGGTTGCTTTGAGCACCTATAACTTTACCAATTTTTAAACTAATAAGACTGCTATTTTTTTCTATTAAATCAGTAGTTAAAATTGTTGAATTAATTACTAATGGTGCATTGTCTTTATTATTTGAAAAGTCATAGTTTTCAATACTGTACTTTATTACCTTTTTATTATCTAGTCCGTTAATGGTAAAATAATCTATTAAAAAATCAGTTTTTTCTGTTTCAGATAAATAAATATAATTTCTATTCATTATTGCCCAATAACCACTAAATGACCTCGATTCCTGAATTTTTAATTTTTTTAAACTCTTGGGTATTGAAATCTGAATATTTTTTTTAATCTGACTAAAATTTTCGTCTGACAGGGTGATTTCACTAAAATAGTATTCTAAATCCTTATCTATAAATATTCCATAGTTCCCTATTAAATCATCTGGAGCTTCTGAAATTCGATATTCTATTCTGTTAGGACTTATATACTTTTCAAAATCTGGCAAATAGATAACAAATTCTCTTAGTTGATTTGGGTCAAAAAAATCTGGATCAAATTTATGGAAATATCTATTACAGCTTATAGCTACTTCGTAATTGACTTTTGCTTCTTTCAACAGGTTTGTATACACTTGAATAATACTAAAGTCATTTGAAATTTTATTTTTAAATATATAGTTAATATCATTTAAATTTGGATTCTCTTCTCCGGAAATAATAAAGTTATTTTTTACGTATTCATCTATAGCATTTACTATAATTATTTCATTATGAGGTATTTTGACGCTATTATATTTAATTTCCTTTAATAAATCAACAGCTTTTTGGTTTGTAGATTTAGGAAAAAATAATTCTTCAACATTTTTAACTAGGTTGGTCCAATACTCATTTTGTGAAAAATCATCATCATTAATATAGCATTGGTAAGCTATTTTAATTTTATTGGCAACTGGAGTAGCGTATTGTTCATTAGTTGTTGGCTTGATATTTTTAAATTCAACATATTTACCTCTTTTGTTATCAATTATAGTATCTTTTATGTTACTGTTTTTAGAATTATAAATTTTAATATTTGATTTAAATTCATTTTCTATTAATATAAATTTGGATGAAATTATGGGGAAAGATTCTTCAATTAGTTTGTTTCCGTTAAAGTTGAAGTCTTTTTTTACAGTATACATCATTTCTACAATATCTTTCTCATTGATATTTGGTATTTTGTAATAATCATAGTTTTCACTTGATTCCGAGGTTCTTAACTTTTTCATTTCAGAAAAATTATAAATATGGACAGTATCTTTTTTAAAAACTTTTGCTTTGATATCCATGATTTCAGAAACATTGATTTTTGAAATAAAAATTTCATCTATTGAATCATCTGTTTTCTTATTGATTTTTGCCTTCATATGATGAGTTTCATAAATAAAAGCTTGATTACTAAATTCAGAATTCACATATTCAACATAATGATTACTAAATAATCCGTAGAGGTTATTCTCTGAGTCTTGTAAAATTGAAGAATTTTTATTTTCCCAATTAATATTTAAATAAGTTTGTGCATTTGTTAAAAATGTAAGCAGGAGAGCAACTGTTATTAATAAATATTTTTTTTGCATTATTTTTTCAATTTTACTTGTCTGATATTTCCTAAATTTACAGCAGATAATAAATATAGCTTAATAAAAGATCATGAAGAAAATAATTATTTTAATTTTTCTTATTTCAAATTCGTTTAATGCTCAAATTCTTGATGAAAAAGATAGGGCCCAAAAAATAAATGAAATTCTAAAATATAGATTTGAAAATATCCTTCCTGATTTGATGGATAAAACTGATATAGATATGTGGGTGTTAATATCTAGAGAATATAATGAGGACCCGGTTTTGAAGACTATGTTGCCTGCAGAATGGCTAAATGCACGTAGAAGAACTATTTTAGTTTTTTATCGCAATAAAGAAAATAATACATTGGATAAGCTTGCTGTTGCTAGATATAACTTTGGTGAGAATATAATTTCCGCATGGGATAAAGAGTCACAACCTAATCAATGGTTGAGATTAAATGAGATTATAGAGGATAGAAATCCAAAAAAGATTGGTTTAAACTTTTCTAAATATTTCAATATTGCAGATGGTCTTGATAAAACAGACTATGACGAATTCATGTCAAACATTTCAAGTTTAAATAAGAAAAAAATTGTATCAGCTCAAAAATTAGCAACTGCTTGGATTGAAACAAGGACTTCTCAAGAAATGGAAATATATAAGCAAATTGTAACAATCACTAAACAGATAATAAATGAGGCCTTTTCTACTAGTGTTATTAAAATAGGTGAAACAACAACAACAGACTTAGAGTGGTGGATGCGTCAAAAAGTAACGGATTTAGGTTTAGAAACCTGGTTTCATCCCTCTATTGATATTCAAAGAAGTAGTGAAATTAACGGAGACCATTTAAGATCATTCTCAAATAGACCATCAGAAAATATAATTCAAAGAGGAGATCTTTTGCATTGTGATTTTGGTATTACGTATTTAAGGTTAAATTCCGATTGCCAACAAATGGCTTATATTCTAAATGATAATGAAAAAGATGTACCTTATTATTTAAAAGAAGCGTTTAAAGATGCTAACCAGCTTCAAGACATATTAACTTCAAATTTCCTTCATGGAAATTCTGGAAATGAGATTTTGTTAAATTCATTAAAAGAAGCTAAAAAGAAGGGGCTTAGACCTTCAATTTACACACATCCTCTGGGAACTTATGGTCATTCTTCTGGGCCAACAATAGGTATGTGGGATTCGCAGGGTGGTGTAGTAGGTACAGGTGACTATCCTTTAAATTATAACACAGTTTACGCTATTGAACTAAATAATACTTCATATATTAATGAATGGGGAAGAGATATTAGAATAATGTTGGAAGAAGCAGGTTTTTACGGAGTTGATGGGCATAGATACGTAAACGGAAGACAAACACAAATTAAAATTGTAAACCCTAAATAGTATATCACTTAAATAATTTATAAATTGCGTCCTCTTTTAGAAAAATGAAAAGATTAATTTTATTTATACTTTTATTATCCTTTACTAATAGTTTTGCACAACAAGTTTACGGAGTTCAAAGAGGTCAAAGAGGTTATATACCTCCACCAAAATTTGAATCTTCAGTTTATGTTACAACTATCAATGCATATGATGAATTAAATAAAATTCTTCCTAAATGTGTTGAAATTTTCCTACTTGATGATTTTGAAAAAGAAATTTTAAAGGGTTTGTTACTTGAGAAATTTGAAAATTATAACCAAATAGTCGAGAAGACTGACTCGTCTAAACAGGCAAGGCAAGAATCACTAAAGCAGTTGGAAATTGATTTTGTTAAGTCTCTTGCTGTTATACTAACTCCAAATGAAATATCTGTTTTTGTGGACACAGATTTTAACGATAAAAAGGAAAAAAAGAAAAGAAGAAAAAAAAGAAAAGACAAGAAGAATGATGAATAAAAATACTGTTTTAGGTTGGGCCACATTTATTATGATATTTTTTGGTCTAGTTTTGATAGCACTTGGTGTATTTAAATATAATGAGATAGCAGGTTGGGGATTTGTCTCTGTGGGACTAGGTTTCTTTGCTATAGCTTGGGTGTTTAATGCTTTAAAAGGTAGGGTTTAAGCTACTTTCATCTCCATTTTGATGTTTGCCCTCATGTAAGGAGGGTTTTTTTCTAAAATAACTTCCGTAAATCCATATTCTTTATACAAGTAAATAGCATTCTTTAGTTTTTTGTTTGAATATAATATCAAAGATTTAAGATCTTTGTATTTAGAAAATTCTACACATTTTTTTAATAGCTGCTTACCAACTCCTTTATTTCTATAATTAGGTTTTACAGCCATTTTACTTAATTCGAAAATATCTTTTTCAGAAGTTGGCATCAACGCAACTGTTCCAATTATTTCATCTTTGGTTTTCGCAAAAAATATTTCTCCACCTTTATCGATAATATATTTCTTTGAATTTGATAAAATTTCCTCGTCATATTTTTCAACTACAAAAATTTTTTTAAGCCACTCTATATTTAAATTATAAAAATCCTTTTCAAGCTTTTTTTCAAAATCTATAATATTTAAATCCATATATTCTATTATAACTTAATATTAATATCTTTAGAGAATAATTCAAAATTATAATGAAAAAATTAGTTGAATGTGTTCCAAATATTTCAGAAGGAAATAATCAATCAGTCATAAGTAAAATTGTTGAAACAGTTGATAAATTTCCTGGTGTAAAGTTGTTAAATGTTGATCCAGGAAAAGCAACAAATAGAACAGTGATAACTTTTGTTGGTGATGCTGAAGTAATAATAGACGCTGCATTCAATCTAATATCAAAAGCAAAAGAATTAATTGATATGAGAAACCATTCAGGAGAACATCCTAGAATGGGTGCGGTAGATGTTTGTCCATTAATACCTGTTTCAGGTATTACAATGGATGAAACAATAAAGCTTGCTCACAATCTATCAAAAAGAGTTGGGGATGAGCTTTCAATACCTGTTTATTGTTATGAAAATGCTGCAAAAGAAGAAAAGAGAAAAAATTTAGCCAATTGTCGTAGTGGAGAATATGAGGGATTGGAAAATAAACTTAGTGACCCTTTATGGAAGCCCGATTATGGACCTGATTTATTTAATGATGAGGTGCAAAAATCTGGAGCAACAGCAATTAGTGCTAGAGATTTTTTGGTTGCATATAATATAAATTTAAATACTACTTCAACCAGAAGAGCAAATGCTGTCGCGTTTGATTTAAGAGAAGCTGGAAGAATAAAAAGAGAAGCTGGTAAATTGACCGGAAAAGTTTTAAAGGATAAAAATAATAATCCATTGCGTATTCCAGGATATTTTAAGAATTTAAAGGGGATTGGATGGTTTATTGATGAGTATGGTATAGCTCAAATTTCCTATAATATCACCAATATTAATACAACTCCTTTGCATGAAGTTTTTGATAAAACTTGTGAGAGAGCTCAGGTTCGAGGAATGAGAGTTACGGGTTCTGAACTAATAGGATTGGTTCCTAAAAAGGTATTGTTAGATGCAGGAAAATATTATTTAGCCAAACAAAATAGATCTAAGGCAATTCCTGAAAGTCAGATCATTCATATTGCTGTTAAATCGTTAGGTCTTGACGAATTAAGTCCTTTTGACCCAAATTCAAGGATAATTGAATATATGATTGATGAAAAAAACAGGAATTTATCAAAAAAGACAATCATTGAATTTGCAAATATAACCTCTAGTGAGTCACCTGCACCAGGAGGAGGCTCAATTTCAGCATATTGCGGCGCCTTAGGCGTATCATTAGCTGTTATGGTAGCAAATTTATCTGCTCATAAAAGAGGGTGGGATGATAAATGGGAATATTATTCAAAATATGGAGAAAAAGGAATGTTATTACAGTCTCAATTATTGGATTTGGTTGATGAAGATACTGATGCATTTAATTCGATAATGAATGCTTTTTCTTTACCAAAAGATACTGATGAAGAAAAGAAAATTAGAAATAATCAAATTCAAATTGCTACAAAAAATGCGATTGAGGTTCCATTTAGAATAATGAAAATTTGCTTTGATTCTCTAGAAATAATAGAGGAGATGGTACAAAATGGAAACCCAAATTCAATTACAGATGTTGGAGTGGCAATGCATTGTGCTAAAGCGGCCATAAATGGTGCATATTTGAATGTAAGAATAAATTGCAATGATTTAAATGATAATAATTTTGTTAAGAATATACTATCTGAAGGATTAAGTATTTTAGACCAAGCTAGTTTAAAAGAAAAAAAAATATTAAAGATAGTAGATGAAAAGCTTTCTTAGTTTACCTCTTTACCATTAATCAATACTTTATTAATTAAATTATCAGCATAGTAGTATGGTATATCATCTATTGAGTTTATATCTTCAGTGATGATTAAATTAGCAAACTTCCCTTTGCATATACTACCAGATTTTTTATCAACCCCCATGGCATAAGCCCCATTTAAAGTAGCTGCATTGATTGCTTGCTCTGCTGAGATTCCCAATTTATTACATGCAAGTGACACTATGAAGTTCATATTTCCTGTAGGTGAGGAGCCAGGATTAAAATCACTAGCGATAGCGAATGGAATTCCGTTTGTTAGTAGTTTTTTTGCAGGTGCATAGTTAATACCCAAGAAAAAAGAACACCCTGGTAATAATACAGGCATTGTATTACTGTCTTTAAGGATATCAATATCACTCTGGTTCATAACTTCAAGATGGTCAACACTTAACGAACCGCATTCAACACCAACTTTTATTCCACCAATTGAATTAAATTGATTAACATGAATTTTGGAAGGTATATTGAATTGAGATGCTTTATCACAAATTAATCTAGTGTCTTCAGTTGAAAAGTAGTTTTTTTCACAAAAAATGTCTACAAAATCGATTAACTTCATTTTAGCAAAATCTTCTAGCATTTCATTTATAACTAATTTAAAATAATCTTCCTTTTCATAATTTTTTGGAATTGCATGAGCTCCAAGAAATGTTGATTTAATTTGTATAGGTAGAGATTCTTTAAGTCTTTTTATGACTTTAAGCATCTTTAATTCAGCTTCATAATTTAAGCCATAACCAGTTTTAATTTCTAATGAACCTGTTCCATAGCCAATTAAAGTTTTAATTCTTCTTTTTGAATCTAAAAATAAATCATCTTCAGAAACAGAATTTATTTGCATTGAAGATTTTAGTATTCCACCTCCATTTGCTGCAATTTCTTGATATGATACGCCATCTAATCTTTGCATGTATTCATCTGATCTATTCCCGGCAAAAACCGAGTGGGTATGTGAATCACACCACGCAGGTAAAACAATTTTATTCTTTGCATCAATTGTTTCTATATTATTTATTTTAGGGGTTTCTGACATTTTACCAAAATCACTAATTTTTCCATTTTCAATCAACAAGAAAGCATTATTTATATGAGGTAAATTATTCATTTCACAAGCGGAGATAAAAGAAGTTTTTTTATCTCTGATTTGAAGAAGCTTTTTAATATTTATAATTAATTTAGACATAATAATCAGTGCTAAATCATATTCTTGGGATTTACCCACTTATCGTAATCTTCTGCAGATAAATATCCTGATTTTATCGCTTCTTCTCTTAAAGTCGTGTCATTATTATATGCATTATTAGCTATTTCTGCAGCTTTATAATAACCTATTTTTGTGTTTAATGCAGTAATAAGCATTAGGGAGTTATCCAATTTATTTTTTATCGATTTTAAATTTGGTTTAATACCTTCTATGCATTTTGAATTAAAGCTATTTACTGCATCTGCTATTAATGAAGAAGAATTGATTAAATTATAGATTATCACTGGCTTAAATACATTAAGCTGAAAATGTCCTTGACTAGCAGAGAAAGTTATAGCAGAATCATTCCCAATAACCTGACTACATACCATACACAATGCTTCACATTGAGTTGGATTTACCTTTCCAGGCATTATTGAGCTACCAGGTTCATTTGCAGGCAAAATTATTTCACCGATTCCACTTCTTGGGCCAGATGAAAGCATTCTAATATCGTTAGAAATTTTATTTAATGAAACAGCAACTCTTTTTAGTGAATTATGACATTCAACAATTGCGTCATTTGAAGCTAATGCCTCAAATTTATTATCAGCTGTTACAAATGGATGTTTTGTCTCATTAGAAATTAATTTTGCAACTTTATCAGAATAACCTTCTGGAGTATTTAACCCAGTTCCTACAGCGGTTCCACCTAAAGCAATTTTAGATATATAAGTGAGTGAATTCTCTAAACTTAATATCCCATTTTCTATTTGTTTAGCAAAAGCAGAAAATTCTTGACCTAAAGTAATAGGTGTAGCATCCATTAGGTGAGTTCTGCCAATTTTTACAATATCTTTAAATTCATTTGTTTTATTATCAAGACTAATTTTCAGTTCTTTTAGTGCAGCTAATGTTTTAGATGAAATTATATCATATGCGGCTATATGCATTGCAGTTGGAAAAGTGTCATTTGATGATTGAGATTTATTTACATCATCATTGGCTTTAACAAATTTTTCATCGCTTAAATCTTTTCCTTTAAGTTGTTGGCATCTATTTGAAATAACCTCATTGACATTCATATTAGTTTGAGTACCAGAGCCAGTTTGCCAAACAACTAACGGAAATTGATCATCATGAATTCCACTTCTTATTTCATCACAAACCTTAGAAATTAACTCCATTTTTTCTTTTGAAATAATTCCACAAGAATGATTTGTTACTGCTGCTGCTTTTTTTAATATAGCATAGGCGTGAATAACTTCTATTGGCATTGAAGCTTTAGGTCCAATTTTAAAATTGTTTCTAGATCTTTCCGTTTGAGGACCCCATAGTTTGTCTGAAGGAACCTTTACTTCACCCAGAGTATCTTTTTCAATTCTATATTCCATAGCAGATTATTATTCTACAAATTTACACATTATATGGAACTAAACATAAAGGGTATAGTAATGATTATTTGAAAAATACAATTTGTTGAAAATAATTTAAATTTAATTTTAAGATAAAAGATTCAATATCTTATATTTGTAAGAGCTAATAATATATAATGTTTGAATTCGATCAATATCTCGGTTTTCTAGCTTTTTTAACCATATTAACTATCGGTTTTTGGTTATTCTTTGTATTGCTTCTTTTTGTTATTCCTTATTGGGTTTTTGGAGCTCTTAAGGAAAGAATTGAAGAATTAATTGAAGAAAGAAAAAAAAGTTAGTAGCCTAAAAATCAAACGCTCCATCTTCGTAACCACCTGATCTCATTTGCCTTCTATTTTGATTCTTTTTTTGATTAAATCTGTATGTGAAATTTAGAGTGTATGATCTTTGCCTCCATCTGTATTCACTGTCATTGTAAAAGGTTTGATTAAAGGTTTCAGTTTTCCAACCACCTTGGTCAAGTAAATCTCTAACATTAAAAGTTAAAGAAGCATTATCATTAAATAATTCTTTGCTGAAGGCTAAATCAACAGAAAAATTTCCATCACGTTTGGTTATCGCTGTTTCCTCAGGACCTCTGTAATTCATTCTTGTTTGCCATTCAATTTTTCCAGGAAGTGTTAATTTATTATTTAATCTAAAACTCCAGCTTAAACTCTCATTATCAAAAACAAGATCTTCATATGAGCCAACTACTTTGTTTGTATATAAATTAAAATTTGAGTTAATATTCCATTTTCTACCTTTTCGATAAGATAAATTCAATTCAAATCCAAACCTTTCATTTGTAGATAAATTAATAGGAAATCTTTCTACTACTGGTATTTCAACACCATTAAGCTGAACAGTTTCTCCATTTTCTTGATTGATAAAATTATAAGTATCAGTTGATCTTTGGAAATATGCAGAAGTATTAATTGTAAAAGACGACTCAAATCTTTTTAAATAACCAAAATCTATATTATTCGAATAAGTTGGGTTTAAATCTGGATTACCTCTAAATATATTTATAGGACTAGTTTTTGAAGGAAAGGGGTTGATAAATCTAGACCAAGGTCTTCTTATTCTTCTGTTGTATCCAAATGTTAGGGTTTCGTTTTCATCAAGCTCTAACCCAAAATTGAATGTTGGAAATAAGCCAGTTTCATTTTTACTTATATAATCTTGCGTTGTTAATTGATTGATATCTTTGATAGTGTTTTCAACTCTCAATCCTACAAGAAATGAATACTTATCTTCAACTTTAACCCCGTATTGCGTGTAGAGAGCATTAATTTGCTCCTTGTATTGAAAAATATTACTTTGATCTAAATCTTCAACAATTTCAGAATCGATATTTTCAAATACTTTATAATCGGTTATGTTATCGTCTTCGCTGATTCTTATTCCAGCTTCAAATTGCTTATTATTTCCAATGGGGTAAACATAATCAGCTTTAATTAAGTAAGAATTACTTTCTTCCTTAGTATTAATAACTTCATCTAATTCGTTATCTCTTAATACATCTCCATTTTCATAATCTTCTGAATTATCAAATTGCAGATCTACAGTTAATTTTTGTCCAGTATCATCAAAATTTGTTTCATAATTAAAGTTGTATTCACGATTAAAATCATTAGAAATTTCATTTTCAGTTTGAATAGTCTGATTTAAAATATCCCCACCAAAACTATCTACTTGGTTAATAAAGTTATTTTGTACGTTTTCTGAGTCAGCTTTATTATAGAAAAAAGATCCAACAATAGATGTGTTATCACTTAAATACCATTCAATGCCATTGTTAAGAAAATACCCTGATCGAGATCTTTCTCTTTGTCTATCTTCTTCAAAAAAAGTGTTTGGTTCATCACCATTATAGTATTCAGAGTTATTGTATCCACCACCTGGACTTAAATTATCATTCCATCCGCTTGAATTAAAAAAGTTTAATTTCCCATTTCTATAATTTAAATTTGAAGACAAAGCATTTCGCTTTGGATCTCCTACACTTGAGCTCAAGGATCCATTTAGTCCAAGCTTTTTGCTTTTTCTGAGAATAATATTTATTATACCGCCACTTCCTTGTGCTTCATATCTTGCGGATGGAGAAGTAATAACTTCAACCTTTTCAATAGCATCAGATGGTAATTGTTGTAAAAATTTAGAATCGATTCCAACTAAACTTGATGGCTTTCCGTTAATTAATATTCTTGCAGCATCATTACCTCTAAGAAGGATGTTTCCCTCCAAATCAACCGAAACTGATGGAATGTTATCAAGTACATCTCCAGCATTTCCTCCTCTGACAGATAAATCTCTACCAACAGTATATATTTTTTTGTCAAGTTTCACTTCAACAGTTGTTTCTTCAGCTATTATTTCAACCTCACCAAGAGCTTCATAATCTAATTCAAGTCGAATTTTACCTAAATCAATATTGTTATTTAATTCTACTTTGTCAAGTGTTAGGTTTTTAAAAGAAATAAATTCAATTAAAACATCATATGTACCAACTTTTACAGGTATAGAAAATTTACCCAAATTATCAGAAATTCCACCTGTTATTACACTTTTGTCCTGCGGATTTAGCAATGTGATTGTTGCGTATTCAAGGAGCTCGTCATTATCAAGGCTAGAAATGACACCTGAGATGATATATTCTTTCGGCTGGTTGTATTTATATGATTGAGAAAAATTTAATTTAAATATTAAAATAAAAAGTGAAGTAATAAATAGCCTGCTCATAGTTTGTTAGTTATTTCAAAATTATCTAATCAAATCGTGTGCCACTATCATTTTATAAAGAATTGAATTAAATATCACCCTTTAAACATCTTGTGAAAAAAGGGAAATTATCAGTAACAACATAATAATAGATACCATCTGGAAATTCCGGAGTTACTCCAAATCGCCCATTACATTGATCCAAATCACCAAGTCCCTCAACATATTCATAATCTTGAGTAAATGCACCCATTGGAATAGGTGTATTGGGATTATTTCCTCCTCCTGGGCCAGCAATAGCGGTTAATATAGCAGGCCTATTGTTGTCAGGCTGACTTTTTAACCTGTAACTTGGTTGTAACACTAAAACTTCACTAGTAGAATCATTGGCATTTGAGTAACCATATCTTGCGTAAATAGGAAACCCATCAGAAGCCCAACCAACTATAGTCATACCCTTATTATCTCCTAAGAAATCCATAAGTAATTCAGGCATCCCATGGTAATGATATGCCCCATTAGGTTGAACATGAGCATGGTTCATATCATCTCCAAAATTGAAAGTGTCATGCCCTAATGCTTCAATATTCCAATTTCCTTGACATTGTGCTAAGCAACACTCCCCATCATCATTACATCTTCCTGCAGTTGCTGGATCAAATTTGACACTATTTAATGCATAAGCAATTGCTGAGCCAGGACTGCCAGCTTCTAATCCATTTTCATAAACTATTATTGGACAAAGAGTAAAACTCTTATTAACACTTTGTTCACTTATAGTATTTGGATTATGATTATTTGGAAACGTTCCAACCTCATGATTTGGGATTCCATTTCCATTTAAGATTCTATCAACTCCATCTGATGACCAAGAATATCTACTGTAATTGTTAACCGATTCATCATTGTTATAGATTTCCTCATTTATATTAACTAATACTCCAGCTGTAGTATAATCTCCAGAGCAATTAATATCATTTTCTCCCTGAGAATTTTCGTTATTACTGTTTCCATTATTTATGTTTTCATCTTTTGAACATGATGAAATAAATATCAACGTGATGATTGTAATGAGTAAAGTTGTTTTTTTCATTATAATACTAATTATTTAGTTTGTCAATATTTTCTTTTGGTCTTCCTATTACAGCCTTAAATTCTGCTTCGATAATTGGTCTTTCCATTAATTTAGGTTGTTTGCATAATAATGTTATAACTTGCTTTTCAGTAAATTTCTCCCCCTTATAATTATCCTTCCAAATTTTTTCATTTTTTCTGATTAAATCTATAGCAGAAATATTGAGCTTTATTAATAATTCTTTCATTTTATTTTCAGAAATATTCTCTTTCATGTAATCAATTATTTTAAATTTAATTCCCTTTTCCATTAGGTACTGAACTCCTTCTCTTGATTTTCTACATCTATTGTTATGATAAATTTTCATCTTATTTGCTATTATTTTGATTTGAATTATACATTAAATATGATTTTAAAAATTGTTTTAGATTTCCATCGAGAACAGATTCAACATTACCTGTTTCTGTGCCTGTTCGTAAGTCTTTTATTAGTTTGTATGGATGCAAAACATAATTTCTGATTTGACTTCCCCATTCAATTTTCTTTTTTTCTGATTCAATTTCAGACCTTTTTTCATTTTTTTTCTTTATTTCAATTTCATATAATTGAGATTTTAACATTTGCATTGCTCTAATCTTGTTGTCTAGCTGCGATCTTGTTTCTGAACATGTTATTTGAATTCCAGTTGGTTTATGAGTAAGTTGAACTTTAGTTTCAATTTTATTTACACTTTGACCACCTGCACCACTAGATCTAGATGTATTTATTTCTAAATCAGATTGATTAATTTCAATATTTATGGAATCATCTACAAGCGGGTATACATAAACAGATGCAAAACTTGTATGTCTCTTTGCGTTTGAGTCAAATGGTGAAATTCTTACAAGTCTGTGAACTCCGTTTTCACCTTTTAACCATCCAAACGCATAATCTCCTTCAAATTTTAGTGTTGCGGTTTTAATTCCTGCTGATTCACCATCTTGTTCGTTTAATTTTGAAACCTTAAGATTATTTTTTTCACCGTACATTACATACATTCTCATCAGCATTTGAGCCCAATCACAACTCTCAGTCCCTCCAGCTCCTGCGGTTATCTGTAAAACAGCATCCATGTTGTCTGACTCGTCTGAGAGCATGGTTTTAAACTCAAGTTCTTTTAAAAATTCTTCAGTATTTTTAAATTGTTTAGCTAATTCTTCATCACTGCATTCATCATTTTTATTAAAATCAAACAAAATTTCTAGATCTGAAATATTTTCGTTTAACTTATCAATATTATCAATCCAGCTTTTTAAAAACTTAACTTTCTTTAGAACTGTTTGAGCTTTAGAAGAATCCTCCCAGAATTCAGGTTGAAGTGTTTTGGTCTCTTCTAATTGTAAAGCAGATTTTTTACCATCAAAGTCAAAGATACCCCCTTAACGCATCCAGGCGATTTCTAAGTGATTGTATATGTTCTTGAGTAATCATTTGTGTAAAATTAATACTAATTAAACAAGTTGAGAATATTTTCATTAAAAATTTATATTATGTAGATTTAATAAAAATTTAATAACAATGAACCGAAATACAATAAATCTAATTTTTTTTATAATTACCCTTAATTTTTCTTTTTCCCAGGATAATAAAATTGAGAAATTTAAAGGTTTTTTTGATTTTACATATAACCAATCAAAGGATAAAATATTTCTTCATGTTGATAAGCTTGATTATGAATTTTTATATATAGGATCTCTGGCTTCTGGAGTTGGTTCAAATGATATTGGACTAGATAGGGGGCAACTAGGTTCGGAGAGATTAGTTAAGTTTGTTAAAAAAGGTAATAAACTACTTTTGATTGAGCCAAATCTTTATTATAGAGCTGAAACAGAAAATAAAAGCGAGAAAAAAAGTGTTGAACAGGCTTTTGCTAAATCAGTGATTTTTGGGTTTGAAATTATTGAATCAAAAGAGGATTCGTATTTAATTGATATAACTCCTTTTTTAATGTATGATAGGCACGGTATAGCAAAAAGATTAAGGGATAGTAAACAAGGTTCATACAAAGTTGATAAATCAAAAAGTGCTATTGAAATTGAGAATACAAAAGCATTTCCTGAAAATGTCGAATTTGAAGCATTATTAACTTTTTCAGGGGAAGCAAAAGGAAATTTAATTAGAAGTGTTGCTCCAGATCCCGATAATGTTACCGTATTTCAGCATCATTCTTTTATCAAACTTCCAGATAATAATTATAAGCCAAGAAAATTTGATGCTAGGAGTGGGGCAATTTCAATTTCCTATATGGATTATTCCACTCCAATTACAGAGTCAATCACAAAAAAATATATTATTAGGCATAGGTTAGAAAAGAAAAATCCAGAATTAGACATCTCTGAAGCCGTAGAACCTATTATTTATTATTTGGATCCCGGAACTCCTGAACCTGTAAAAAGTGCGCTTTTAGATGGAGGAAAATGGTGGAATCAAGCATATGAATCTATAGGTTTCAAAGATGCTTTTCAAGTTAAAATGCTTCCTGAAGGCGTTGACCCTTTGGATTGTAGATATAATGTAATTCAATGGGTCCATAGATCAACAAGGGGATGGAGTTATGGTGCCAGTGTTGTTGACCCAAGAACAGGAGAAATTATTAAAGGTCATGTTAGCTTGGGAAGTCTTCGAATTAGACAAGATTATATGATAGCTCAAGCATTAACTAGGGATCCGTTTATTTCAGAAGAGAATAACAACAAAATGCTAGAATTGGCAATCTCAAGGATAAGACAGTTAAGTGCACATGAAATTGGACATACAATTGGGTTTACCCATAATTTTGCAGCTAGCACCAATAATAGAGCATCTGTGATGGATTACCCACATCCTTTAGTAGACATTAAAGATGATGAAATTGTTTTTGATGATGCATATGATACTGGAATTGGAGAGTGGGATAAAGTTACAGTTGCATACAGTTATAGTGATTTTAAAATTGATGAGGATGAAGGTTATGAGCTAAATAAAATTTTAGAAAATTCCACAAAAGATGGTTTGAGATTTATCACTGACTATGATGCTCGTTCAGTTGATGGCTCTCATGCTTATGCTCATCTTTGGGATAACGGAGATACAGCTTATTCAGGATTAGATAAAGTAATTGAAATAAGAAAAAAAGCAATTCAGAATTTTTCAGAAAATAATGCTAAAAAAGGAACTCCAAATTCAGTGCTTGAGGACATTTTTGTTCCTTTATATTTTTTTCATAGATATCAAACCGAGGCTACTGCGAAGATAATCGGTGGTATGGATTATAATTATTCTTTGGTTGGGGATAATCAAAATGAATTTCATTATCTCGATAAAGACACCCAGCTAGAAGCACTAAACTCACTAATTAAAACTCTATCTCCCAGTTTTTTAGCAATTCCAAAGGATAAATTAAAGCTATTTCCCCCAAGAGCATTTGGATACCCTCGAACAAGAGAATCTTTTAAATCAAATTTAGGAGTAGCTTTTGACCCTTTTTCAGTCAGTGAAACATCTGCTGATATGACTTTAAGCTTAATATTACGACCCAAAAGACTTAACAGACTAATATTACAACATTCCTTAAATAATTCTAATTTAAGCCTAGATGATTTATATAATTTTATTTTTAAAAGAACAATTCTTTTAAAAACAAATAACGTCCCATCAATCGATGACTCCTATTATGAAGAAGTTCAGCATATTGTTAATGTGACCTTGTTAAAAAACCTTTTTAAGGTTATTAATGATTCAAGTACTTTTTCACAGGTTAAAAACATTAGTAATGATTACTTGACAAATATTACTTTAGAGCTATTATCCAAAAAAAGAAAGGATTATAAACTTTCAAAATATTCAAGTTATTATATTAGAATGATTAAGGATTTCTATGAGAATCCAGAAGAATATAAAATAAAAGAATCTTTAAAAATTCCTGATGGATCTCCTATTGGGACAGATAATTGCAACTATATTTCTGTAAAATGATTGATTTAAGAAGTGATACAATAACCAAACCAAGTGCTAAAATGCTTGATGCTATGCTAAAGGCAAAGGTTGGAGATGATGTTTATGGTGAAGACCCAACTGTTAAACACTTGGAAAATTTAGTAGCTGATTATTTCGGGATGGATAGAGCGATGTTTTTTCCTTCTGGAACTATGGCTAATCAGGTTGCTATAAAATTACACACTAATCCTGGGGACCAAGTCATTGCTCATAAATATTCACATGTATACAATTATGAGGGTGGTGGAGCCTCATTTAATAGTGGTGTTTCTTTTAAATTGTTAGATGGAGAAAAAGGGATTTTTTCGACAGACGAATTAACTTCTGCAATTAATCCGAAAGATTTTTATCATGCACCTTTATCAAAGCTAGTATCTCTTGAAAATACAACAAACAAGGGTGGGGGTCATTGTTGGGATTTTAATGATTTTGAAAGCATAAAAAAAATATGTTCCGATAATAATCTTGGATTACACATGGATGGCGCTAGGATATGGAATTCAATTATTGCTAAAAATGATAATCCAAAATTATACGGAAATATCTTTGACACTGTTTCCGTGTGTCTAAGTAAAGGCTTAGGTTGTCCAATCGGGTCTATACTAGTTGGTAAAAAGAATTTTATTGATAAAGCAATAAGAATTAGAAAAATTTTGGGTGGTGGCATGAGACAAGTTGGATACTTGGCAGCAGCAGGTTTATATGCAATTCAAAATAATATATCACGATTATTAATTGATCACGAAAGAGCAAAAGAAATTTCATTAAAGTTTTTGTCAAAAGATTTTATAAAAACGATAAATGATGTTGAAACAAACATAATAATTTTAGAGCTGAAGGAGTCTGTGCAAAAAAAGACAATTATTGATTATTTTTCAAAAAATGAGATTGTTTTTGATTGGTTTTCCATGGGGCCAGAAAAAATTAGAATTGTTACCCATTTAGATTATTCTAAAGATAATCATAACTATCTTATGGAAATTGTCGATAAGTTATAATAGATAATTTAAAATTCAACCTAAAAACACTTATTTTTGTATTGCTCTTAAACAATCATTTTTTCTTATTTAAATGAAAAAAAATAAAAATGTTGTTAATAATTTATTGGAGCTTGTGGGGAGAACCCCTATGGTAAAAATAGATAATCTAACCAAGAATTTCACAGGAACATTTCTTGTGAAGCTTGAATCGGCAAATCCTGGCCATTCTTCAAAAGATAGAATTGCATTACACATAATTGAAAGTGCTGAAAAAAAAGGTATTCTAAAACCAGGTGATACAATCATAGAAACCACATCTGGAAATACAGGCTTTAGTTTAGCAATGGTTTCGTTAATAAAGGGGTATCAATGTATTCTAGCTGTTTCTTCAAAATCTTCTAATGACAAAATCGATATGCTCAAGGCAATGGGTGCAAAAGTTTATGTTTGTCCTGCAAATGTTTCAGCTGATGACCCACGCTCTTACTATGAAGTAGCAAAAAGACTTCACAAAGAAATAAAAGGCTCAATCTACATAAATCAATATTTTAATGACCTTAATGCCGAAGCACATTATCTTTCTACTGGTCCTGAAATATGGGAACAAACAAATGGTCAACTCACTCATTTAGTTATTTGTAGTGGAACAGGTGGTACAATTTCTGGAACAGCAAAGTATTTAAAGGAAAAAAATCCTAATGTTAAGATTATAGGGGTAGATGCTTATGGTTCTGTATTAAAGAAATTTCACGAGACAGGTGAATTTGACGAAAATGAAATTTATCCTTACAGGATTGAAGGATTGGGTAAAAATTTAATTCCATCGGTTACGAATTTTGATATAATAGATAAATTTATAAAAGTTTCAGATGAAGATAGCGCTCATTCAGCTAGAAAAATTGTAAAATTTGAAGGTATCTTTGCTGGATATACTAGTGGTGCAGCATTTCAAGCTGTAAAACAGTTAAGTGAAGATGGAGAATTTAAGGAATCTGATATTGTTGTAATAGTTTTTCCAGATCATGGTTCTAGATATTTAAGTAAAATATATAGTGATAAATGGATGGAAGATCAAGGTTTTTCAGATTCAAAACACGAAATTAATAATAACAATATTCAATATATTAGAAAGTAATGAGAGATTTATTCGATAGAATGCGTCAAGATAAAGGTCCTTTAGGGAAATGGGCTGATTTAGCTGAAGGCTATTTTGCCTTCCCAAAGCTTGAAGGTAATATCTCAAGCCGAATGAAATTTAACGGTAAAGAGGTTATAACTTGGAGTGTTAATGATTATCTCGGTTTAGCCAATGACCCAGAAGTAAGAAAAACGGATGCCGAAGCAGCAGCAAAGTATGGCTCTGCCTATCCAATGGGTGCAAGATTAATGTCTGGTCATACTGATTTACATGAAAAACTTCAAAATGAATTAGCAGATTTTGTAAATAAAGAAGCTGCTTATGTTTTAAATTTTGGCTATCAAGGAATATTATCTACAATTGATTCACTTGTAAGCAAAAATGATGTTATCGTATATGATATTGATTCTCATGCATGTATTGTTGACGGAGTTAGACTTCACTTGGGAAAAAGATTCACATATCAACATAACGATATGGAAAGTCTTGAAAAGAATCTTGGAAGAGCAACAAAAATAGCTAATGAAACTAATGGTGGTATTTTAGTTATTTCTGAAGGTGTTTTTGGAATGCGTGGAGAGCAGGGTAGGCTAAAAGAAATTGTTGAACTAAAGAAAAAATTTAATTTCAGATTATTAGTAGATGATGCTCATGGTTTTGGCACATTAGGTAAAACTGGTGCAGGAGCAGGCGAGGAGCAAGGTGTTCAAGATGAAATTGATGTGTATTTTGCCACATTTGCAAAATCAATGGCAAGTACAGGAGCTTTTATTGCTTCAGATAAAGAAATTATAGATTTTTTAAAATATAACATGAGATCACAAGTTTTTGCAAAATCTCTTCAAATGCAGTTAGTTGAGGGAATATTAAAACGTTTAGATATGTTAAAATCCAAACCTGAAATTAAACAAAAGCTTTGGGATAATGTTAATAAACTTCAGGCTGGTCTTAAAGATAGAGGATTTGATATCGGTACCACTCAAAGTTGTGTCACACCTGTTTATTTGAAGGGATCTATTCCAGAAGCATTTGCGTTAGTAAAAGATCTTAGAGAGAATTATAGAATTTTCTGCTCAATAGTTGTATATCCAGTTATACCAAAAGGTTTAATCTTGTTAAGATTAATACCAACTTCATCTCATCAATTTAAAGATATTGAAGAAACTTTAGATGCTTTTTCTTCAATTAGAGATAGACTAGTGTCAGGTGTTTATAAAAAGTTATCGGAGAAATTAATGTAATTCCTTTTTGTAAGTACATCTTGTTTTTATCAACTTAGGACTAAAATTTTTCCAAATTTTATCAATAGATTGGTTGTCTGTTAACTCAGGTGTTCTTCGACATATTTTAATCCCCTTATTTTTCAATGTTTGTATAAAAGAATTAAAAATTATTGCAGTAACTCCTAATTTTTGATATTCTGGATGAATTCCAATAAGGTAGAGTGTAACATCTTTGTTAAATTTTTTAGCATGTAATAAGTGTAAAAAACCGAAAGGCATTAATTTCCCCTTCATCTTTTGTAATGCTTTTGCAAATGAAGGCATAATTATGGCAAAAGCTACAATTTTATTTTCACTATTTTCAACAAATTTTATATACTCTGGATTGACAAAACTTAGAAATTTTTCTTTCATATGCTCCTTTTGTTCTTCAGTAATCTTTACGAATGAAGATAATTTTGCATATGATTTGTTAAATAAATCAAACATTTCATTTGCTCTACTCATAACTTTTTTTGTAGAATAGAAGTTTACTTCTTTAAGATTATTCCTAGTCTTTACAATTCTACTCATTTTTTCATAATACTCAGTGTCTATATCTTCGAATAAAAATGTCTTTTCATGAAATGTTTTTTCAACTTTTAATCCGTGTTTTTCATAATGACTTTTAAAATAATCATAATTATAGTTGGTAATCATAGTGCCAATAACATCGAATCCACTAGTTAAAACACCTACTTTATCTAGATTGCTAAAACCCATTGGTCCTTCCATGTATTCTAGATTATTAGCTTTTCCAATTTCTACAACTTTTTCTAAAAGAATTTTGCTTACATTATAGTTGTCAACGAAATCAAACCAACCAAATCTAATTTTGTTAGTATTTTGTTCTTTTACTTCATACCAATTAATTATAACGGCTATTCTGCCAATAACTTTTTGATCTTCAAGTGCCAAAAACATTTCTACTTTCGAATCTTTTAAGTTTGGATTTAAATCTTCGTTAAAGCTGTCCATTTCTTGGTTTATAATTGGCGGTACCCAAAATTTAGAATTCTTATAAAGTTCGAAAGGAAACATTACAAATTTTCTTAAATCCTCTTTTTCTATAACCTGTTTTAAATAAATCATTTATCTGAGTATAAGTTTAATCTATAGCTTAATCCTAAATTAATATAATTAATCTGTGGAGTACCTTTAAAATTCAAGGTGGTTCCTAAATCTATTTGTAGATTATCACTGAAAAGATGAGCTAATCCAAAGCTAAACTTGTTTTCAGCATAAAAATCACTTTTAATACCATGAGTTTCGATAAATCCAATAAAGTTTTCGTTAAACGCATATGTTAAGGAAACAATATATTCAAAATCATTCTGTGTAGTACCTATCCTTTCAAACATTAAGTTGGTAATCATTACAGATCTATTGGTGATATTACTTTGAGTAAACACAGCCAAAGAGGGACTTAATCCTTTAATTTGGGAGCTCGTATATGGGTTGTTTGAGGTATCAAAATTTACTCCAATATAAGCAGAAATTGCTGGAATAAGATTTTTAAAATTAAACTTTCTGTTTGCCCAATAACTATATACGTTAGGTTTATCTTCTAGTCCTTTTTTTGGATCAAAAATTAAGTATTTTGCACCTAGTTGAAATTTTTTAAAATTTTTTCTGTTGTATGTGTTCGTAGGGTTGTATCTGAAATCATTAAATTCATCAGCTTGAAATACCCCGTCAATTATTAATTCTAATTTTTCATAAAGCAACCCATATCTTAATTTAAAGTCTAAGCCAAATCCTTTAGTCTCATAGTTTAATAAATTATGCTTTTCGTTTGTAATGTAAAATCCATTCTCAATTTGTAATATATTTTTACCAACAGAAAAAGCACCAGATGAATTCCCAGGTCTATTAGAATTAATTATTTCGGTGTACTGTGAATGACCGAAGTCAAATTTTAAAATAAAGACAATGAAGAAAAATAAAAAGAATCTATTCACAATAATACGTATAACAACAAATATAAATCTTATAATTTAATAAGATATTAACTTTTTTTGAATTGTTAGAGTTGTAAATTTGTATTATGAAGTTTATATTATATCTAGTTCTGTTTTACTTTGGTTTTAAGTTTTTATCAAGGTTGTTTTATTTATATTTAGTTAATAAGGTAAAACAAAAACAAACTGATTTTTATAATTCCAAAGATATTAATAAGAATAAAGAAGGTGAGGTGTCAATTAATAAAATGCCTAATAAGGATTCTAAAAATTCTGATAAGCTTGGAGACTATGTTGATTATGAGGAAATTGATTAAAATAAAACATGTCTGAAAAAAAAAATAAAATCATAAAACATTTATCAGCTATTATATTTTTTATACTTGCTTCATTAATGTTTTTTTCACCTGTTTTAGAAGGAAAAAAAATTCTTCAAAATGACATTGTTCAATATTCTGGGATGTCAAAAGAATTAAAGGATTTTAGAAATAATAATAATGATCAGGAAACATACTGGGTGAACAATGGTTTTTCAGGAATGCCTACATATCAGCTCGGAGCAAAATATTCACACAATTATATTAAGGAATTAGATTTGTTTATTAGATTTTTGCCTAGGCCAGCAGATTATCTATTCCTTTACTTTTTAGGATTCTATTTTTTAATGTTAAGTTTAAAGGTAGAGTTTAGACTTGCTATTCTAGGTGCTCTATCATTTGGTTTGTCAACCTATTTAATCATTATCATTGGAGCTGGTCATAATGCTAAGGCACATGCTATTTCTTACATGCCTTTTGTTTTAGCGTCTATTTTATACGTTACAAGAAGAAAATACTTAGCAGGTTTTTTCCTTACAACTATATTCTTGGCTTTGCAGTTTACGGCAAATCACTTCCAGATGACATATTATCTAATATTTATTGTACTTGCTATGGCTGTTTGGTTTATAATCAAATGTATTAAAGAGAAAGATAGAATTCATCTTATAAAATCGAGTTTAACTTTATTTGTTGCATTGCTATTTGCTCTTTTAATGAATGCATCCAATCTACTTACTACTATAGAATACTCAGGGGAATCAACTAGGGGTAATGCTTCCTCCCTCACTGTTAGTCCTGATGGTAGTATTAACAAAGAAGATTCTAATGGTTTAAATAGAGAGTATATAACCCAGTGGAGTTATGGTGTTTTCGAAAGTATAAATTTATTTATCCCAAAAATTATGGGTGGTGGTTCATCAGAAGAATTGAAGCAAGATTCTGAATTTTTTAAATTTTTAAGAAAAAACGGTTACAGTTCAATTGAATCATTGCAAATTGTAAAAAATAGTCCAACATATTGGGGGGATCAACCATTTGTAGAAGCTCCTGCATATTTAGGAATTACAGTATTCTTCCTTTTTGTTTTTTCGATATTTCTTTACAGGGGAGATCATAAGGGTTGGATATTAGCCTCTATTATTGCTTCATTGCTCTTGTCATATGGTAAAAATCTGGGTTTTTTAACAGATATATTTATTGAATATTTTCCTATTTATAATAAGTTTAGAGCTGTTTCATCAATACAGGTAATTTTAGAATTATGTATACCTGTTTTGTCAATTCTTGGCCTGTCAAGTATGTTAAATTCTGATGTAGGTTTTAAAGAAAAGTTTAAGGCCTTAAATTACACTGCTTTATTATTTATAATTACTATTATTTTTCTATATGTGTTTAAGGGTTATCTATCTTTTTCTGGAATCTCTGATTCATATATTGATGAAAGAGTAGTTGATGTATTAATTGATGATCGAAAAGATATATATGTAAATCAGCTGATTAGGACATTAATTTTTGTTTCCATCATATATCTTTTATTGCTATTATATTTAAATTCTAAAATTAAAAAGAGTTTTTTAATTTTCTTATTAGGGTTTTTCATTTCACTTGATCTTATTTCGTTTTCTAAGAATTATGTAAATGAGGATAACTTTACTGAAGCTATTCTAGTTGATAATCCTTACAAATCAGACAATATCTACAAAGAAATATTAAAGGATGAATCGGATTATAGAGTTCTAGATTTAACAGATAACTCAACAAGACCTAACTATTTTTTTAATTCTATTAAAGGTTATCATGCTGCAAAACTTGGGAGATATAATGATGTAATGGAATTCTATATAAACAAAACTCAGATGAATTCTTTAGATATGTTAAATACTAAATATATCGTATTTAATGATGATGATAAGAAAAATATTTATGTCAATGATGATATACCTGGAAGTGCATGGTTTGTTAAAGAAAATATTAATGTTATTTCTGATAATGATGAAATTTTGAGTCTTGATTCTTTAAATTTTAAAAAATTATCAGTTTCTCAAGATTTTGCATCAAAAAAATATAAAAACACTAATTACAGAGTTGATTTAATTGAAAAAAAATCAAATTATTTAAAATATGAAGTTGAAACAGACGGCTTAGGTTTAATTATATTTTCTGAAATATATTATCCACATGGCTGGAATTCATATGTTAATGGAGAAATGGTTTCACATTTTAGGTTTAACTATATTTTAAGAGGCTTAGAGGTGCCAAATGGTAAATATGAAGTAGAATTTAAATTTGAGCCAGAAGTAGTCGAATTAAGTAGTAAAATTAGCTTATTTAGTACACTTTCCTTTATTTTAATTATGATAGTTATGTCAATAAAACGAAAAAGTTGGATAAAAAGGTTTTAATAATCTCCTATTATTGGCCACCTGCTGGGGGCCCAGGCGTTCAAAGATGGATGAAGTTTGTCAAATATTTACCAGAATATAATATTAAACCTATTTTATACATTCCAGAGAATCCAAATTATCCCATTTACGATTATTCTTTAAATGATGAGGTGAGTGAAAAGTTAGAAATTATCAAAAACCCAATTACGGAAATATCAAATATCATTTCAAACTCAAAGTCGCTAAACTTAATTAGGTCAGGAAATATACCCAATCCTAAGGAACAGTCATTGTTTCAAAGATTACTTTTTTTTATCAGAGGTAATTTATTTATTCCCGATATGAAAATATTATGGAAAAATAAATCTATTGATTTTATTGAGAATTATTTGTCTAAAACTAAAATTGATGTTGTTATTACAACTGGGCCACCTCATAGTCTACATTTAATAGGTTATGAATTGAAAAAAAGATTAAATATTAAATGGATTTCAGATTTTAGAGATCCATGGGTTAATCTAAATTATTTAAATAGGTTTCATTTATTACCCAGTGTTAAACGTCGACATAAAAAACTTAGAAACAAAGTGTTAATCAATTCTAATTCAGTAATAGTGACATCTGAA
>CABXBH010000004.1 GCA_902510415.1 uncultured Bacteroidota bacterium | reverse complement strand
ATATGAAAAATCTTCTCATAATAATAATAGGTGCTGTTTTTCTGTTAAAACCTGTATGTGCTTATTCTCAAAACAATGAAGAAATAGCTGCAGCTACAGCCGTAGGAGTTGGAATTGCTCTCCTTTCTATTTCACAAGCAAAGGAAATGGCTGAGTTAAGTGCAACCGAATGGATTCTTGGTAATACTGATATGAAAAAATTTAATGTAAAAACTATTTCATTTAACGGGAAAAAGCTTAAAGATATGTCTTCAAGTTCACTTATTCCTTTCGAAGTTTACGAATTTGATATTGATAATAAACCTAATGGTGACTATGAATTTAGTGTGATTAAAAGATATGTTTTAATGATGTATGGATACCCAGGATTTATTAATGAATATGGGATGAGATTCGATAAAGTTATTTGGGAACTAGTGGATAAAGATTTATGGCTTAAAAGAATGGAGGGCTATGTTAAGTCCTCTTCAAATCCTACAATAGATGTTTCCGAAGCATTAAAAAATGGTTATGTTGTTAACAAAGGGGTAACAAATGGCAAAAGTTCAAATACTTTTCTTGGATCTTCAAACTTGGCTATTGAATTTTATGAACTTAATGAAGACTCGTATATTGTTTCAGAATATTCAGATGATTTTTTATATGTGTATAACGAAAAATCATTTGGATTAGTAAATAAAGAAACAGGGGTATTAATGCAAGTCAAAAGGAAAACAATTTTAGACATCAGTAAATATCTAAATAAAAAATAACAAATACATTAGTACCTGTACTTATCAATGCATTGAAAGAGCAACAAAGCGAAATAGAAACATACAGAGATGAGGTTAGTGAACTAAGAGAGATGGTTCAAGAATTAGCATCAAGAGACTAACCAACATACGATAAGCCATAAACAACTTTTTCACTAACTTGTAGATACATTAAACAACTAAAACTATGAGATATATAATACTTACACTTACGTTACTATTTTCATTAAGTGGTAATTCTCAAACTGCATATGACTATTATGTCAAAGCAGGCAATAATGTATTAAATAATGATTTGGATGCAGCAATGGATAATTACAATAAAGCTCTTAATATCAGCCCTGCAAACACACAAGAGTATTTTGATAGACAACACTACTATAATGGAAGAGGTGTTCTAAAAACAAAATTGGGTGATTATCAAGGTGCAATTTACGATTTCGACCAAGCAATTTTAGTAGAATCAACATCAACTCCAAATAAAAAGCCGTCTTTTTCAAATTATTTAGTTTTTTTAAACAGAAGTATCGCAAAATATAAATCAGGGGACACCGAAGGCGCTTGTTATGATTTAAAAATGGCTGATCTTTTAGGTTTATATGAAGAAATATATCAAGGAAATCGTAAAGCTCCTGAAAACTATAAACAATGCGGCCTCGGAAAAAAATGAAAAAGCTAATACTATTACTATTTATTCCACTTGTTTCGTTTAGTCAAATTATTGTTAATCAAGAAACCGTTGAGGTAGGGAAAAAACTATACATAGCTGATGATGGCTCACTTAAAAGACAGACAAAAACAATTACAAAGACATTTAACATTACTGAAATTGAGGATGAGTTCATTGAGATTTATTTAGGCAACAGATATCATATGTTATCCACTTCTAAACATAAGAATGTTAAGATAAGTGCACATTGGAAGAAAAGGAATTGGAACGTTTATGATGGAGATGAATTGATACCGTTAAAAGATGAGGTTGATGTTTTAAACTTTTTTAGTAAGTATGGTTTCGAATTTTTCAAACAAAACACTAAGCCTACAAGGGCTTTTACAACATCTTTACCTTATACAAATTCGGCAGTTAGCTCTATCTCAGCTAAATCAAGTATTACTCTTAAGAACAACAACAATTAAACACTTACATTAAAGAGTGCCAAATGAGTTGCCATATAGTTGCCACTTTTTATTAGGACTGCCATATAACTGCCAAAAAATTGTACCTTTAACTTGTAACTATTGAAAAAAGAAGCCCCCGATTTCTCGAAGGCTTTTATCTGTGTAGTGTAGCGGTTTCGCTTGCTCCCCCTCTAAGACTCGAACTTAGGACCCTCTGATTAACAGTCAGATGCTCTAACCAACTGAGCTAAGGAGGAATTTACTTTTCAGTGAGGGCAAATATATATAATATTTTTAAAATTTAATTTAATTTTACCTTCAAAAATAAATTGACTTGAATGGATTTTTTTTTAAACATTCCAAATAATGAGATAGGTAATACTCTAACTGAACGAATCTTAGCTCAAAGCAATTCTATAAAATTTCATAAAACATTACCTAATTATTCTAATAGTAAATTATTTGAACTGGAAAATTTATCAACGGAACTTGGTGTTGATAACATATATTTAAAGGATGAATCAACAAGATTTAATTTAAATGCTTTCAAAGGGCTTGGGGCTTCATATGCAATTCGAAAATTATTAATTGAGGATCCGCAAACATCTGTATTTTGTACTGCTACTGATGGAAATCATGGAAAAGCAGTAGCTTGGTCAGCTTCAATAAATAAAAAAAAATCTGTAGTATATGTTCCCAAAGATACTACTAAAGAAAGAATAGATGCAATTGCTCAATATGGAGGAGAAGTTATACAGCTTGACATGAATTATGAAGAAACATGTAATCATGCTGCAAAGCAAAGTGCTTTAAATAATTGGATGCTTGTTCAAGATACTTCCTGGGATGGGTATGAGAAAATTCCAGCCTTAATAATGTCAGGATATCTAACACATTTTAAAGAAATGGAAGATTCAATTAATTTATTTCAAAAACCTAAAATAGATATTATATTTCTTCAATGTGGAGTTGGTTCATGGCCAGCTTCATGTATATGGTATTATCTGAATAGATATAGAACAAATAGACCAAAAATAGTTTTAGTTGAACCAAATGAAGCTTCTGGAGTGCTAAGCTCATTTATGCATAATCAAAGAGTTTCACCAAAAGTTAATTTTGAAACAATTATGGCAGGTTTAAATTGTGGAATACCTTCAAAAAGTGCTTGGGAAATTATAAAAAAAGGTTGTGATGCGGTTATGACAATTGCTGATGAAGATGCAAGGAATGCAATGAGAACTTTATATAAACCTAAAGAAAATAGTAAAAGAATTATTTCTGGTGAATCAGGATCTGCAGGCCTAGCTGGTCTTATAAAATGCATAAAAGATCCAGGAATGTCAAAGTTAAATGAGCACATTGAATTAAATTCAAAATCTAGAATTTTATTATTTAATACTGAAGGAGATACAGATAAGGAAAGCTTCAAATCAATTGTTGAGCTATAGTTTCAAAATACAAAAGGAATTACAGCTTTTCTGTCTTTAGGATATTCCGTAAAATAACTTTTATACCAGTTATGGTGATTCATAGCTCTTGGAATTAAATTAAAAGCAGTCCATAATGCGAAACTTAAAGCCCCTAGATTATATACAATAATTGCAAAGCCAATCCATTCTATAATTTCTCCAAAATGATTTGGGCAGGATATATATTTAAACATGCCCTCTTGAGGGATTTGATACTCTTTATTTTCTTTTCTTAATGAAATTAATTTATTATCAGAAGTTCTGTTTATATACATCCCTGTGAAAAATATTAAAGACCCTATTATTGTATTTGGTCCAAAAGCAAATTCTTGTGAAACATACCCTATCTCATAGCCAACAAAAAACCCGTTGAAAAGATTAAAAATAAATGCACTAATTACGATTACAATTGGTATTTTTTTCCCTTTTGTTTTTAGCTTCAACGGAAATAAAATTGTTCTGTAGAAATAATGATAAACCCAAAGAAAAAGCATTAATAGGACAACACTATTTTTTTCAACAGAAGAAAATAAAACTATTAATGGCATTAGCATTAGTGCAGGAAGTTCCATCCAAAACCATCCCCACTTATTATCAATTGTAATTCCCCATTTTGAACTAGAATGCCTTCCATAAGGGGCAACAGTGTTGGAAAAAATTAAATATAAAAAGGTAATTAGACCTATAAGTATCCAAAGAAGCAACAAATAATAGAACGAAAACATATTAGCTTATAAAATTAAATAACTTATAAATGTCATTTCCGTTAGCGTAAATAACCAATGTAAGTAATATAATGAATCCTATAAGCTGAACCCTTTCCATAAATTTATCAGACGGCTTTCTTCCTGAAATCATTTCATAAACCAAAAACATAGCATGTCCTCCGTCCAGTGCTGGAATAGGGAGTAAATTTAAAACCCCCAACATCACTGAAAGCAATGCGGTAGTGCCCCAAAATGACTGCCAATCCCAAGTAGCAGGAAAGATATTTCCTATAGCAATGAAACCTCCAAGACCCTTGTATGCTCCTGTGCTTGGATTAAATATTGCTACTAGTTGGTCAAAATAAAAATCCATGAACGAAATAAAATTACTTGTTCCCACACCTATGCTTTCGATAAAAGAATAGTCATTTATAACAACTTCTAAATATCCCAAATCAACTAAATCTTTAACTGAAGAACTAGAGAAAAAACCTAATTTCCCATCTTCATTAACGTTTAATGTTTTTTTAATTCTAAAAGAATCTCTTAATATTTCAACATCAATTGTCCTATTTCTGTTTTCCACTAGTAATGGCAGCAGCTGATCTTGATACTTAATTTCATTTCCGTTTAAAGACACTATAATATCTCCTTGCTGAATATCATAATCTTTGTTTAAAGACTCTTCTGAAACACCTTGAATTATAAAAGGTCTTCTAAATTCGAATGATGTAATGTTGTTGCTAGAGGATAATTGTCCTAGCAAATCAACTGGCATAACAATATCAATGATTTGGCCATCACGTTCTACTTGATAATTGGATGAACCAATTATTGATTTTCTTAACTCAGAATAGGTGCTTAATTTATTTCCGTCAACTGTTAATATTTTATCTCCGGTTTTAAATCCTGCATCTAATAAAATTGGATTATCAATTACATAACCATCTTGTATTGAATCCAATGATATTGAAGATGAACCATAGCTATATGCTAAACCTATATAAATTACTATAGCAAGAATAAAGTTCACCGTAACGCCTCCCAGCATAATTATAAGTCTTTGCCACGTTGGCTTAGATCTAAATTCCCAAGGCTGTGCTGGTTTCGCCATTTGTTCTTTATCCATGCTTTCATCAATCATTCCTGCAATTTTAACATACCCGCCTAAAGGCAGCCATCCTATACCCCATTCAGTATCACCTATTTTTTTCTTAAACAATGAAAAATTTACATCAAAAAACAAATAGAATTTTTCAACTTTTATTTTAAAATATTTTGCTGGCCAGTAATGTCCAAATTCATGCAGAACAATAATTAAAGAAAGGCTTAAAATAAATTGTGAAACTTTAATAAAGATTTCCATATAGTAATTAATTAGCTGACAAAAGTAATTGATTAATAGTAAATTAAAAATATCTAATTTGATTATTTAAAATAAATCTATTGTATTTTTGGATACCACAAAATTGATTGATTTTGAAGTTATTTAGAAAAAGAGATTTTATTACAATTGGATTTATTTTGCTTTTTGCAGCATTTGCAATTGGATTATTTTATTATATATTAAAACCTCTTGAAACATTGCCAATTTATCAGCCTGCTGAAGTCAACGAAAAATTGGTGGATTCATCAATTATTCATGTTTCAAAGTATCACAAAATAGCTGATTTTAAATTAACCAATCAAAACGGAGAAAAGGTCACTCAAGAATTCTATAATGATAAAATATACGTTGCTGATTTCTTTTTTACAACTTGTCAAGACATATGCCCAGTAATGACAAAAAACATGTATCAGCTTCAACAAGAATTAAAAAATGATAATAATATTTTATTTTTATCTCACACAGTAATACCCGAAATTGATACGGTTGAACAATTAAAAAAATACGCTATTGAAAATAAAATCGATGAATCAAGATGGAACTTGGTAACCGGAGATAAAAAACAGATTTATGACTTAGCACGGAAGTCTTATCTCGCCGTAGAAGATGTAGAATTTGGGGAATTTGATATGATTCACACTGAAAATTTTATGTTAATTGATAAGCAAAAACAAATAAGAGGATTTTATGACGGCACAAATAGTGAAGAAATACAAAGGCTTTTAAAAGACATAGAAATATTAAAACAATCTTATAATAATTAATTAAAAATGAAATATATTTTATTTACCATAATAATGATAAATCTCAATTTTCTAACCGCTCAGGAATTAGTAATTGGAGAAGAAACTATCGAACCTGGAATAGTTTTTATTTTTGAAGGCGCAATAAAAGATCATGTAATGCCAAACAGAATGCATTTAAATGAAAATGAAACGAATATACATATTGAAGCAAGAGTAAATTGGGATACTAAAGACGTTCCAAATGGAACTCCTCATGGTGGTTTTGTAGCATACCTGCACATTACTGCAAAACTTATAAATCAAGAAACGGGATTAAGTACATTCATTGATTTATTGCCACATATAAATTTAATTGACAATTATCACTATGCTAGAAATATTTCATTACCAGGAAAAGTAGACGATTTATATTCTGTTGAATTTAATGTTTTACCTCCTACTAATATTGAACTCTCATTACACAAAGACTGGCTAGATAATTACGGAGGACGTTTAATGAAAGAATATTCATTTTCTTATGAAAATGTCGATTTTGAAGAAATTGCTAATGCTTCCAGAAACTAGTTTAACCGAGAGCTACGTCTAAACACATCATTACAATAAATCCTGCTATCAAGCCCATTGTTGCAATATCAGTATTTCCCCCACTCTGGCTTTCAGGTATCACCTCTTCAACAACAATAAAAATCATTGCTCCTGCTGCAAAAGCCAATGCGTAAGGAAGTATAGGATAAACTGAAATTACAATTGCGGCACCTATAACTGCAAAGATTGGCTCTACAATTGCTGAAAGTTGTCCCCATTGCCAAGCTTTAAACCTACTAAATCCTGCTCTTCTCATTGGCATAGAAACTGCAAACCCCTCAGGTGCATTTTGTAATCCCATTCCTATAGCTAGAGCAATTGCACCACCAAGAGTAAAGCCGATGTCCATTCCAGAAGCTATAGCACCAAAAGCAACGCCAACAGCCAAACCTTCAGGAATATTATGGATTGCAATCGCTAAAACTAATAACTCTGTTTTTTTTAAATCAGTTTTTGGACCTTCTGCCTCCTCAATCTTCTTAAATAAATGTAAGTGAGGTATTTTTTTATCTAAAAAATATAGAAAAAAAGCGCCAAGAAAAAATCCTATTGCAGGAGGTAAAAAAGAAGGAAGAGATGTTAACCCAAGTTCATGCTGTTTTTCAACAGCATCAATTGCTGGTGACAATAGTGACCAAAAACTTGCAGCAATCATTACTCCTCCCGTAAAACCTAGAGAAGCATCTAAAATTTTTCTGTTAGCAGACTTAAAGAAAAACACAAGTGATGCACCAAGTGCAGTTAAAACCCATGTGAATAATCCCGCAACAAAAGCTTGTAAGATTGGGTTTTCTAGCCCTATAAAAAAAAATTCTAAATATGATGATATGTCTTCCATGATTAACTTTTGACGAAAATAATAAAACAAAAGAAATTTTATCGGAAAACATCATATATTTGCTGTAATTTATAATTATTCTACATATGTATCCTGAAGAACTTGTATACCCAATGAAAAAACAGCTAACAGATCAAGGTTTTAGCGAGCTTAAATCTAATGAAGATGTCGACAATATGGTTTCTAATAAAGGAACTACTTTGGTTGTTGTAAATTCTGTTTGTGGATGTGCTGCTGCCAATGCTAGACCTGGTGCAATAAATAGTTTGTCTAATATTAAAAAGCCCGAACATTTAACAACTGTGTTTGCAGGAGTTGATCGCGAAGCAGTAGATAAAGTTAGATATTATTTAGCTCCGTTTCCGCCTAGTTCACCAGCAATTGCATTATTTAAAGATGGTGAGTTAGTCCATATGCTTGAAAGGCATCATATTGAAGGGAGATCTGCTGAAATGATTTCTCAAAATTTGAAAGGAGCATATAACGAGCACTGCTAGTTATAGTATCTTAAAATATCAAGGTTTACCTTTTGTTTTAGTTTGTTTAAATTAATTACTTCTGTCTTTTTAATCTCATTAGGTCTACCATAATTTTTAAATACAGTGTATTTTATATAAGTTGGATTTGATTCATCTTGAATTGAATAATTTTCAATATTAATTATCCATTTTCCTCGGTCTGATTTCTCAATTATAAATTCCTCCGTATTATATCCGTAATTAAGTTCATCTTCTAGTAAGTCTTTATCATCTAAAACAGTATGAGACCAGTTATAGTATTTGTTTTTTGGGTCAACAAATTGGACATTAAATTCAACTGCCGGATCATTCCAATCAAAAATAATTCTATAATCATAACCAAAATTTTTCCAGTCATTTTTTGGAACATATTTTTTTAAAGTTTTTAGTGGAAAATCTGTTTGGCTTAGGTTATCAAATTTAGTCCAATATAAATGGGCAGCCTCATTGACAACAGTTTCCTGGAGACCAAGCATATTAACATTCTTGAGCTTATTATTTAAAATTAAATCGTATAGACTAGCTGCCAATTCGTAATCATGATTTTCTTTATAAATCAAAACTAAGTCTCTGTAAGATTGTTCATCCATTGGACGTATTGATAACAGTCTTTGATATATAATTTTGGCAGTTTGAAAATCTCCAATCTTTTCAAGATAATATGCTATTGTTTTTAATGCCTTAGGGTTGTCCTTTGCCTTTTTAGCAATTGATTTTAATATGCTAACAGCAAATTCTTTATCAATATTTTTAAAATAATTAAATGATTCGATATGAAATGCAACAGATAATTCATATACTCCTTTACTTAAACTTAAAAATTGCTTTTTAGCTTCTCCGACAGACTCTACATCTTCGTAGTCATTTATATAATATGGTTTTAATGAATCAAATGCAATACTAGGTGTTTGTTCTTTGTAATCATTTCCTTTAACCTTTAAAGTATTTAAGAGTCTTTGAACCTTTCTTGAAAGAGATTTCATTTTGATTAAAAAGACTCCTCCTCTACCTTGACTTCCATATCGATTTGTTGCTCCCATCGATCTCAATAACGTTATACTTTCAATCTGTTGAGGATCTATAAAATCAGGAACTTCATTATATATTAAACCTTCTACATCAAATATAGCTGCAGCAGAATTATTTATTGAAAGTGTACCGCCTCTTACATAGATTTGAGCCTTGTTTCCTGTTGCGGCCCCATCTTGATTATATGCAACTTGTACATTTGTAAACTTACCACGAATTGCATCTACTATTGTAACAGCTCCAGGTGAGATATCCTCTGATGTAATTGTAGATGTTGAATATCCGACTGACTTTTTCTTTTTCTTACCGTAGCTTGTTTCAACCTCATCACTAAGATCAGAAGTCCCTGTAATCGTTACTTGATCTAAAATTTGAGCATCAGTCTTTAATAAAATATACTTGTCTTCTAAGTCCTCAATAAATAACTGTTTTTCAATCATTCCAAGGTAGTTGATTGAAAGAATATCATTTATATCTGCCTTTATTTTAAAAAATCCTTCAAAATCAGATTTGGCTTCAATCAAAGAATTTTTAATTTTTATTGTAGCTCCTTGTATTGGTCCTTTGACACTGAAAACTTTTCCAAAAATATAATTGTCTTTTGTATCTTCTTCGTTAAACCATAAACTTGAATTATTAGCTTTCTTTAAAAAGAATATGTTTGTGTTGTTTAAAAATTTATATAAGTTGTTAGCAGTTGTTTTTATCGTTTCATATCCATAAGCTGAAATCATAAAAACATCATTATTATCAATACTTCTCTGTAAATAATTCAAAGAGAATTTTCCCTCTTCATTGGTAAGGGCGCCTATATTTTTATCCAAGAATTTAACTTCAGAAAATTGAATTGCTGTTTTGCTTTCATAGTCCAAGACTTGAGCATTAATATTAATTTCGACAAAATCTGTACCCTGAGAATATGAAAATTGAATTGCAAAAATTGTTAAAAGGACGAATACTTTTTTCAATAGATAAAATTTGTTATGAATATCTTAATTTTTTAAACAACTAGATGTTAAAAAACCCATAATATTTAGTTAAAGTCAGGTTTTCTTTTATTTAAAAATGCTGATGTGCCCTCAACAAACTCTTTCGTTTCAAAGCATTTGCCAAACTCATTCATCTCTATTTCAAACCCATTTAAACCATCTTGATAATTTGCATTAACACTTTTAATTGCATGTTTTATTGCATTTGACGAGTTAGATAAAATTTTCTCCGTCAACTCTTTTGTAAAAATCATCAATTGTTCTGGAGATGTTTTGTAATTTATTAAACCGTAATCTAAAGCCTTTTCAGCATCAATCATTTTTCCAGTCATAATCATATCTAGAGCTCTACCTTTACCGATTAGTTGTGCAAGTCTTTGAGTACCACCATATCCAGGAATTACCCCAAGTGAAACTTCAGGTAAACCCATTTTTGAATTTTCAGAGGCTACTCTTAAATGGCATGCCATTGCAATCTCTAAACCTCCTCCAAGAGCATAACCATTAATAGCTGCTATGATTGGTTTAGGACAATTTTCAATAGTTTCAGTTAAAATTTTATGTCCTGATTCCGACAACTCAAAACCTTGCTCCATTGTAAAATTCACAAACTCTTTTATGTCAGCACCAGCTACAAATGCTTTGTCTCCAACTCCAGTTATAATAATTAATCTAACTTCAGGATTTGAAACTGATGACTTAATAGCATGATCTATTTCTGAAAAGGTTTCAATATTTAAAGCATTTAATTTATCTGGTCTATTAATTGAAATAGTGTTTACTCTATCTTCTATTGTGTATATTAAATTATTATATGACATATTGATTATTTTTTTGGAAATGTTATATTAAATGTAGTTCCAATATTACTCTTAGATATGAAAGTAATATCCCCATTATAAGCTGTGATAATACTTTTTATCATGGAGAGACCTAGTCCCATTCCACTAGATTTTGTTGTAAAGCTTGGTTCAAATATTTTCTGCATATCAGTTTTTGAAATGCCATAACCATTATCTGAAATTGCAATTTTTACCGATGATGCATTATCCGAAATGTTGACACTAATTTCAGGTGTTCTTCCTTCCGGAATAGCTTGAAATGCGTTTTTCAATAAATTTGTAATTACCCTTATCAGTTGTGTCCTGTCAAAATTTGCTTCTATTTTTTTCGAATTACTTTTAAAACTAATATGATCTCTATTAAATATATCTATGGCTAATTCTACAACCTCAACAACATTTAGTATCTCTTTTTTAGGCTCAGGCATTTCGGCAAAGTCTGAGAAAGCAGTTGCTATCGAACTCATAGTGTCAATTTGTTGTATCAATGAATCACTAAATTCTTTAATTCTTTTCTTGCTAAAATCCTCCCCTTTACTATAACCTCTTTCAAAAGTTTGAATGCTCAATCTCATTGGGGTTAAAGGATTCTTAATCTCATGTGCAACTTGTTTAGCCATTTCTCTCCAAGCCGTTTCCCTCTCGCTTTTTGCTAATTTTACAGCGCTACTTTTAAGTTCATCTATCATAGTATTGTAAGAATCTATGAGTGCTACAACCTCCTTTGGAGTATTATCTATATCAATTTTTATATTTTGGTTTTGAAGATTTGTTTTTTTGATAGTATCCCCAATTGAATCTAAAGATTTTGTAACAAAATTTGATATAAAGTAAGCTATAATAAAAGCAATAAGTATCATATTTCCATGTACGAACCCAAGCCGAATTAAAAATCCGCTTAGTTCTTGCTTACTGCTAGTATCATCCGCAAAATATGGAATATAAATTATTCCTAATGGCTTACCTTCAAAATTTGAAACTAAATTATATGAAGATTTAAAGTAACTTGTATTTTTATCGTCTTCAACATATCTCATTGGTTTGTCATTTTTAAAATAGTCAATTATCTCTTCATCTAACAAAGTTCTTCCACGAACCCCTGTTACAGCAGTTGAACTCTTTAATAATATTCCTTCAAGATTATAAAGTTCGAATTCTAAGTTATGAACATCTGCCATTTCTAAAATGGTGCTATTATTTAATGAGCTAAGGGAATTTATACTAGCTTTTTGAATTTCATATTTTATATCTACCAGTAAATGATTTTCTTTTCGTTCAAGTCTTCCTTCATGGTATTCAGAATTTTGATTGTTAAATTGGTATAAAGTCACACCACCTATCATTATAGATTCAACCACAATAAATACCATCATATAATAAAAAATCCTTGAGCTAAGTGATATATTATTTTCTCGCATATAATTAAATTTAGTAATAATTTACTGACCTCGAAATTTTAGCATACTCTTTATGAAAAAATTTAGAATATTAAATTCATATCTTTGGCAAAAATAACAAGACCATGGCTAAGATTTTAAAGTGGATATTAATGATTTTTGGTGCACTTATTTTATTAATATATGCTTTTAATATTGAATATCTAATTAGGGGAGTAAGAACAATTTATTTGACTGGAAATAATACTGCTTTTATTTCAGACTATGAATATTTTGACAATCGTGAAATTAAAAGTTCGGATCCTGAGCCGTGGGCACTTCACAAAAAATACAATAAAATAGCTGAGTCCGAAATACTACAAAAGCTCAATACAGACAGAGAAACTAAATCATTTCTTGTGATTAAAAATGATAGTATTTTGTTTGAGAAATATTATGATGGCTATGATCAAAATAGTATATCTAATTCCTTTTCCATGGCAAAAAGTATTGTTACAAGTATGTTGGGCAAAGCAATAATGGAAGGTAAAATTAAAGGGCTTGATCAACCTGTAAGTGATTATTTTGAGCAGTATAATGAAGGATTGGCAAGTGAATTAACTGTAGGTGATTTAGCGACAATGTCATCAGGAATGAAATGGAATGAAAAATATTACAGTGTTATAAATATTACATCTGAAAGTTACTTCACTAATGATTTGAGATCAGTGATTTTAAGACAAAAAATAATTAATAAACCAGGTCAGGGGTTTAGATATTCGAGCGGAGACACACAGTTATTGGGGATGGTAATCGAAAAAGCTACTGGGACAACGTTGTCTGATTATTTAACTAAACATTTTTGGGAACCTATGGGAGCAGAAAACACTGCTCTTTGGCAGCTTGACAGTGATAATTATGGAATGGAAAAGGCATATTGTTGCATAGCCAGTACCGCTAGAGACTTCGCAAGATTTGGTAAATTATATATCAATAAAGGGAAATGGAATGATGAAGTTATTTTAGACTCTTCATTTGTGGAACTTTCTATAAAACCTTCGTTTGAGGATAGTCCATATTATGGATATGGATGGTGGCTTTATAATTATGAAGGTAAAAAGGTTTTTACAATGAATGGTCATCGTGGGCAATTTGTTATTTCATTCCCAAATGAAAATATAATTATAGTTAGACAAGGAAATTTCAACGAAAAGGGGAGAGTTAGTAACGGCTCAGGTGATTTATATAAATATATATCCGAAGGATACAAACTCGCAAAATCAATCGAATAATTTTTGAAAGAAAAGGAAAATATATTACTTCAAATAAATAACCTCTGCGTTAGCCTTGACAAAAAATCAAATAATAAAAAGTTATTAAAAGACATTTCATTTAATATAGGGGTAAATGAAATTGTTGCTCTAATTGGGGAGTCAGGAAGTGGAAAATCATTAACATCATTAAGTATCCTGGGACTTCTCGAAAAAAAACATTTTAATTTTTCAGGTGAAATTATTTTTGAAGGAGAAAATATTTTAAATCTAGAAGAAAAGGACATAATGAGAATTCGAGGCTCTAAAATTTCTATGATTTTTCAAGAACCAATGAGTGCTTTAAACCCAACAATGAAAATAGGAGAACAGCTCTACGAAGTTTTTAAAACTCATAAAAATTTATCTTTTGAAAACACTGTTAAAAGAATAAAAAAGCTACTAAAAAAGGTGAAGCTTAATAATTTGAAAAATCTTCTTGAAAAATATCCTCATGAAATTTCGGGAGGTCAAAAACAAAGGGTAATGATAGTGATGGCGCTTTCATCAAACCCAAAACTTCTTATAGCAGATGAGCCAACAACAGCTCTTGACGTTACAATTCAAAAGGAAATTATTGATATTCTTAAAGACTTACAACAAAGTGAAAATCTATCAATACTATTTATTTCTCATGACCTAAAACTTGTTTCAAAAATTTCTGATAAAATAATGATTTTGAGAAATGGGGAGGTTGTAGAAGCCGGAACAAATAAGTCAATCTTGAACAATCCAAAGGAAGACTATACAAAAGCGTTATTATCAATAATTATTGATGATAAAAAAAGATTAAAAATTTTGCCTACAGTTGAAAGTTTTGATACTAATTTGGAAAATGTATACGAATCAAATTGGGAAAGAAAAAAAAGATTAGATGAAATCTATTCAAGGAAACCAATTCTTGTAATCAAAAATCTTTCTAAATATTACAATACTTCTAAAAATATTTTTAAAAGCAAGAAAGATTTTCAAGCACTAAACAATATAAACCTAGAATTATATAAGGGAGAAACCTTAGGGCTTATAGGTGAATCTGGTTCGGGAAAAACCACCCTTTCAAATGCCATTCTTAAAATTCACAATTTTGAAAAAGGAGAAATTACATTTATGGGTGAAGACATTTCTACTATTAAAGGTGATAAACTATTAGACTTTAGAAAAAATATACAAATTATTTTTCAAGACCCCTATGCATCATTGAACCCTCTGCAAAAAATCCAACAAATTATTTCAGAACCTTTAAGATTTCATGAAATATGTAGCAGCAATAATATCTTTGAGAAGTGTAAAGAGCTAATGAAAGATGTAGGTCTCGATGAGACTTATTTAAATCGTTATCCGCACGAGCTTTCTGGTGGACAAAGACAAAGAGTATGTATTGCGCGTGCTATTAGTGTAAACCCAAAGATTTTAATTTGCGACGAATCTGTTTCAGCTTTAGATGTATCAATTCAAGCAACCGTTTTAAATCTGTTAAATTCTTTAAAAGAAAAGTATGATTTTACATATATTTTTATATCGCATGATCTATCCGTCGTTAAATATATGTCGGATAAAATTATCGTACTTTACAACGGAAAAGCAGTAGAATATCAAGAAGCCGATTCGCTTTTCTCAAATCCTAAAGACGAATACACAAAAAAATTAATAAAAGCTTCTTTTTAAATATGAATAAAATTTGGACACCAAATAATTATAAGGCCTCAAATTTATTTCAGTTTGAATCATTTCTTTCTAAAAATTATAATTTAAATTTTTTAGATTATTCCGAAATGCATAGTTGGTCAATAAATAATCTTGAAGAATTCTGGCTGTCAATTTCTGAATTTTTCAAAATTGAATTTTCAAAGCCCTATAAATATATTTTAAAAAAAGACGTCCCTTTTTATAAAACTAAATGGTTTAATGAAGCTGAATTAAGTTATGTTAATCATCTTCTGCGCTATGCAAAAAATAATGAAACAGCTATTATTTATCAAAATGAGCACTCTGATGTTATTGATATATCCTGGAATAGTTTACTAGAAAAAGCAAACGAAGTAAGAAAAAAATTAATTTCTGCTAATATTTCAAAAGGAGATGTAGTTGCGGGTTATTTGTTAAATCACCCTGATACTATTGCTTCGTTTATTGCCGTAAATTCTTTAGGTGCGATATGGTCATGTTGTTCTCCTGATTTTGGAGTGGAGAGTATTGTGAATCGATTTGATCAGCTTAAGCCCAAGGTTTTATTAGCTCATAAAAGCTATTCTTACAATGGAAAAATATTCAATCAAAATAAAAAAATAGAAGAACTAAAAAGTAAACTTCCATCTGTTGAACAAATGATTTTGTTCGATTCAGACTTTGATGATTGGAATTTTAGCTCTACATATTGGATAGATTTTGATTTTATTTCTGTAGAATTTAATCATCCTATTTGGGTTTTATTTTCATCTGGAACTACCGGAAAACCAAAAGCAATAACTCATAGTACTGGAGGTATTCTTATTGAACAATATAAGTCACACTCTTTACATCAAAATATCAGTGAGGGTGATAGATTTTTCTGGAATACTACAACCGGGTGGATGATGTGGAACTATGCTATTGGATCACTTCTTTGCGGCGCAAAGCTTTGTTTATATGATGGGGCAGCTAATTTCCCAGATATTGGAGTACAATGGAGATTTGCCAAGTCGGTTAAAATAAATCATTTTGGAAATGGATCCCCGTTATTTATTGCCAGTATGAAGCAAAATATAAAAGATGTTAATAATGAAGATTTAAATTGTATCAAAACAATTGGAGCAACTGGGTCGCCTTTGTCAGTAGAAGCTTTTGAATGGATTCAAAAAAAGCTTCCAAATGCACAAATTATATCTTTAAGTGGTGGCACAGATATTTGTTCTGCATTTATTGGGGGGTGTACAAAACTACCTGTTTATTCCGGTTTTCTGCAATGTAATATGTTAGGAGCTTCAATTGAAGCATGGAATGAAAACGGAGAAAGTGTTGAACTAATTACTGGTGAATTAGTAATCACAGAACCTCTACCTTCTATGCCATTGTTTTTTTGGGGAGATAATGATTTTAAAAAATATCATGATTCATATTTTAATAAAAATGAAGGAGTATGGACACATGGTGATTGGATTTTCATAGATAAAAATAAAGGAATTTTAATGCAGGGACGGTCAGATGCTACGCTTAACAGAAATGGAATTAGAATCGGCACATCTGAAATATATTCTGTTTTAGACAAATTAAAAGAAGTTAAAGACTCTCTAATAATTGATTTAGAAATTAATAATTCTAGTAAATTAATCCTGTTCATACAAACGACTTCTAATCTTAATAACGAACTGAAAAGTAAGATTCATAATCTTATTAAAACAAAATGTTCTCCAAGACACACACCAAACTTGATATTTTCTATCTCTCAAATTCCTTATACAATAAGCGGGAAAAAGATGGAAATTCCAATAAAGAAAATCCTGTTGGGTCAAAAAGTAACAAATGTGATATCAAAAGGTGCAATGAAAAACCCTGAATGCATTGACGAGTTTATAGGTATTAAAAATCAATATCTAAAATCTCTTGATCAGTAGTTTTCCCAACTATACTATCAGCAACAAACTTATTACAATCTAGTTCTATCGTCAATCTGTCAGGGCGTTCAAAATAGTCATTTGATATCATAAGTGTTGAATCTTGATACACGTTTTTCATATATACACCCCAAATAGGTAATGCCATCGATGCTCCTTGGCCATAAGCAATATCTTCAAAATGAATAGCTCTATCTTCTGCTCCAACCCATACGCCTGTAACTAAATTTGGCACCATACCAATAAACCAGCCATCACTTTGATTTTGAGTTGTGCCTGTTTTACCAGCTATCGGATTTGTAAATTCATAAGGGTAACCTGTAACAATATTTTGATAAGCCCGATTATACTCATCAGCACCTGTTGTCCGAAGTCTTGTACCAGACCCTGCCTTTGTTACACCCTCAAGCAGATTTACAGTTACATAGGCAGCTTCTTCACTTAAAACATCTCTTGTAATAGGCTGATTTTCATATAATGCTGTACCATTTTTATCTTCTATTTTTTCTATAAAAACCGGCTGAGTATAAACTCCTTTATTGGCAAATGTAGAATACGCTGCAACCATTTCATAAACACTTAAATCAGGTGTGCCTAAAGCAATAGAAGGTACTGCTAAAATCCTTTGTTCAATTCCCAAATCCTTAGCTAATTTAACAACAGTCTGTGGCCCAATTCTATCCATTAATCTAGCTGTAACTGTGTTTACAGAATTTGCAAGAGCATTTTTTAAAGTTCTAGTCCTACCGTATTTATCTCCTGAATTTTTTGGACACCATTGCTCTACATTTCCAAATTTATTTTTTTCTATACAAAACTGACTGTCTGGGAATGTATCACATGGAGACAATTTTAATTGGTCAATGGCTGCTGCATAAACAAATGGTTTAAAAGTAGAGCCAATTTGGCGCTTTCCTTTTTTTACCATGTCGTATTGAAAATGGCGATAATTCATTCCTCCAACCCAGGCTTTAATATATCCATTAGTAGGGTCCATCGACATCATTCCAGGTCTAAAAAAAGATTTATAATATTTCATAGAATCTAATGGTGTCATTATGGTGTCAATTTCACCACCCCAAGAAAACACAGTCATCTCTTTTGGTATATAAAAAGATTCTTCAATTTCCTCATTACTTTTCTTTAGATCATATTTCATTTTTCTCCACCTCTCAGACCTTCTCATAGAAATCCTTAATAAAGTATCTACTGCCCCGGTTGTTAGTTCTCTAAATGGAGCTATAGAATCGTCAAGTGTTTCATTTTGCTCAAAAAATTCTTTTTGTAATCTTGGCATATGCTGAGTAACTGCATTTTCTGCTATTTCTTGCATAGTATAGTTAATGGTTGTATATATTTTCAACCCATCAGTATTAAGATTATACTTTGATCCGTCAGGTTTTCTATTATTCTCATCATTAATCCACGATTTCATATGAGCTCTTAAAAATTCCCTAAAATAAGTTGCCAGCCCTTCACGATGTGATTCAGGAGTATAATTTAAGTTTAGAGGTTCTAATTTTAACGAGTCAACTATAACTTTGTCTAAATAATTATACTTTTTCATTTGATTCAAAACAACATTTCTTCTATTCTTAACACCTATAGGGTTTCTATGCGGTCTTGGATTATATAATGATGAGTTTTTTAACATCCCCACCAAAATTGCTGACTCATTAGTGTCTAAATCTATTGGCTCTTTTCCAAAGTAGATTCTAGCTGCACTTCTGATACCATCACCATTATTTCCAAAATCATATAAATTTAAATATTGGGTTATAATCTCATTTTTTGTATAGTGTCTCTCTAGCCTAACAGCTATAATGTATTCTTTGAATTTTTGTGATAATCTTTCGATAATATCTCTAGAGCCTTCCCCAGTGAATAAAAGTTTAGCTAATTGCTGAGTAATTGTACTTCCCCCTCCATCTTTTCCAAACTTTAGAACTGCTCCAAATGTTCTTTTAAAGTCTATCCCGGAATGTGAATAAAACCTGATGTCTTCAGTAGCTATAAGAGCGTCGACAAGATGGGTTGGAAGCTCTTCAAAAGTAACAGGAGTTCTATTGTCATTAAAATAATATTTTCCAAGAGTTTTACCGTCTGAACTAATCACTTCACTGGCAAGATTAGTTTTAGGGTTTTCTAAAACTTCTAAGTCGGGCATGTCACCAAACCCCCCAACGGATGCATGGTAAAAAATAAATGTTATAATTATAATCGGGGTTAAAAAAAATAACCACAACAAAAATGAATATAATTTATACTTTTTTTCCAATTCTATTTTATTTTTTCAACTTTATATCCAACATCAACAACTCCGTTTAAATACTCCAAGCCTCCAACTTTATTGATAACTCTCATGGCATGTTCAATTGAAACATAATATTTCATGTTATTCTCTAAACTAATCTTTTCTTTATGTAATAAGCTGTTTTCAATCAAATTAATTCTTTTATCCCCTAAAAATCTTCCAGACTTATCAGCTAATTTAAAATTCAGAGTATCCTTGGTAATAATATTCAAAGAATCACTTAAAACAACAATAAGAAATATATTACTAAATTTATAATCGTTGTTGATTCTCAGGTTAATGTGTGTCTTATATTCCTCCTCTTGTAAATTATTAAGCTCAAAACTAAAATCTTGAATTGAGTCTTTATGCCATGATCCATTGACTGAATTATAATTAATGAATTCAATATTAGAATCACATGAAAAAAATAAAAGTAAAAAAGCAAAAATTATGTATTTACGCATGTTTTATTTTTTTGTTTTTATCAAATCTTGTTATACTATCTTCGGGGATTTGTTTTATTTCATCTTGATGAAAAATAGAATAGTCCTCTAAAGAAGAAACCTCATGATTAGATTTATTAATCTCTATCATTTCATTTAAGGATTTCAAGCTAAACTCAAACCAGTCCTTATAATTATCCTTATAAGAATACCAAACTCTTTTCTTGAAAATATCAGTTTTTTGAAGTAAAGCCACTCCTTTTTTTGTTTTTATTTTAAAGTCCTTTTTAGGAAAATCTTTTAGTGCATCTAAATAAGTGTCCAATTCATAATTTAAACAGCATTTCAGCTTACCGCATTGCCCTGCAAGCTTTTGGGGGTTAATGGCTAATTTCTGGTATCTCGCTGAAGAAGTATTTACTTTTCTTAGATCATTTAACCATGTTGAGCAACAAAGCTCTCGACCACAAGAACCAATTCCTCCAAGCCTGGAGGCTTCTTCTCTCAGCCCAACTTGCTTCATTTCAATTCTGGTCTTGAATTCCTTTGCATAACGTTTAATTAATTCTCTAAAATCTACTCTACCATCAGCGGTATAATAAAATATCGCCTTAGACCCATCCGCTTGAAATTCAACATCTGAAATTTTCATTTTTAAGCCCAACTGAATTGCAATGACTCTAGCTTTAACCTGAACTGAAGACTCTTTTTCTATCAGCTCCTGCCATTTTTTTATTTCATTTTCATTTGGGAAACGAAGCAACGAAAATAAATCATCCTCAATATTAATACCTTTCTTTTTCATTTGGTGTTTTACCAGTTCTCCTGTAAGTGTAACCTCTCCTATATCATATCCATTTTCAGTTTCAGTAATAATAGGATTGCCCTTCGAAACTTGTAAATCACTATTTCGAAAATATCCTTTTCTTCCATTTTTAAATCTAACTTCAACAATTTTAAATTGGTCTGAAATATTTAAGGAAATATCTGCAAGCCAATCAAAAACAGTGAATGTGCCGCACGAGCCACTAGAACAACTTCCGTTGTTATTACAGCCCTTAGGCAATCCATTATTTCCTGTATTACAATTTTTACAACCCATTACTATTAATCAAAAGTTGTTATGTTATTTGTTCTTCCCTTTTTGAAAATATCATTACTATTTTTTTGACCTTTTCTTAATTTTTTTTGAATAGCAAAAGGCATATCATTTATCTCGAGACATTTATAAGAACAACAATTTTTCATCTTTTCTTTACAATTATCACATTGAATAAACAACAAATGACATGCGTCGTTTGCGCAATTAGTGTGAATGTCGAAAGGGGCTCCACATTGATGACATTTAGCAATAATTTCTTCGCTTACTTTCTCAACTCTTCTGTTATCAAAAACAAAGTTTTTCCCAATAAAATTATTTTTTAGGTCCTTATCCTTCACTTGTTTCACATATTCTATAATTCCTCCTTCAAGCTGATATACATTTTTAAAGCCTTTATGTTTAAAATATGCACTAGCTTTCTCACACCTGATTCCACCAGTACAATACATCAATAACTTCTTGTTTTCCTTATGTTTAGTTAATTTATTCTCTATCAGATCTAAAGAATCTCTGAATGTATCTACATCTGGGCAAATTGCGTTTTTAAAATGTCCAATCTCACTTTCATAATGATTTCTCATGTCAATTAAAATAGAGTTTTTATCATTCATCAAATTATTAAATTCTTCAGCATTTAAATGAACCCCTTTCTTTGTAACATCAAATGTTTTATCGTTTAAACCGTCAGCTAGAATTTTATCTCTAACCTTAATTTTTAATTTAAGAAATGACTTTGCTTCATGCTTAAGAGCAATATTTAATCTAACATTTTTTAAGAAAGAAATTGAGTTTAAATGTTCTGTAAAGTTTTTTATTTTTTCCTCTGGTAAAGAAAGCTGAGCATTAACCCCTTCTTTAGCAATATATGTTCGTCCTAAAACATCAATACTATTCCAAAATATAAACAACTCATCTCTAAAAGATTTAGGATTTTTTATTTTTGCATACTGATAAAATGAGAGTGTAATTCTCTTTTGATTTGAAGCGTCTAAAATCTTTGAACGCTCTTCAGAGCTTAATTTATTGTACAGTTGCATGCTATACTTTTTTTGATTTAATAACAAAAGTAGATAAAAAAGATAAAATCCTCGTTTTCTATATTGTATTGTGTAAAAAGATATCCTAAATTAGTAATGTAAAATAATTAGTTATGGCCAACGAAAAAGCAGATAAATTAAAAGCATTAAAATTAACCCTAGATAAACTAGATAAAACTTACGGAAAAGGTACTGTAATGAAGATGGGAGATTCTCCAAATGAAAATGTAGAATCAATTTCTTCTGGATCACTTGGTTTGGATATCGCGTTAGGCGTTGGTGGATATCCTAAAGGAAGAGTTATAGAAATTTATGGTCCTGAATCATCAGGTAAGACAACATTAACTTTACATGCTATTGCTGAATGTCAGAAAAAAGGTGGTATTGCAGCTTTTATAGATGCGGAACATGCTTTTGATAGATTTTATGCAGAAAAGTTGGGTGTTGATATAGAAAATCTAATTATATCTCAGCCTGATCACGGAGAACAGGCTTTGGAAATTGCTGATAATTTAATTAGATCTGGAGCGATTGATATGGTAATAATTGATTCTGTTGCGGCTCTAACACCTAAAAGTGAAATCGAAGGTGAAATGGGTGACTCAAAGATGGGACTTCACGCTAGGCTTATGTCTCAAGCTTTAAGAAAGCTTACAGCTTCAATAAGTAAAACTAATTGTGCTGTCTTTTTTATAAACCAGTTAAGAGAAAAAATAGGAATAATGTTTGGTAATCCAGAAACAACAACTGGAGGTAATGCCTTAAAATTCTACGCTTCGATTAGGTTAGATATTAGAAGGTCTACTCAAATAAAAAGTAGTGATGGTGTAGTTATGGGAAATAAAACAAGAGTGAAAATTGTTAAAAACAAAGTTGCTCCTCCTTTTAAATTAGCTGAATTTGATATAATGTATGGTGAGGGTATCTCAAAAGTTGGGGAAATAATTGACCTAGCTGTAGAGGCGGAAATAATAAATAAAAGTGGTTCTTGGTTTAGTTATGAAGGAACAAAATTAGGGCAAGGACGAGATGCTGTTAAAACCTTATTAAAAGACAACCTTGAATTAATGGACACACTAGAAACAAAATTAAAAGAGGTTATTTAGTATTTCTTAAATCGTCTAAAATTATCTTTCTGACTTTTTCACTTAGGGCAACCCTGTCTTCTTTAATCATCCCAGTGGTATGTATAGGATCATGAATTTTTACCCTTAATTTTCCTGGCGAACCTTTTGAACCACCTATTAACCCTCCATAACTCCAAGGGAAGCGTTTTTTATTATCTAGGAAAGTCATTGGGACAATTGGCACCTGATGTTCAATTGCCATTGTAAAGGCGCCATGTTTAAATGGTGCTAATTCCACTTCAATACCAGGGACAGTGCCTTCAGGAAAAATTCCCAAGCTTATTCCTGAATTTAATTTGTTTTTAGTTTCTTCAAAAACTTTTTTCTTACTTTCATTACTAGACCTATCAACTAGTATCATGGTATGCTTATATATAAAACCGAAAATTGGTATTTTTTCTAATTCTTTTTTCCCAATAAATACAAGAGGATTATGTCTAATAGTTGAAACCAAAAGCATAACATCAATCATTGAAACATGATTAGCAACAAAAATATATGGATGATTTTTTATTGTATTTGGTGATTTATTTTTTATTGGTATCAAGCCCATTCCTAATAAAATTAAATCAGACCAAAGAACTCCCATTTTATAAAAATGCTTATACCATCCTTTATTTATAATAACAAAAATAAAAGATGGTAAAATAATTATTATGGTAAATACAAATACTAGTAAGTAAAACCATATATTGTAGAATGTCCAAAAAATGTATTTTGCTGCTTTCACAAGTTTCAAAACTAGTTAATTTATTTTAATAAAAACTCTAACTTTGTTATATGGGCAAAAAATTGAAAAGAATATTAACCGGAATTCAAAGTACAGGTGTTCCTCATCTAGGAAATATACTTGGAGCTATAATCCCAGCTATTAATTTTTCTAAAGGCAATAATGTAGAATCTTATTTTTTTATTGCTGATTTTCATTCTTTAACTCAAATTAAAGATTCAAAATTATTAAAACAAAATACTTTATATACTGCCTCAGCCTGGTTAGCTTGTGGTTTAGATCCTGCAAAAACCGTTTTTTATAAACAAAGTGGCGTGCCTCAAGTAACGGAGCTAGCTTGGTATTTGAATTGTTTTTTTCCTTATAATCGCTTAACACTAGCTCACAGTTTTAAAGACAAAAAGGATAGATTAGATGATGTAAATTCTGGGCTGTTTAATTATCCCATTCTAATGGCTGCTGACATTTTACTTTATGACGCCCACGTTGTGCCAGTGGGAAAAGACCAGCTTCAGCATTTAGAAATTACAAGAAACGTAGCAAGTAGATTTCATAATGTTTTTGGAGACACTTTCATTCTTCCACAAGAACATTTACAAGAAGAAACCAAACTAATACCCGGAACTGATGGAGAAAAAATGAGTAAAAGCAAAAATAATATCATAGATATTTTTGCTAGCGAAAAAGAATTGATAAAACAAATCCAATCAATTCAAACTGATTCGACTGAATTAGAAAAACCTAAAAACTGGAAAACATGTAATTTATTTAAAATTTACAAACTCTTGGCTGATGAAGATCAAATCAAAATTATGAAAGAAAATTATGAAAAAGGCGGGTATGGATATGGTCATGGCAAAAAAGAACTAAGTGAGCTTATTTTGAGTAAATATAAAACCGAAAGGGAAAAATTTACTTACTACATTGCAAATCCAGATGAAGTTGAAAAGATTTTATCTAAAGGGGCAGTAAAAGCAAAAATTACTGCAGATGATGTATTGCAAAGAGTGCGTAAAAAATTGGGTTATTAAAATAAATATTTCATATAATTTTATATCTTAGTTTTCAATACCATATACATGAAAATTAGTAATCATATTTTTAACTTATTACATGAGCATGACTGTGTCATAATTCCGGGTTTTGGCGCTTTTGTGTCGAGAAATATTTCCGCGAAAATTAGTGTTGATAAGACTAAAATATTTCCCCCCAATAAAGAAATTTCATTTAATAAAAATCTTGTAAAAAATGATGGGCTTTTGATTAATAATATTTCATTGATTGAGAATATTAGTTATGAATTAGCTGAAAAGAAATTAATAAGCTGGGTTTCAAAAAGTCAAAAAAGGATTGAAAAAAACAGGTATTTTGAAATAAAAAATATTGGATCTATTTCTTTAGAAAATTCAAAATATATTTTTACTCCAAATCAAAATTCAATTTTTTTAAAAGAGTCTTTTGGTCTTAACTCGATTGATTCTTCAGAGGTCGTAAGAGAAAAGCCCTCAACTAATAACTCTTATCTGAAATATGCTGCAATTTTTATTGTCTTTTTAGCTTTAACTGGAATTTTTTCTAAAAACTATATTGATAGTATAAATAAGTTTAACGAAGAATCTTATGCACAAGCAAATGCAGAAATAGAGCAAAAAATACAAAAGGCTACATTTAGTATTAAAACTTCTTTGCCTATTGTAAAACTTCCGATAAAAAAACAATATGGAAATTTTCATATTATAGCAGGCTCTTTTAGGCTTGAAGAAAATTCAGCTAAAAAGATTAATCAACTAAAAAACAAAGGTTTCATAGAAGCTCGTAAAGTTGGAGTTAATAAATTTGGATTATTTCAAGTTGCATTTAACAGCTATGATACAGTAGATGAAGCAAGATTAGCTTTAGCTGAAATTAGACTTGATGAAGACATAAATGCATGGCTTCTGATTAAAAATTAATATTTAAAATATCAAAACCCCTAAGGACTCACTAACAATTCTAACGGACTCCGTATTGCCTGGAGAAACTAATGCTTTGAATAATTTATTCGGAGGAGAATTACTTGCTAGAATGGATAGGGCGGCAAGTATTTCAGCTAAAAGACATGCCGAAAAAATTGTTGTCACTTCGTCTGTAAATCATGTTTCTTTTGGAAAAGCTATTCCAATTGGAACAACTGTAACTATTGAAGCAAAAGTTTCAAGAGCCTTTACAACATCTATGGAGGTTTTTATAGATGTTTGGGTTGATGATGATAAGGGGAAAAGAATAAAGGCTAATGAAGCTATTTATACTTTTGTTGCTGTTGACAACGATGGAAGACCTACGAAAATTGAAAAAATTCATCCAGAGACCGAAGAAGAACAAAAAAGATATGATGCCGCTCTTAGAAGAAAACAACTAAGCCTTGTTTTAGCTGGGAAAATGAATGCTAATGATGCTAGCGAATTAAAAGCATTGTTTTCCTAAACTACATTTTATATATCCATAATTTTGGATTTTGAGGAACTCCATTATTAAATATACTAAAGCTTAAAACTGTTTGTCCATTTAAAGGGTCTGTTGCAATTTTTCCTATTGGATCTTTTGTAGATAATTTATCTCCCTTTGAAACAAATATTTCAGAAAGGTTTTTATAAACGGTGAAGAAATTTCCGTGCTGGATTAAAATTGTATGAGTATTATTTTTAGAAACAATAATTGAGTAAACTATACCATCAAAAATTGACCTTGCTTGTATATCACTTGAGGTTCTAATTCTGACTCCGTTACTTTGTATAATAGTAGTTTTAACAATTGGATGGGGTTGCTTACCAAATCCTAATATAACATTTCCTCTAGAAACAGGCGCCGGCAATTTACCTTTATTCGCATTAAAGTTTTTTGATATTAATTTAGCTTCTTCAGTTAATGCAAATCCATCTTTTTGTTTTTTAGAATTGGCTAATGCCTGAGTAATTAATTTTTGAATCTGTTTGTCTATTTCTTTTGATAATTTTTGTTTCTTCTTAATTTCGGAAGCATATTTTTTTTGATTTTTATTTGCTTGTGAAATCAAATTATTTAGATTTTTGAATTCCTTGCTTAAATTCTTTTTTATTAATTCATTTTCATCGATTAATATCTCTTTATTAAATTTCTGAGAATCAAGTTTAATAATAACATTTGTGATTTCAGATGAAGTATTTATAATTTTTGAAATTGTTTTATTTTGAAAATTAGCATACTGCTTAAAATATTGAATTCTTTTATAGGCTTGGAGAAAAGAAGATGAAGAAAAAATATACATAATTTTATTTAAACTTGATTTCTTTTTATAACCAACCAGTAACATTTTTGAAAGATCTTTTTTTAATGAAAGCTCTCTGTTTTTTAAATCTGATAGTTCGTCTTCGTTGTATTCAATTTCAGATAAAATAAGATTAAGTTGAGTATTAATATTGTTTATCAAATTCTGCTGAAGGTTTATTTTATAATTTATATCTTCAGCGTTAGAGATAATTAAATCCTTTTGTTTTAAAGACTCCGAGAGTTTAATTTCAATCTTCCTTATTTCATTTTTTATTTGTTTTTTTTGGCTTTGTAAATCCTGCTTTGTCTGACAATGAAGACCAGAGGCAATAAAAAATATTATAAGAAATACTAATCTAGATAAGTTCATTATAGTTTTATACGCTTATAATTTTTAGGAATCCTAAAGGGAATATTTATTTTTTCTAAAGAAGAGATAGATTTAATCTCTATGTATAGACTTTCTAGTCCGTTATTGGTAAAACTGATTTTTGTAGGTAAAATTTGGTCATCTACGGTAGTGTAGTCATCATATGAAACTTCAAAAAAATTATTTTGATATGTAAAGGAATGTTTAAGAACTCTGAAATTAAAGGGGCTAATTGAGACAATCGATTGAACAACATTTGAATTTAAAAGGAATTTATCATCTTTAAATATGTAGCTGTTTTCTGTTTTTTTGTATAAAGAAGAAGGTTCAAATTTATGTATTAAAATACCTAATATTAGATTTTGCAATATCTCGAAATTTGATTCAAATCCAATTTTGTTATTTATATAATTAATATCAGAAGCAAAATAATTTTTTTCTATTTTATTATAATATTTTATAGAATCATTATCAATTAATATTCTTGCAGCTCCCAAAGACGCATTAATCCATATCTTTTCGTCTGACGCAATCCGTAAGGTTATTGTATTAGATTTCATTTTATTATTATCTCTAAATGAAACTTTTGCTTTTGCTTGAATATATTCTATACTATTTATATTATTATTAGCTGTTCGGATAGACTTTTTCGGAGAAAATTTTTTCCTACTTTCAAGGCTGTGTGTTGATGCATTATAAAACAAAGAGCATGAGCTTAAAAAAACAAAAGAAAGTAAAAAAATAATTTTTTTCATGATTATAGTTTATTTGCCTGTACTTCCAAACCCTTTATCTCCTCTCAAAGAATTGTCTAATTTATCCACAACTTTCCAAGAAATAGTTTCATGTTTTGCAATAACCATCTGAGCTATTCTATCTCCAGAATTAATCTCAAAATCTAAATCAGATAAATTAATTAGGATCACACCAATTTCACCACGATAATCTGCATCAATTGTACCTGGAGAATTTAAAACAGAAATTCCTTTCTTTAAAGCTAGTCCACTTCTAGGTCTTACCTGAGCTTCATAACCGGGACGTAAGGAAATAAATAAGCCTGTTTTAACCAATACTCTTTGAAATGGCTTAAGAACAATTGGGTCATCTAAATATGCTCTTAAGTCTATGCCGGCTGAAAGCAGGGTTTCATATTTTGGCAGCTCATTATCTGAAATATTAACTATATCTATAATCATCTTATCAAATTAAATAACTTAATTATTTGTCTTTTTTCCATAACCAAAATTACGAGATTCATTACCAATATGCATACAATTCCAACTAATATATTATCTCTAAATCCGTAAAAAGAAATAGATGATAAAGAAATCGATAATAATACATAAAATAACATTTTTGAAATATTATAAGGCACAGGATAATATCTTTTTCCAATAAAATAAGACAAAAATGCCATTGTAGAATAAGCCAACAGCGTGGCTATAGCAGACCCTAAATAGCTATACTTAGGAATTAAAATTATATTCGATAATAATGTAATAATAGCTCCGAATGATGAAATATAAGCAGCAAATTTAGTCATGTCTGTAACTTTATACCAAACCGACAAATTTTGATAAATACCAAGGCAGAAATTAGCAAGTAAAATGATAGGAACTATATACATAGCCTGCCAATACTCAGGGTCTCCAATAAAGATTACTTTTAAAATATCTAATGAAACTACAACTAAAACTAATATTGAGGACCCTATTATGACAAATGTTTCAAGAACCAATGCATAGCTTTGTTTCGAACTTTCCTTGTGAGCTTCACTAAAGAAAAAAGGTTCAATGGCTAATTTATAAGCCGTTGAAAATAATGTCATAAAAATTGCCAATTTATAACAAGCAGCATAAATTCCAATTTCAGTTTTAGCGATGGAAGCAGGAAGTAGGAAATCTAATAAAATTCTATCAAATGTTTCATTAATACTAAAGGCAAGTCCTGAAATTAAAATTGGAAAGCCATAAGCTAACATTCTTTTAAGCAGTTTAGTATTGGCCTTGTAGTTAATTTCGAAATAGAAAGGAGCTAACAGTAATAATGAAACAATACTGGCAATTAGGTTCGCAATAAAAATATATGCAACTTCAAAATTTTCAATGTATATAGATTGTAATATTTTATAATTATTAGCCATATCTTTCAAATAAATTAAGAGAAAAATATTTAATAAAAAGTATACTAGAATATTAATGATTTTGACTATTGAATATTTAAATGCGGATCCTTTTAATCTTAAATAAGCAAAAGGAATGACAGTAAGTACATCCACAACCAATATCCAAACAACTATGCTTAAATAACTTGAACTAATTCCGATAAAATCTGAAATATTGAATTTGAAAATACTAAATAAAGCAGCAAATAAAATAGAAGAAATAATTATTGAAATTGCAGCAGTATTTAATACGTTTTTTTTGTTTTTTTCTTTATTATAAAATCTAAAAAATGAGGTTTCCATACCGAGAGAAAGAATAACATTGAAAAGAACGATATAAGTGAAAATAAGTGAAAGTGTACCATACTCTGAAGACTCACTAATTACACTTTTATCAGTATGAAGCCTAAGAAGAACAACACTAATTATTCTGGGGAAAACAGTTGCAATGCCGTAAATAAATGTTTGCTTAAATAATTGAATGAATTTTGCCAAACTGTAAGTCTTTATAATCTAAAAATAAACTAATAATAATTGGAAAACAAAAAGGGTTGGTATCGGTCTATCCGTTTAGTGCTTCTGCGCCACCTACAATTTCAAGAATTTCATTAGTAATAGCTGCTTGTCTTGCTTTATTATAAGTTAATTTCAATTGATCTCTTAGCTCAGTTGCATTGTCAGTAGCTTTATGCATTGCTGTCATTCTAGCCCCATGTTCCGAAGCATATGAATCTCTAATAGATTTATATAGTTGTGTCTTTAAAGATTTTGGTATTAATTCAGAAATAATTTCTATTTGCGAAGGTTCAAAAATATAATCAGAAGATCCTTTTTCTAAATCATTTGAAGTGTTATTTTCAATTGGCAAAAATTGTTCTTTTGTTACGATTTGAGTAGCTGCATTCTTGAATTTATTATATACAACGTGAATTTTATCAAACTCTTTATCGAGATATTTTTTCATCAACAAATCAGCAATAATTGAAATATTTTCAAATGTTAAATCATCAAAAATTTCATTATTTGATTCGATAACATTGTGCTTTTTAGATAAAATATCATTGCCCTTTTTTCCTATGCAAAAGAAAGAAACAGGGTCACTAGAGCTATTGGCTAACCCTATACATTCCTTAATAACATTTGAATTAAAAGCTCCACATAAACCCCTATTTGAAGTAATGCAAACAACTAATACATTTTCAACTTTTCTAGCCTGTAAAAATTCATTTTCAAAATCAACAGAGGAAGATAAATCAACCAGCATTTGTGTAAGCTTATCTGAATATGGCCTCATCGCAGTAATAGCATCCTGAGCCTTTTTTAATTTTGCAGCAGAAACCATCTTCATAGCACTTGTTATCTGCATCGTAGATGATACAGATGATATTCTATTTCTAATTTCTTTTAAATTAGCCATTTATTAAAACTTTGAAACAAGGTCTGCGCATACTTTTTCTAAAGTATCCGTTACCTCTTCTGTTAACTTTCCTTGCTTAATAATTGATAAAATTTTTGAATGCTTATCGTTTAAAACTCTTATATATTGCGATTCAAATTCCTTAATTCTTTCCACTGGAATATCTCTCAATAAATTTTTAGAACCAATATATATAATAGCTACTTGGTCTTCCACTTTGAAAGGATCGTTTTGTGCCTGTTTTAGTATTTCAACATTTCTTTTACCTTTTTCGATAACATTTAATGTTGCTGCATCTAAATCTGAACCGAACTTTGCAAAAGCTTCAAGTTCTCTAAACTGTGCTTGATCTAGCTTTAGAGTACCCGAAACCTTTTTCATAGATTTAATTTGTGCCGAACCTCCTACTCTAGAAACAGATATTCCAACATTAATTGCAGGCCTAACCCCAGAGTTAAACAAATCTGATTCTAAAAATATTTGGCCATCAGTAATAGAAATTACATTAGTAGGTATATAAGCAGACACATCACCTGCTTGTGTTTCAATTATAGGAAGTGCTGTCAAAGACCCGCCACCCTTAACTATGGAGTTTAGAGAGTCCGGAAGATCATTCATTTCTTTAGCAATCGCATCATCATTAATAACTTTTGCGGACCTCTCTAATAATCTAGAATGCAAGTAAAACACATCTCCGGGGTAAGCCTCTCTACCAGGAGGTCTTCTTAGTAATAATGAGATTTCACGATATGCAACAGCTTGTTTTGAAAGGTCATCATAAATTATAAGTGCAGGCCTTCCAGTATCCCTAAAATATTCACCTATTGAGGCTCCGGTGAATGGAGCATATACTTGCATGGCAGCAGGATCAGATGCATTTGCTGCAACAATTGTTGTATAAGCTAAGGCTCCTTTATCTTCTAAAATCTTTGCTATTCCAGCAACCGTAGAAGCTTTTTGACCAACAGCAACATATATACAGTATACAGGCTCTCCAGCATCATAAAACTCTTTCTGATTTAATATAGTATCAATACATACAGTCGTTTTACCTGTCTGTCTGTCACCAATCACAAGCTCTCTCTGACCTCTTCCGATAGGTATCATCGCATCAACAGATTTAATTCCTGTTTGCAATGGCTCATTTACGGGTTGTCTAAATATAACCCCGGGAGCTTTCCTTTCAAGAGGCATCTCATATAATTCGCCTTTTAAATCTCCCTTTCCATCAATTGGATTTCCTAAAGTATCGACAACTCTTCCCACTATTCCTTCACCTACTTTAACAGATGCAATTGTTGATGTTCTTTTGACTGTATCGCCTTCTTTAATATCTGTAGATGTGCCAAGCAATACAATACCTACATTATCTTCTTCAAGATTTAAAACAATACCTTGAGTACCATTTGAAAACTCTACAAGTTCTCCATATTGGGCATTTGAAAGTCCATAGGCTCTGGCTATTCCATCTCCTACAGTTAATACACTTCCTATTTCATTTAAAGATGATGATGAATCAAAATCTTTTAATTGTTTTTTTAATATAGCTGAAATCTCAGCTGGATTTACTTCGGCCATAGTCTCTAATTTGTAAGTTCTTTTTTTAAGTTATTTAAATTTTGTTTTATACTTGAATTGTATTCTTTGCCGTCATATCTTATTATAAACCCTCCGATTATACTTGGATCTACAATATTATTAAGATTAATAGCTTTTGCATCAGGAATATTAATCTTTGACAAAATTTCGGACTCCAATTCTTTATTAATTGGTGATGCCGTAATAACCAAAGCTTCCTTTATATTATTATGCTTGTTATATAATTGTATAAAACTAGTTGCGATATCACCAACTATAGAAACTCTTTTATTAAAAATAAGTAAGTCTAAAAGCTTTATAGTTAGTGAATTATGATTGTCTATAAGAGATAAAATCGCATTTTTCTTATCTCTAGAGTTTATCTGAAAATTTGATAATAAGGTTTTAAAATCTGCCGAACTGCCATTTAATTTTTTAACAAGACTCATGTCATTGAAAACTTCATTTACAGAATTTTCATCATGGGCAATTTCATAAACTGCCTTGGCATATCTTATGGCTGCTCTAGACTGCATTAATTAAGGTTAGTTTTATCAAGAATATCTTGAATATTCTCTAATTGTTTTTCTTTATTATCAAGTTCTTTTGAAAGAAGTTTCTCTGCAATATCAAGAGATAAATCCACAACGGTGTTTTTTAATTCTTTCATGGCCGCAGATTTTTCTGTTTGAATTGCATTTTTTGCAGATTCAATAAGTTTGTTGGCTTTCTCAGTTGCCTCGCTTTCAGCATCAGCTATAATTTTTGATTTTATTTCTCTTGCTTCTTTTAACAATGACTCTCTTTGAAGCTTAGCTTCATTTAAAATCTTTTCGTTATCTGCTTTCAAATTAGCCATCTCTTCTTTTGCTTTTTCTGCTGCAGCAAGTGCTTCTTTAATTGATTTTTCTCTTTCATTTACTGCGCCTAAAATTGGCTTCCAAGCAAATTTTGATAAAACAAAATAAAGAATCGCAAAGGAAACTGTCGTCCAAAAAATAAGACCAATGTCTGGTGTAACTAAATCCATATTAACTAATTAAAATTAATTTAAGTATCTACTTAATAAGAGATACTACTACTGCAAATAATGCAACTGCTTCAACAAAGGCAATTAATACAATTGCTGACCCTTGAAGTTTACCTTGCATTTCTGGCTGTCTTGCCATCGCTTCCATAGCAGATCCCCCAATTTGGCCAATACCAATCCCTGCACCAATTGCAGCTAAACCTGCACCAATTGCAGCAAATGCTCCATAATCAACTAATGTTTCTTGTAAAAAAATAATTAAACTCATGTTTATAAAATTTAAAATTAATGTTCGTGTTCTTCGATTGCACTACCTATATATAAGGCAGACAACATTGTAAATATATATGCCTGAATGGCAACAACTAAAACCTCAATAAGACTAATAAATACAGAAAAGAATAAGGATGCTGGTGCAAGCCAAATGCTCTTAAAAATAAATATTAGTGATATTAAGCTTAATACTATTATGTGTCCTGCTGAAATATTAGCAAATAACCTTATCATTAATGAAATAGGTTTTATAAAAATTCCTAAAAACTCTATAGGAGCTAAGAATAATTTCATAGGCACAGGGATGCCTGGCATCCAAAAAATATGTTTCCAATAATCCTTATTAGCCACAAGAGTTGTGATTACAAATGTAATAGCTGCTAATACAAAGGTAAAGGCTATATTTCCGCTTAAGTTTGCGCTAAAAGGGAAAAAAGGGATAAGCCCCATCACATTATTTATCCAAATAAAGAAAAATAGTGTCAACAGAAAAGGCATGTATTTTTGATAATGTTTTTCACCAATCATTGGAACAGCCACTTCGTCTTTAATAAACAAAATAAGAGGCTCCGTAAACTTTCCAAGACCCGTAGGTTCTCCTTTATTAGAGATAGAATATGTTTTTGCCGTGGCAATAAAAATTAAGGCTAGTAAAATCATAGAAATAAACATTGAAAAAACTAGCTTAGTAACAGAAATGTCTAGTGGTTTTTTGTTAATAACGATTCCATTAGAATCATATATAATGTTTTTTTCTCCTGTTTGAGCAGCATAAAATATCTTTTCATGATACTTGACAAATTCTTGATTTTTTCTATTGACAATAACCTTTCCTGAGTCATCATGATTAAATTCAGACGAAAGGAATGTAACTAAGCCGTTGTCTGTCCACAAAATAATTGGGAGAGGAAATGAAATTGAATGCCCATCAAAATCCATAATATGAAATTCGTGAGAATCCTTAATGTGATGCATAATCATCTCATTAACATCAAAATCTTTAGAATTATCAGATTTTTCAAAAGGAATTGCAAAAATGTTTGCAGAAAAAAGGAGGAAAAAAATTAAGGAAAAATTTCCTGTAAATCTTAAAAGCATTTTTGCTAAAATTTCTTCTAATTAATATGGTTGCAAATGTACATACATAAAAGGAAATTTCAAACAAAAAAAAAGAAGAAGTTTTAAATATTATTGAAGGTTTTTTTAAGAATAATTATTTCAATTGCTAAGAATAAAAAATACACAGGGAAAAAATGAAACACAAGCTTAATAATATTAAAGTCTGAATAAATATTATAGTAGAGAAAGAAAACGATTGTAGCAAGCATTTTTATAAAAGTTAATAGAATGAAAAAACTGAGAGGATTTGACAACTGAAATAAAATATTTAACCTTGAGCTAAACAGAAATGCTGTGACAGCAAAATAATTAAACAAATAAATTGATACAAGCGGAATTTCGTGAGATAAAAAAACCTGAGTTTTAACATTTGAATGGACAATGTATAAAATGGCTGAGAAAATAGTAAGGAAGAAAAAAAATTTATTTTGTTTAAAAATATTATTCATTTTTTTTTACTTGACTAATAGTAAAATATATGGCCATAGATATAGAAAGCAAAGAAAAAATAATAGTGAATAAATTAAAAGAATTAGAAAAATATTTGTCTAAAGTGAAACCCAAAAAAACTCCACTACCAATCACTATTAGCATTTGGAATGCTAGTTGTGAAAAAATTATAAAATTATGCAGACTTTTCTTTCTTTTCTGTTGGTTTTTCTTCACTATTGTTTAGTTCTTTAACGCCGCCTTTCATAGAACATGTAGCATTAAAGGTAGCTCCAGGCTCAACAGAAAGTTTTGCAATTTCTACCTCACCCTCGATATAAGCTGATGATCTTAATGTTAGCATGCCTGAGAGCTTAAGTTTGCCTGAAAAACCGCCCTCAAAATCAGCGTTTTCGCCTTCTAAACTTCCATTTATAACACCCGTTTTTCCTACTACTATTTTACCTGAGGTTTTAATATTTCCTTTTATATTTCCTTCAATCCTAAAATCCCCTTCACTAAAAATATCGCCCACTAAAGTAGTGCCTTGCGTAATCATATTTTGTTGATTTGTATTACTCATAAATTAATTGTTAAACTTATCTAAATTTTTATGAATTTGAATCGTTTTGTAATTATCAGATGATATTACAAAAAACGAATCTGCCTGAATGTCAATAGAGTTTCCAAGTCTTTCAGTTAGCCCTAGGCTTCCATCATAACTTTTAAGTCCATGTACTACAACAAATGTAATAATATTATTGTAAAAATCTTCAGATACTCTTAAATCAAGGTAATCTACATTGTCAATATATAACTTAAGCTCCTTAATTTGATTATCTATAAGTTCTTCAGATTTTGTCTCAAAAGTGTAGATAATTTTGTAATTATCCGATAGTTTATTTTCCAAAAACTCTTCATTTTTTATAGTTGGGAGAATCTCCGATAAAATTAATTCTGCCTCTTTCCCCTCAAGAGTACTAGAATAATTCATCTTTATAAATTTCAAAGCCTTTTCATATTCTTTGAATCCATATAATCTTGCTATTGCTAGCGCTTTTAAAAATTCGAATTTTGTAACTATCGGCTCTCCATTAAAATTTAAAATATTTTCATCGCATTCCTGAATAACCTTGAGATAGTTTTGTTGATTATACTTTGAGTATAATTGCTGATAAACTTCAATAGCATTTTGAACATTGCCAATAGCAGATTTTGGGTCTAATAATATTGTCGCATATTTTGTGTCACTATGATTTACAATAATATCGTTTCTAAATTGTTCAGCTTGATTTAAGGAGTCTAGTTCTAAAAAATTTTTATATATAAAATATTTTGATGGTGGAATTAGGCTATTTAAAGGCTGGTTTTCAAGTAGTGAAAATAATTTATTATTTGAAATATAATACTCTTCAAATTGGTCTTTATAAATAGCGCCTAATCGGAAATAAGCATTATTTCTCTGATTATTGATACTGTCAATTATTAATGGATCTTTTGGGATTAGTCCAATATAATAATTAGCAGAAAAAATACTATCCTTATTTATTGACACATCGTTGTTCTTTGCTTTTTTGTCGGCTTTTGATGATGGTGATATAGACCACCTCCAATTATCTTCAAGTCTTCTGTTGCCCCATCTATTTTTAAAATCATTTTTACCGAAAGCAACTGCTGTTTGATTATAAAAATAAAACAAAGCGAGGTCTGAGTTTACGTTAGAATCTAAAGAGTTTGAGTTTCCATAATTTTTGTTTTTTTGTTTGGATTGCTTTTTTTGGGCTTGAAGTTTCAGAATATAAGTGTTAAAATATTCTTCCCTTTGATCGTCAGACATTTTAACTAAATTAATTATACTATCTAAATCGCTGGAGAGGGTTTCATAAAAAATTAAATCGTCTAGATTTTCCCTTTTTTTCTTTATTCTTCGAAATTCTCTTGATCTAGTGTTAAGCTCACTTAAAGTACTGTCATAATATAATCCTGCCTTTAGATATTCCTTATTTCTAAAATTCAATTCTGCCAATTCTCTATAATTTTTCGCTATTAGTATTTCATCATCCGGATCTGACCTCAATGATTTATTGAAATTGATTACTGCTAAAGAGTCTAATTGATTAGAATCTAACTCTTCAGTCAAATTTGCTTTTTTTAAGTTTAGCATGGCAATCTGATAAAAAATAATATCTGTAAAATTATTGTTTTCGAAATTTTCTGTAAGAAGTTTCAATTCTGCTATTTCTGCATCTATTGAATCTGTAACCATAGATCTTTTTATAAAAGAGTTAATGTAAAATTCTCTTGGAATTTTTCTGTGCAAATCAATGATTTCTGAATATAATGTGTATGCTGTATCTGATATTGAAAGGTCCTGGTATAATTGTGCAAGAAGGAACGTCTTTCTTAAATTGTTTGTAATATTCTTATGCTGTTGATTTGATTTTTTTAAATAGTGGGTGGCGCTATCTATCTCTTCAATATTAATAAAGGCTTGAGCTATATATGAATTTGCAATTGACTTTTCTTCCGTCAAAAGATTCTCCTCCTCTAGTAATTCTTTTAAGTTATCAATTGCATACTTGTTTTGATCAAGTCTAATATTAATCTTTTCTTTCCAAATTTTAACTTTATTAATATATTCACTTGTAGGGTATTTATATAAAATGTAATTGAATGCTTCCAAAGCTGGGATAAATCTATTATCATAATATCTTGATTTCCCTAAAAGAAAATATGCTTGATCCATTATAGGGTTCCTTTCTTTTCCGTCAACATTCATAGAATGCTTTTGAATAGCTAAAGTTGCTTTTTCTTCAGATCTTGTAAAATTAGTTTCTCGCTCTTCATCATCTAAGTCATAATACTTAAACTTTTCAATGGGAATTAAATTCCAAAAGTTTTCTCTAATATCATTTTCTAAATCTGATAATCCTTCAGCATATAAATTATTACCGTTAAACAGAAAATTATACTTTGTTGTTAAAGAGTGAAAATTTTTATTCAAAAATTTATCTTTTTTTCTAGAGCAGCCCGCTAATAATATAACGACTAACAAAAACAGGAAAATATTTAATAATGATTTTTTCAATATTTAAACTTAGTATTCTATTTTATAAAACATAATATAGATAATGATATTGTGCTTTGGACAAAAATAGTCATCTTTTTATTATAAGATAGAAAATAAGTAAATTCGTATAGAAACAAGAAATGGAGTTGGTAAAAATTACTTTTAAAGTTGATGGTTTGGAAACTTCCGTTAAAGGAAACAGAAAGCAAACTGTCTTAGATACTGCTATTGAAAATGACATTGATGCGCCTTATTCTTGCAGAGGTGGGGCATGTGCAACTTGTATAGCAAAATTGAAATCAGGCTCAGTTGAATTAGAGCAGAATTATATTTTGACAGATGGAGAAATCGAAGAGGGATTAATAATTACTTGTCAAGCATATCCTACATCGGATGAAATATATGTAGATGTTGACGATATTTAAATTAATTCTTCTACTCTTTTTAAAATTGTTTTTGTCTTAATACTATTTATAGCGTCTAAATAATCCCTTGGGCAATTGGAGCCATATATAGTAACGGGTAGTTTAGGATAGCTTTTTATATCAGGTGTTATAGAATTTATTTCAGGCTGCATATAAGGAGCGTACCCTGTGAATGGGTGTGTTGCCCCCCATATTGTTAGCACATGAATTCCGAATAATGATGCTATATGACCGTTTGCAGAATCCATTGAAATCATTAAATCAAGATTAGAAATAATACCCATTTGCTCTTCTAAAGAATAATCTGTTGACATATTGTAAGTATTCTTGTTTGTTTTACAAATTTCTTTAATTTTTTTAGTCTCATCTCCAGGTCCTCCAAAAATTAATATCTCATATGTGTCGTTTAAAAAAGCTATTATTTCAATGATTTTGGTCAAAGAGTATTCCTTACAAATATGACCTGCAAAAGGGGCAATACCGATGATCTTATTTTGGGTATTAAAATTGTAATTTTTATTAGAAATATTAATCTTTTTATAATATTTAAAATTTCTTAAATCTAGTTTAATATTCAACCTGCATAATACATCTGCGTATCTTTGGTGCATTGATTTTAATTGTTTAAACGTAACTCCTTTTATTAATTCTTTTTTTTCTTTTCTTCCTTTATCAAGTATAAAATTTGCTTTAATATTATTGCAAGAAAGGGCTGAAAAAAATCTTAACAACTTGGTTCTTAAGACATTGTGGAGGTCTAATACATAATCTGGATTTAAATTATTAATATCCTTTGAAAGAGAGTATAAGCCAGAAAGTGTTTTATGTTTTGGTTCAAAGAAAATAAAGTTAATATTGGGTACTTGACTAAATAATGCAGAAAAAAACTCCGTGGTAAGAATTGTAATTTTTATTTCAGGGTGTTTAGACCTTAGCAATCCTATGACAGGTACTGTCATGGCTACATCCCCAAATGAAGATAGTCTTATGATTAATAAATGCTTTCCCAAAATAAACTATAATATTTATTGATAATCTTCGTAAGACTTTTCCTCTACAAAGCCTGAGTCAGTTAACAAATTAATCGATTTTTTTATATCACTTCTTTTATCATTTGTAACATACACGGCTCTAGCTAATTGAACAAATTGGTCTCCAAAATTCTTATTTCTTTCACACTCTCTAATATCATCTTCAATTACCCATAATTGACTATTAATAGAGCATAAATTATTATAAAGAGTTTCTAGGTCTAAGCCGTACTTATTAAACAATTCTTTAGCTAAAGGGTCTAGTTCGTTATGTTCTTTTTTAATATTAACTAGTTTTTTTTGATCACTGATATTTGACATTTTTAATTCTAGTATTGATAATTTATCTAGCAATTCACCATTTGATACTTCTACTTTCATATTATATTTTTTGAGTTTCTAAAAAGGATAGGAGTTAATTAAAATAATTGTTAAAATGGTCATTTCAATAAACAAGTTCATCTTTAATTCAGAAATTATTTTTATCAAAGTTACCAGAAAAGGGAAGAATAAGAAAATCGAATACTCATTAATTAATAAAACCAAAATCAAAGAATTTAAGAAAAACATTAGAAGGAAAAGATTTTTTATTCTTTCTGAAAGATTTTTTCCAAAATACTTAAAAGAATAAAATATAAATAGAATACAGGATGAAACTGCAAAAGACCAATGAAAATAATCATTATTCATTGATGCTTTGTCAGCGTTCAAGGCTATAATAGATAAATCTAAATAGTTAATTATAAAATCTCCGTTTAATGTTTGTAATGAAGTATAGCTTGTGTAAAATAAAAGCAATAGAGTTGCTACTAAAAAGCCGCATATTGACTTTAATATAATTTTAAGATTAATTTTATAAAAAAAATAAATTCCTAAAACAACAGTTATTAAAAAGAAAATATTATAAGGGTTAAAAAAGCATGAAATTGCTAACCAAAAACCTACATCAAATAATTTTTTACTTATATTTTTATTAGATTTTAAGCTATATATCCTCCTTATAGATAGCAATAAAAATATATATGAAATATCAATATTAATATCTGTTGGCATTCTAAAATATGCTCCGCTGAAAAGAATTAAACCTAGAGTGGTGAATTGATTGTTTTTTAAAATTGAATTTTTTGAAATAATAAAGAGTGATAAAAGAAAGGCTGAAATTAAAGCGGTTAAAGAAATAAAGTCATTAAATGAAGTATGTCCGTTTTTAAGAACAAGCATGATTGTTAGCGACACAATAGAAGCTGTAATCACTTGAGGTAATTTTGTAATTTTAAAAAACCTTATTATCATATAAAGATTAGTATATTTGCAAAGTAAATAATTATATATATAATGAAAGACATCTTTTATGCCATTGAAAATCTTTTTGTTAACTATTTTTTTATTCCATTTGATGCATTAAGAGAAATTGGTGATTATAATTGGTGGTTATCCAATATAATGGTCTGGATATTTTTAGCCATTGGCTCCACTGCTTTTTGTTACTGGATGATTCAACTAAAAAAATTTGATGATAATAATGAAGAAGACAAGACAATTACAGCTCACGATTATTTATAGATCAAATCCAATATCTCCCCGATAGTTCATTTTTTCAAAACTAATATTTTTAATAGAATTGTAGGACTTGTCCAAAGCTTCTTTTACTGTGGCTCCCATTGAAGTTATAGCAATTACCCTTCCGCCGTTTGTCTTCACCTTGCCCTCTTCATACTTAGCTCCAGCATGAAAAACTATAGAGCCTGAAACTTTGTCTAAACCAAATATTTCTTTGTTTTTTTCATATTGCTCAGGGTAGCCTCCTGACACCAAAAAAACGGTAGCTGATTCTTTATTGTCGATGATAACTTCCTGATGATTTAGCTGACCTTTGCTTACTGAATATAAAAGCTCTAATAAATCAGATTTAATTCTGGGTAAAACGGCCTCTGATTCTGGGTCACCCATTCTCACATTATATTCAATCACATATGGCTCTTCTTTTACTTTTATAAGTCCGAAAAATATAAATCCTTTATAGGTTATTTTGTCTTTCATTAAGCCGTCTATAGTTGGTTGAATTATTTTTTTTTCAACCTTTCGCATAAAATCTTTTGTTAAGAATGGGGGAGGAGAAATTGCTCCCATGCCTCCTGTGTTTAAGCCTGTATCACCTTCACCAATCCTTTTATAATCTTTTGCACTTGGTAATAATTTATAATTTTTGCCATCTGTTAAAACGAAACAACTTAATTCAATTCCATCCAAAAACTCTTCGACTACGACACTTTTGCTGGCATCCCCAAATTTTGAATTTAATAACATTTCTGTCAATTCATTTTTTGCTTCGTTAGGATTGTCAATAATTAATACACCCTTCCCTGCTGCTAAGCCATCTGCTTTTAAAACATAAGGAGGAATCATTGAGTCTATATATGAAAATGCATCTTTTATGTTTTCAGCGGTGAAAGTTTTGTGAGATGCTGTTGGAATATTGTGTCTATTTAAAAACTCTTTTGCAAAATCTTTGCTTCCTTCAAGCTGAGATGCATGCTTGTTTGGACCTATTACAATAGTCTCTTTGATCTCATCATTTGCGCTGATATAATCACTTAAGCCATTTACGAGAGGAACCTCAGGTCCAATTATAACCATTTTAATCTCAAACTTTTTAATAGCTTCTACAATATCTTCAAATTGGTTAACCTGAAATTGTAAGTTAGTAGCTATTTCCCTTGTTCCCGAATTTCCAGGAGCAACATATAAATTTTTACACAAAGTACTTTGTTTAATTTTATAAGCGAAAGCATGCTCTCTGCCACCTGAGCCTAATATTAATACATTCATTAAAATTTAAAATTTAGTATGCCTTTTTTTGACCTGTTAAAAAATTAATTGATGTCAAAAATACAATATTTAAATCCAAGATTAAAGACCAGTTTTCTAAATAATAAATATCGTACTTTACCCTATTAATTATATCCTCGTCTTGTTCAATTTCTCCTCTAAAACCTTTTACCTGCGCTAAACCAGTTATGCCAGGCTTTACAAAATGACGGACCATAAACTTGTTTACAGACTTAGAGTATCTTTCGTTTTCTTTAATCATGTGAGGTCTAGGGCCTACCACAGACATGTTGCCAATCAGCACATTAAAAAACTGAGGGAGTTCATCAAGACTTGTTTTCCTTAATATTTTTCCAATAGCAGTCACCCTCTCATCGTTTTTTGTGGCTTGTTGAATATCTGCGTCAGTATTTTCAATCATTGACCTGAATTTATAACATGTAAATTCCCTGAATTTAATGCCATTTCTTGTCTGTTTAAAAAAAACTGGGCCACGGCTCTCAATTTTAATTAAAAGTGCAATAATTGGGGTAATCCATGAAAGAAAAAGTATTATTATTAGTAATGAAAAGGTAATATCAAATACGCGTTTTAAAAAAGTATTAAAATCATTGGAAAGCGGCATCTCTCTCAAAGATTGAACTGTAGAAAGGCCGTAGGTATCCGTTTTTAATTTTTTTGATAATAACCCTCCCCTTTTGGAAATAAATTTTAATATTTTAAAGTTATTTTCACAAAATTCAATGAGAAGGTTGATTTGATTTTCATCTAATTCGTTAGCAGAACAATAAACTTCATCAATATTTCTTGATACTATAAAATCAAAACATTCCTCAAGATTTAACTCTGATGCATTATTAAACTTGAATGTCTTTCGATTTTCATAACCTAGCTCCTTTTGATTAATAAAAAACTCTTTTAGCTCTGAAACAGATTCGTTGTTCCCTATAATGATGGTCTTCCTAAAATTACCCCCAAAACCTAGCCTATAACTTTGTAGTGCATAGAACAAGGTGAGCTTAAACAATGATGTTAATAAAAATGTATAGAAGAGAAAAAATAAAGTCTGAAATAAACCAGGATTTGGGTTTTCAACGACTCCAAAAAAAGCAAAAACAGCAATAGAGAATAGCAATAATTGATAAAAAATATAGTAGAGAATTCTAATCAACTTAGTAAACCTGTAGACCTCATAAAAATTGGTTATCATTGCTGAAATGATCCATAGCGTAGAAAAAACTAAGACAGGAATAGGCTTAAGCAGGCTTCTGTCTAAAAACAAATAAACGAAAGAGCTAACTACCAATAAATCAAAAACTATAGAAATTGGTCTTAAAAATTTTGAATACCTTCCTGCGTACTTTTTAACCATTTGGCATTTTATTCTTTTATTTTAGAATCTATAAAATCCTGTATATTCTTGGCAAAATTCTCTTCTGAGAATTTACTTGCATGCCTGCTTATATAAGTATAATCAAATTCAGTTATTTTAAAACGTTTTATTGCATTTAAAATTGCGTTTATTGATTGTTCGTTAAATAATATTCCTGTTTTATTGTCAATTACAGTTTCTGAAAGCCCTCCCATGTTATAACCAATAACTGGAGTTCCACAAGATTGAGCCTCAACAGGCGCAATCCCAAAATCCTCGATACCTGCATGAACAAATGCTTTTGCCTTGCCAACCAATTGCATCACTTGTTTCGGCTCAAGAAAGTCAAAAAACCTTATGTTTTGATTCGCAATTTTTCTTAATCTTTTTTTCATAGATCCATCACCAACTACATATAGCGTCTCTTGAGTCTTATTGAAAGCATTAACTAGTAAGTCCACTCGTTTATAAGGCTCCAGCCTTGCTGTTGTGATGAAATAGTCTTCTTTATTTTTTTCTAACTTAAATAGCTCCGTATCAACAGGCGGGTAAATGACCGTTGAATCAATATTATAAGTTTCTTTAATCCAATTTTTTATAAAAAAAGAATTTGCAATCATATAATCAGGTCTTTTTGAGTGTCTGATATCTATGCTGCGCAACACATATAAAAGCGGAGCTAGAACAAATTTTTGCCATGATGAAAAATAAATATCCTCTTTATCCCAAATGTATCTTTGATTTCGGGCTTGATAATAACAAATATGCAATTGATGTGCTTTCTTTTTAAAGCCTTTCGCAACAGAAAATGAGGAAGAGATAATTAGCTTTACTTTTTTATCTGGCTTAAATCTTGAAATAAGCAAAGGGAATAAAAAAAATAAATATCTAAAGCTAGACTTTAGGAATCTTAGTTTAGATTCAACAATTTGAATTTTTTTATTTGAGAAAACTTTTTTTAAATCCTGCTTTGACATTGCATTAACCAATGTAAAGCATTGATCAAAGTCAAATTGTTTGTTTAAAACAGTTAAAACTCTTTCTGCTCCTCCATACTTATCAAGCCAATCAACAACCAATATTTTTTTCATTAAGTGGGTTTTTTTGAATTAATTATGGATAATGCTAAAACTAAAGTTAGAGCAAAAATGAATGAGCCAAGTTGTCTATGAAATAAGTTTTCAATAAATAAAAATAAAATTAAACTTAGCACCAAGTTTAAGGAATAAATGTTCTTATAGAAAAATGTGATAAGTTCTTTTATGAATATCATAAAGATTAAAAGCCCGATAATTCCGTATGATAAAACAATATCAATGTACTGGTTATGAGTGTTAAAATTTCTTTCGATAAACCAATTCTTTCTTTTTTCAATTGGCATTAATTGATATTTAGAAACTAATAATTCCTGAGTTCTAAATGTTCCAATACCAAAAAAATACGGCTTTTCATCTTTAAAGATTTGAGTTGAAAATTTCCAAATATCATATCTAGGCTCATGTGTTTTAATCTTATCAAAAAAAGAAGATCTAACTGAGTCTTCAGAATATAAAAATCTGCTGGATAAATTTTTGTTTGTAAAAATAATTGTAGAAAAAATTAAACCAATCCCAATCAGCAATAGCAAACTATGTAGAGGTTTAAATTGATAAATAATTGTGGTTATAAAAACCACAGCTGCAATTATTAAAGCGCTTCTTGATGAAATTAGAAACAGCATGAAAATAAAATAAAAAATTAACAGCAGGCTTGAATGCTTTTGAATTTTGTTTATGCTGGTTTGATAAATATGGCCCAGCAATATTACTGAAATTATTATGAAAAATCCAAGGTATAGTCTCTGGGTGACAAATAAGTCTTCAACTGAAGTTTTTAACATTAAAAGCTCAAAGGAGTTTAAATAATAATTTATGATGTTTATTCCAGATATAAGACTGCTTATAAAGACCCCAAATATAAATCCATATATCAAAAAACGCTTATCATCGGCAAACAAAAACAAGGTTATTAAGAGAATGATTTGTGCTATTTTTCTGGTTTCAGAAAAATCAACAAAAAATGTGAAATTAAAAAGTGTAAATAGGGTTATAAATAACAGAAATATTGAAAATAATTTAAAAAATCTATTTTTTATTATTTCTAAAAGTTTTTGTTTGTCAAATATGGCAATAAGAATTAGAAACAAGCAAATCATACCTACATTGGCAAAAGCCTTTGCTTGTGTCATATATGGAATTGAAAGACACACTAAAAAGCCTAAATAATTATATATATTTTCTAATGTATTTTTCATGTCAATTTAATCTTTTTTTAATCAGCGTTGTTGAGCCTCTAGAAAAGAAATACAACACAAGATTTCTAAGTAATCCATAAATTGGATAAACACCAAACTTAAAGTTTTCGATTATAATATTGATTCTATTTTTTACTTGTAGTTTTCTTTTTTTGGTTGAAATAGAGTTTTTATCGATAATATAATCTAGCATAACCTCAGGCATATTTGCACATTCAAAACGCTTAATTACTTTGAAAAAAAATGCATAGTCTTGAGCTGCATCCTTATATTTTACCGGGTACTCTGGAACAGTTTGTAAAACTGAAGTCTTAAATAATACTGTTGGATTTACAAACATGCTATTTAGATACATGTTTCTTTTGATGGTATTGTGATTCGTTGGATGTTTTATATAAAAAATTAAATTTCCTTCATGATCTAAAACCCTAGCCCATGTGCCAACCAACACAACTTTTTTGTTTTTTTCTAAAAAGTCAATCTGTTTTGAAAATTTGTTTTTGTAACAAATATCTCCAGCGTCTAGTCTAGCCACATATTTATAATTGGACTTTTTAACAAACTCCAAGCATTTATTAGCTGCGATACCGACACCATAGTTTTTGTCCAAATATTTAAAAAATATTCTTCCATTATTTTTAAAAGAAGAATTAATCGCTTTTTCGTTTAACTTGTTTTTGCTGCCGTCATCAGTGATAATGATGTCAATCTCAAAGGACTCATTAATTGATTTAATTGTACGGGTCAAGCCCTCTGAATTATTATAGTGCGGAATTGTTATAATTAATCTTTTATCCATTTTCTGTCTTTTGTTCAATAACCCATATCAGCGCCAAGCATAGCCAAAAAAAATAAATTCTAAATGAGTCCATTTTAAACCAATTAAGTGAAAAGCCTATCATTGAAATTAAAATTATAAAAGCAATAATTGCATTTTCAGATTTTAGGTTGTTGTAGCACCATAAAAATATTTGTAATAAAATTAGTCCAAAAAACAATAGCCCCACTAATCCTGTCTCACTAAGAATCCTTAGATACATGTTGTATCCCGGGGGAAATCTTTTATCATTTTGGTTTAGATATTTTAATCTAAATTCCCAATTATTTCTCTTTGCCCATGATGGGTATTTTTTTCTTGATTCAAATGCTTGAAGCCCATATCCTGTGCCAGAAATCGGGTTTTCCTTAAAAACTCTAAACATTGCTTGTTGAATACCAAATCTAGACTTGTTGGAAAGGGAGTGTGTTGAATCATCAAGCTTAAAGGAATTAATTTCTTTGTTTATATATTCAATAATTGGTTTGTTAAAATATCCTAGTATTAAAATTGAAATGACAGAAGCACCAAGGACTATTTTATAAATATTATTCGTTGAATTTTTATGCTTAACAAAAAACAATACTGCTACTATAAATTGAATTATAATTGCGAAAAAAGCTGCTCTTGATCCGGACATAAAACCTAAAAACAGGACTATTAGTGTTGGGAAATATTTCAAAAGCTTCTTTTCGGTTAATATATAACTGAACATCCATCCTGCTATTGACAGCAAGTATGTTCCTAGTGCTGGTGGCTCAAAAGTAACAGATGAAATTCGTTGAAGTCTCATATCTGTTTTAGCTTCGGTAAAAGGGAAATAATCAAATAGATTTAAAAGTGGTTTTTTTAAGTATAGCATATTCATCTTCACAATTAAAATCTCAATTACAGAATATATGAAAGCTATAATTAAAGATGCTAAAATCGCTCTTCTTATTAATCGAAAAACCTTATTAATATTAATTTTTTTAAAGCCGTTATAAAATGTTAAGGGGATTATAATTGCGGCAATAATCAAAGACCCAAACTGATTTACAAACCTTCCTATTCCTGAGGTCTGTTTAAAATAGTATTCCGAAATATTGTTGGCATTTAATATCGTAGCCAATAGCGCCCATAGAATAAATAAAATTAAAAACTGGAATATCAAATTATTTAAAGGAATTTCAATCTTTCTTTTAAATAGCGATAGCACAAAAGCAAAGGAAAAGAATAAAAAACAAGAGTCTCTGTAATACTCTCCCAAAAAACCAATACCAGACCACGAATTAAAAGGAATAAAAAATATTCCTAAAAGCAAAAATGGAAGGATTATATTGTTAATTGTTAGTTTGTTCATTTTAATATTCTCTCCAGTTTGAAGTGTCTACGCTAATGTTTTTTAGTTTTGCAACATCTTCTTTAAAATATTTTGTTAAGTGTGTTAGAGTTTCATCATCAATTGTCTCTGGCTTAGAAATAAAAAAACTTGAAAGCTTCATTAAGATAATTTTGATAAAAGGTGTTGGTTTAATAACTCGCTTAATTCTATTTTTGAACCAAGAGGGCTGGAAAAGAATTTTGGTGATTAAATTTATTTTGTAGTTTCCTCCTAAATTAAACGTCCGTGAAATTTGTTCAATTTTAAAGCTGTCGTCCACTTTTAAAAATTGACAAACCTGCTTAATTGTTTTCTCAGGGTTTTTATTCAGTTGTTCAATTGTTAATATTAGCACGTCGCTAAACACTTCTTTGGCTTTAACTACTTTTTCAAAATATGTAGAATTAAATTTATAGTACCAAAAGTCTGAGTATTTGTTTTTTTTTCTTTCCTCTTCAGCATCTATTGCCTCATTGAATGAAAGAGTTTCTCTTTGCTCTCTTTTTAAATGTAAATAGTTTGAATATGCTCTGTTAATCGGGTCTCGCAAAACAATTATAATCTTAGGGTCATTTAAATATTTTTTTATTTTTAAAAACTCGCTTGGATAATTTATATATGAAGGAGATGTGTCGCCCATAGCCAACTCATTTTTAATGTTTTTAAAGAATCTTAAATATTTTTCCGAACTATCAATCTGTGTTTCTTTTACAATTTTGTCTTTTGGTCCACCTTTAAGTTTTGATAGAATTTTAAATGTGAAAAAATGTAACTCTTTTTGGCTGGGCATAAAAATCTGTGGGTGCTCGTTTAAATAATGGTGGAGAGAAGTCGTTCCGCACTTTGGAAATCCTGAAATGATGAAATTTGGCTTTTTCATATTAGGTTAAAAAGATTTTGATTTTGTCTTTTGAATAGACAAGAAGAGTAGTTATTGCATTCCAAATTATTAGACTAACTAGTGTTGCCTTAGCGGCACCATTAATTCCTTCAACCGGGATAAAGTAAAAATTCAAAGAGATATTGATAATCAAGCCTAAAATTAGAATCTTATTTAGAGTTTTTTGTCTCCCAGTCATGTTCAAATAAATGGCTCCTGGACCTGAAACTGCATTAAAAAATTGAGCAGCTAACAAAAAAAGTAAAGCTTGGTTTGCTTTTATATAGTCTGGCCCAAAGAGACTTAATATCTCTTTAGAAAAAAGAAATAAAATGCTTAAAACAAATAAACTTATAAAAAAGATTATTCTTGTAGAATGCTTAATTAGCTGCTGCATATCTTGCAGATTTTGTTTTTCATATATTTCCGCAATTCTAGGGGCAATTACAATATTTACAGACATCAGCGCTAAGGTTGTTACCATTGCTAATTTTACAGACACTGAATAATATGCAATTTGGTCAAATCCCTCATATATTGATAAAATAATAATATCTATACTTTGCATAATAAAATATGCTATAGCGCTAAGAGCCATCGGAGCTGAAGTTTTGAAAATTTCATGCATTGAAAACCTTTCAGATTTTTTGTTTGGGTTTTGTAGTGTTTTAAATATTTTATAGACTCTAACGCTCGAGAAAAAAGAAAGCAATACAAAGCCTGCAAGATATGCTTCAACCAAATAAGCTTGTTGATTAAACTTTAGCAAAACAGCTGCTAGAAAAAATACAGGTAAATATCTAAACAGGCTTCGATAAATCTCTGATAAAACTGTTTTTTGAAGCGCTCTAATGGTGTCTATATTAAGCATCGTAAGTGCGAAAAAAACCAACGTCAAAATAGATTTCAAAAGAAGTGAAAATGACTCTTCATTGTTGAAAAATTCATTAACCCTTTCTTGGCTAAAGAAAACAATGTATAGGGCCAAAACAATAAAGCTTAATACGCAGATAATTTTAATCATTTTAGAATATATAGCTCTAATTGACTCTATACTTTTTCTCGCTTTTAGTAGCCCCGAATAATAAATAATTGATTGGTTTGTGCCCATCAATGCAAGCCCTCCTAAAACCATCAGTGCAGATCTCACGAAATCATACCTGCCAACATTTTCAGCGGTAAAAAAGTTAGTAATGAATAGGGTGAACCCGAATAAAAGTAATACTCCTAAACTTCTGATTATTAAAACAGAAAAACTTTTTTGCGTTAGATCCTTAATTGACATTTTAACTAGCTCTATCTAATTTATCAAGATATGAGTATAGGCTAATTATTATAGAAACAATAATATAAATCAGCAAAAACAATACAGGATAATAGACCATTTTGTTTGAGGATATGGAATTGTTTTCAATTAAAATGTTTGCTTCATTTATTAACATAACTGTTTCTTTAGTTGTCAGGTTTTCTCTTTTTAGTTCTTGATTCTCATTTTGTAAGGAAATCTTAGTTTTAATAAGCTCGTTAGGTCTAACATCTTTATTGTCAATGTAAAGCTGTGAGCTGTTGGTTTTAGTGTCGCTTATGTAATAATTCAGAAGTTTGTCAATTTGCATAATAGTTTGCTCATTATCTAAAATGATACTTGAAATTCTTTGAAGATTTCTTTCTCTGAGCTCAGTAAATAATGGATTATCATTAAAATAATCTATGATTTTGTTTACAGTACTAATTGAAGAATTGTTGGACACCCTTACTTTAATAAAATGGTAATCATAATCTGATTTAAAGCCTTCAGTAACGGAAAACCCATCCTCATATTCTAAATTTTCAAACAAAGCTCTTATTTCGTTTGCCTTAACATCTTTAGCCATAATATCTTTGATATCAATAACAGGCGAAATAGAGACCTCATCAACTGTCTCGTCTTTATTTAATTTCATTTCTTGAGCAAAAAATTCAGAGTCTTCACTTGAAATTTTAAGATTTATCATATCAACTGCATCGTATACATAATTCCCTGCATCAAAATTAATTTTTACCAAAATCGTTGCTTCTTTTGCAGCAGGCGTGTCTTTGTCTGTTAGAAAATAGCCTAAAGCAATACCCGTTAGTATTATAGCTAAAAGTTGTTTCCAAGATGAAAGAAACTGTCTAGATCTTCTAAATATTTGAAGGAAAATGCTTAGTAACATAAGTTTTAACTTTTCAATTAACACTATGATATCTAGCTCTTCCTTTTCTCTAAAATTATTTTTCATTTGTTTGTTTTTGTTTGTTTAAAACGAGAATTTTAATAAAATATTTTAGCTTCTGGTAATTAGATTAAGATTTTTTATTTCATCAACAATTTTTCTGTCGTTTGCAATTTTTGGAATTTTATTTTGTCCGCCAAGTTTTCCTATACTATTCATGTATTTTTTGAAACCGCCTTTTGAAACTTTTTTAATGCTTGGTTTATCAATAATTTTTCCAATAATAAGATCTTTATAATATTTGTTTTGCTTTTGTAATTCATTGTCTAGATGTGATGCGAAAACTTCTATATTAGCGTCCTCATTAGCAAACTCAATAAACCACTCATGACATGAATTTTGATGTTCTGATTTAAACCTAGGAGCAACAGTGAATTCATTAACGAGATGTCCTGTTTTAGAAATTGCTTGCTCAATTGCATGTTCTACTTCCTTAACGATTACATGCTCTCCAAAAGCTGATAATTGTTGTTTAATTCTTCCTGTAATTTTAATTTTATAAGGCTTAATGCTTGTAAACATTATTGTATCACCAGTATTATAGCCCCACAATCCTGCAGAGCTTGAAATAATCATCAAATAGTTTATGTTTTTCTCTACATCTTCAATAGAAATTCTATTCATTTTGTTTTCTCTAAAATCTTTTACATTAATAAACTCATAAAATATTCCAGCATTTAAAATGAGTAACAAGTCCTTTCTTTCTTGATTCTCTTGAAAGGCAAAAAACCCTTCACTGGCAGGAAAGATTTCTATACTATCAATTGATTTTCCAATTAGAGTATAGAATTTTTTATTATAGGGTTCAAAATTTACACCGCCATAAATTAAAAGATTAAAGTTTGGGAAAACAGATGAAATTTTTTGATTTGTAATTTCTGTTATTTTCTCGAAATACATCTGAAGCCATGAAGGGATTCCGCTAATTATGGTCATGTTCTCATTCAGGGTTTCATTAATTATTTCATCTACTTTTTTCTCCCAGTCAGAAATAATATTAGTCTTCCAAGAGGGAAGCATAAAATTTTTCATGTAAAAAGGTATGTGGTGTGCAGATATGCCTGAAAGTCTACCGGTTAATATTCCTGAGATTTTTGTTAAAACTGGACTTCCTTGAATAAAAATAAACTTTCCTTTTATGAATTTTGTTTTTCCGGTTTGAGCAACATACATTAAAAGTGCATTTTTAGCGCCATTAAGATGGTTCGGTAAACTATCTTTAGTAATAGGGATATATTTTGCCCCCGAAGTAGTGCCCGAGGTTATTGCAAAATAAACAGGCTTGCCTGGCCACAAAACATTCTCCTTTCCAGATTTAATCAGTTCAACATAGCTTTTAAGGGACTCGTAGTCACGAATAGGAACACTCTGCTTAAAATCTTCATAATTTTTAATTTTATCAAAATTATGGTCTTTGCCAAATAAAGTTTTTGAACCCTTATTTAGTATTTGCTTGAATTGGTTTTCTTGAGTTTTAATAGGATTCTTTGCCCAATTATTTATTCGGTTTTTTGCTATATAGGCTGCTAATTTTAAAAGCTTATGCGCTAACATGCTTAGTTGAAGTTTAGCAAGGGCTGAGGATTGATGGGTGTTCCATTTTTCCAAAGTTCAAAATGTAGGTGAGGGCCTGTACTTAAATTTCCTTGATTGCCTGAATAAGCTATAACCTCCCCTGCCTGAACAAAATCATTTTGCTTTTTTAAAGCTTTAGAGTTGTGTTTGTATACAGAAATAATATCCTGGCCATGATCGATTATAATCACATAGCCTGTATCAACAGACCACTCTGAAAAAATTATCTTACCCTCCAAGATAGACTTAACAGGGGTTCCGATATCGGCTGAAATATCTAAAGCATAGTGATTGTCTTTTGAATTAAAGCCTTGTGTTATTTCTCCCGTAATTGGTGTAAAAAACATTTTGTTTTCGATTACTAATTCGTTTTTGGTTAGATTAAACTTGTCCTCGTTGTCAACATAACTTCTTAGAATTGAATCTTGAATATTTGGGTTAATTGTATTTATGTCAAAATTGTTGTAATTAGTATCTGACTCTAAGATCTCTTTTGGGATAAAATCCTCTGTTTTTCCAGAAAGAACATCTTCAATTGATTGATAAAACTTATTGTTTAATGCAATTTGCTGTTCTAGAGAATCTGTTTTTTCGGTCAAATATATAGCCCTATTTAGCAAGTCTGAAGAAGAATATCCGGGCACTAGCTCTCTAAGCTGGGTGAAGAAAACTATGCTTATTGTAAAGGAAATTAATATTATTGAATAGACAAGCATAATTATAAAAGCATTTATTTTATTTGCTTTAAAAGAAAGCTTTTCTTCAAATGTGTCTTCACTTGAAATGACTATTTTGTAGTCGTTAATTAGGCTCTTTAAGAATCCTTTGTCTTCTTTTTTGTTTTTCACAATAGTCAAAAATAATTAAAAATACCTTACTCTAGATAAGAACCGGAAGATATAGTAGCAATTACGCCTATTATTATTAACTTAGCTTAAAATTATTTGCAATGGATTTATTTATTATCCCTCTTTTTACTATTGGACCATTACAAGTCGTTGTGATTATTGTTGTTGCTCTAATTGTATTTGGACCCGTCGGTCTTGGGAAAAAATTAGGAGGCTTGGTCAAAGGCACTGGTCAAGGAGTTAAAGAGTTTAAAAAAGCTTTAGAAGAGGGTGACGAGGATACAGAAAAAAAAGAAGATTAGTACACAACACTTCTCATTATCGCCTCTAACTCAAACACATACTCTCTTTTGTTAGATCCCGGAGAATAGACAAAGCCGTCTAACATTATATACTCATCTTCGTTTGAGTCTATTTTAATCAGGTAGTTTAAAAAAGGGCCTGCCATAAATTGCCCGTCAATTTCCCACAAGCCTCTTGTTTCATAAGCTTGATTTTTTCCCAAATAAACCTCCTGTGTGTTTGGTTTATAAATCATATCCGTAATCATAAATGAATTTTCTGTAGGACCAGGAATGTTGTGTTTTGAAATTGAATCCCTAACTTCAATAATTGACTTGTTGTTTTTGTTTGTATGTCGCGAAATAAAAAGGTTAACTGAGCCTGTTTCAATGTCTCTTCTTATCCAAACAAAATTACTGTCTGATTTTGCTACTCTATACGCTGATGGGAAACGCAATGATATCCCTGTGTGTTTTTTAATGCTTTGAGTTTGGTTTAAGTTTTTTGAAATTCTTCTTTGCTTTTCCTTTATTTCATTAAAATATAGTGTGGAATAAATTGAATTGATGTTTTCGTTTAGAATGGAAATAAGTTTTTGAGAAGTATTGCCTGTAACTTGAACTATTCTCTGCGGTGAGGCATAGGTGTTTTTAAAATTTGCCAACCCCTCTCTTTCCGAAATATCAACTTTCAATATTGTCCTAGACTTTGTCGCAAAACCTGAAAAGATTTTGGTTGGAATATGATTTAGGGAAAACACCGGTTCAATTTGTGGCAAACCATAAATGGGTCTAGAAAAATTTTCTCTTATCTCCTCTCCGACTTCTCCATCCCAAAGCTCATCATTAATGACTACAGAAATATTATTTATATTCCCGCTAGAACCTGGCAATAGTTTTTGATTATCAGCACAGGAAAAAATTAAAGCCCAGAAAATAAAAAGTCTTTTTTTCATTTGTAAATTATCATAGCGAGTCAAAAAACATATTTGACCAGATGCATAATTCCATAAGCTATTAACGACCATATAAATGCTCCTATTAAAGCTTGAAAAAATGCAAGAGATTTATGAGTCCCTTCTAAAAAAGCAATTTCTTCTTTTTCACTGACAGGGCCTAAGTCTTGGTATTCGCCTGTTGCTTGGTTTCTCCTTTCAATTCTTCCTACAGCCCCCCTATAAAGAAATAAAAGATTAAATAAAAAAATTCCTACAGTAATAATTAAAATTATATCCATGCATATTTTAATGTCTAATTTATTAAATCTATTCTTTTCGGAAAAATAATTAGTTTCTGATTTTCCTTAATATTATCATTCTTTAAATTGTTCCAGCGTTGAATATCAGAAACTTTCACACCAAATTTTCTCGCAATTTTTCCTAAAAACTCCCCATACCTAACCTTGTATATAATCTTAGAGTCTATAGAATATAAGTCTGGTAATGGTTTTTCTCTCTTGTTGAATTCCGATTCAGAAAAAGCATATAGTTCTTTTTCCTTTTCTATAATTTTATCAACTAAAGCTTTAGGCAGCTTTAAAGCGTTTTTATTTCCTCCTGGAATTATACTGTGAATATAGGAAGGGTTGAGTTTTTTAATCGAATCGTTAGGAAAATCTAAAAATTTTGAGACATGTTCAAATGCCAGTTTTTTGCTTACAATAATTGTATCCAATTCAGCAAGGGGTTTTTTTGATTTTGACAAATTTATACCATGTTCGTCCGCATACTCTAAAATGTACATTGTAGCAATAAATGAAGGAACATAGTTAGCTGTTTCTCTTGGAAGAAATGGTCTGATATTCCAATAATTTCTATAGCCTCCAGACCTTTTTATTGATTTTGAAATTGTTCTAGGGCCTGCATTATAAGATGCAAGAACTAAATTCCATTCAGAATGAATTTGATAAAGTTTTTGTAAATATGTTGCCGCCGCCATTGTTGACTTTACGGGGTCCATTCTTTCGTCTATATAACTGTTCATCGTTAACCCATTTTCTACGGCAGTATAAAACATAAACTGCCACAAGCCTGTAGCGCCAACTTTTGAAATAGCGGCTGGATCTAGTCTTGATTCAATTAAGGGTAGATATTTTATTTCTAGAGGTATATTTTTATTCTGCAGGTGTTCTTCAAAAAGAGGAAGATAATAATTGATTTTGTCAATGTTTTTTTTATAAAAGCCTACTCTAGTTTTAAGGTATTTTTTAATTGTGGCTTCTACCTCTGGGGTGAAAAATAATTCAAGAGGTGTTTTAGAGTCTAGGATTTCTAATCTGTTTTTAATAGTGTCTGAATGAAAGTTGTGCTCATTTAGAATTATCTCTTCCTTGTCAGCTTGAGAAAAGTTTGAACAGGTAAAAAAAATAGATAAAATTAGTGCTAAGTGTTTAATTTTCATATTAAATTATTCCGATAAAGCTTTGATTCCAGGAAGTGTTTTTCCCTCTAAACCTTCAAGCATAGCGCCTCCACCTGTACTTATAAAACTAACTTGGTCTTGTAAATTGAATTTTTTAATTGCTGCGACTGAATCGCCGCCGCCGATCAAAGAAAAAGCTCCGTTTCGGGTAGATTCTGCAACTGCTTTTGCAATGGCGTGTGTACCTTTGTCAAAAGATGACATTTCAAAAACCCCCATTGGCCCATTCCATAAAATAGTTTTACTTTTTTGAATAACTTTTTTGAATTTATCAATAGTGTCTGGGCCGATATCCAAACCCTGCCAACCTAAAGGTATCTCCTGAATATTTAAAACCTTCTTAGTTCCTGTATTTGAAAATTTATTTGAGGCAATTACGTCTGACGGCAAAAATATATTTACTTTTTTAGTTTTGGCAACATCTAGTATTTTTCCACAATCTTTAAGTCTTTCTTCTTCAAAAATTGAGTCTCCAATACTGCCTCCCTTTTTTTTAATAAATGTATAGGCCATACCTCCTCCAATTAATAAATTATCTACAACATCAAGCATGTTAGAGATAACCGAAATTTTGGAAGATACCTTTGCTCCCCCTATAATTGCTGTGACAGGCTTTTCTGGATTGTCCATTAATTTTTTTAAACTATTTATTTCTTTTTCCAAAAGAAGTCCTGGGCATTTGTCTGTAAAAAATTGCGCTATAGTTGCTGTCGAGGCATGTTCTCTGTGAGTGGTTCCATAAGCATCATTAACATATATGTCTGAAAGCTTAGAAAGATTTTTAGCGAACTTGTAATCTGCTTTTGTCTCTTCATTATAAAACCTTAGGTTTTCCAAAAGCACTACCTGACCAGGGTCTAATTTAGAACATATTTTTTCCGTTTTTTCACCCACACAGTCCTCAACAAAAGAAACATTTTGATCAAGTAGTCTTTCCAGTTCAGGCACCAACTTTTTTAAAGACAATTCAGTTGTCTTGCCGTTTGGTCTTCCCAAATGAGATGCTAATATGCAAGACCCATTCTTTGATAAAATGTATTTAATTGTAGGTAGGGCTGCAACAATTCTTGAATTGTCACTGATTTTACCAGAGCTGCTAAACGGAACATTAAAATCTACTCTAATGAAAACTTTTTTTCCAGAAAAAGAAATGTTTTTAATTGATTTCATGATTATATAACACCTGGCTAATATAATTCTTTATCTTTGTTTTTAACAGAAATCTATGAGTCAAGTTGAGTTAAATAATGTTAAAAAAGCTGTAGGACAAGGAAAAGTTGCTAACACGTATTTAATTCTTGGTAATTCACAATCAGACGCAATTGGTTCTGCGTTAAGCTTGGTAGAAGCAATTTTAAAAAGCCCTGCTTGGGGGCAAGAAATTGCACAGCAACAGCTGTCTGTAGAAAGGCTGAAAGGGCTAGCTAATGCAGACATACACTACTATTACCCAGTAAATACAACCCCCGAGTTTAAAAAATCTCCGAGCAGTAGCGACTTTATTAATCACTGGAGAGAAATGGTGTTAAATGATTCTCGAATCAGCATTACAGACTGGTATAAGAAAATAGGCTTGGGAAACAAGCAGGGAGCAATAAACAAAGACGAGGCTGAAAAAATATCTAAGCTCGCTCATCTAAAATCTTATGAAGGAGGTGTTAAGATTTTTGTAATTTGGATGGCTGAAAAAATGAACTTGACTGCCTCAAACAAATTGTTAAAGCTGCTAGAGGAGCCTCCGAAAAAAACAGTTTTTATCTTAATTTCAGAAAATGAAAAAAGAATGTTAAAAACAATAACCTCAAGGTGTCAAAAAATATATATTGGGTGGCAAAAACCTGATAATCAGGAACTTAAGTCTGATTTTGAAAGTTTATTTGTAGAGTGGGTTAGAGCAGCATTTAGGGTAAAAGGAAAGAAGTCTGCAATAAACGACCTTATTGCATTTTCTGAAAAATTGAGTAAAAAAACTAGAGAAGAACAAAAAGAATTTTTTATTTTTTGCTCAGAAGTTTTTAGAGACTCTATTTCATTTGGGTATAAGTTCTCTGATCGTTCTACAAAATATAAAGGAGATTTGGATCTTAAAAAATTCGCTCCTTTTGTTCACGAAGAAAATATATTGTCTTTTTATAATGAGCTTCAAAAGGGCTACGAAGACATTGAAAGAAATGGAAATCCGAAAATTATTTTTTTAGATATTTCAATAAAACTTACAAGACTTCTGCATTTAAAGCCTGCAGAAAATGTTTAACAGCTGGTATGTAATTGCTAATGGTTTTTCAAACTCTGGAAAAACCAAGGGGTCAATTTCTAAGATTGAAAACCTGCTTAACAAAAGCGGTATAAAACACATTATCAATTTGACTGACAAAGCGGGAGATGAAATCAAAATGGTTGAAAGCGCAACCAAACAGGGTTATCGTAGAATTCTGGGAGTCGGAGGAGACGGCACCGCTCAAAAAATTGTAGCAGGAATTATGATGCAAAAAAACATCCCTAATGACAAAGTTTTGTTTGCCCTAATCCCCTCAGGTACAGGAAATGATTGGGCAAAGTCTAAAGGAATTTCTTTAGACTATTCTGAGAGTGTTAAATCTCTAAGATCCAACAAAGAAATGTTTCAAGATGTTGGGGTTGCTAAAATAATTAGCGAAAAAGGAATTCAAACAAAATACTTTATCACATATTCTGGCCTAGGGTTTGATTCATTTATGTTAAAAAAGATAGACGGCTATAAGTGGCTTGGAAAACTATCTTATTTATTTTGCTCATTAATGAATTTTATGAGCTATGAAAATGTCACGGTAGAAATAGAAACTTCTAATTCAAAAATTCAGACAAGCATTTTTTTGTTGGGGGTTGGAATTTGCAAATTTACAGGCGGCGGTATGCAGCTAATTAAAAACCCTGCTGGAAATGACGGCCTGCTAAATATTACGGTGGCACAAGAATTTAGCAAATTTGATATAATCCGAAATTTTTTTAATCTTTTTAACGGGGCTCTTTTTAAAGAACAAAAAGTTTTGACACTCACAGACACTAAAATAAAAATCAGCGCTAAAAAAGGCTTATTGACATGTCAAGGGGATGGTGAGATTTTTGGTGAGGGAAAAGTTGAATATTTTGTAGTCAAGAAAGGCCTTCGATATTTAAGGTAGTTTTTTAAACACAAAAATATTTGAAGAATACTGTTTTGTAAAAACTGCTTTGAGGTTAGAAAGAGTGCCAACAAAAAATGCTCTTAAAGTTTTTAGGCTTGATTTTTTATATTTTTCTGATAAAAGCGAAGCATAATATGAATCGATAAGTAGGGGGTGACTAGATACAAAAGAAAACCCTAGCTTGGTAAAAATTTCTTGGACTGCTTTTTTGTCAAAGTGCCACAAGTGTCGCGGAACATCAAAGCCTGCCCAATATTGTTTATAATGTCTAGCGTCATAAGAAGAGTAGTTTGGAACAGCAAGAATCAAAGTGCCATTTTCCTCTAGCAAATCATACATGGCTTTTATTGTTTTTTTTAAGTCGTAAACATGTTCAATAGAGTGCCAAGCGGTTATATGTTTGAAGCTTCTTTTTTTTAAATCATTGTCAAAAACTGATGGGTACACATTTTGTTCTTTAGACTTTTTGATAGGTTCTACTCCAAACGCACTGTAGCCTTTTTTTAAAAGATTATTTAAAAAATATCCGTCGCCTGATCCAAAGTCCAGCACGCTTTCATTTTGTTTAACTCCTTTAATAAAACTTAATTTATATACAAAATTTAAGGCTCTGAAAAGCCTATAAAAAAAACTAAAAACACCCCTGTTTCTAGTATTGTGAGAGATGTAATTTTTAGAAGCATAGTAAAGATTAATGTTTTCTTTGAAAGGTTTAGGGGTTGTTTTTAGCAGTCCTGGCTGAGATGTTTTAACAAGCTGAAATTTTTCTTTTGTAAGAAAATAATCTAAGGTCTCTATGTGTATATTGCTTTGTTCCACGTGAAACATTTATCGCCCCATATAAACCAACAAAACAGAAACATCATTAGGGGAAACCCCGCTAATTCTGGACGCTTGTGAAATTGTTTCAGGTTTAATTTTAATAAGCTTTTCCATAGCCTCCGAACTTATTGATTTGAGGTTTTTATAATCAAAGTCTTTTGGGATTCTTACCGCTTCGAGCCTGTTAAGTTTATCAGCATTATTTTTTTCTTTATTTATGTAGCCGCTGTATTTTATCTGTATTTCAGCCTGGTCTTGAACTTCTTGTTCAAAATTATTTTTTGAAATAAAAAAGTCTATAGCGTCACATGTTTTAAGGTCTTTAATGTAAATATTAGGCCTTGACAAAATCTTGTCTGCTTTACCAGATTGCTTAATTGGAGAAGATTTTTTTGAATTAAGAACAGGGTTTATTTCTTTTGGTGTAATACTTTGTTTTTTTAAAAAATCAATTAAGCTGTTTGAGTCCTTATATTTTTGTTTACAAGCCTCCAATCTTTCGTCGCTAGCTAAACCTATCATATGGCTCATGGCAGTTAATCTCTGGTCCGCATTATCTTGCCTTAAAAGCATTCTATACTCTGCTCTGGAAGTAAACATTCTGTATGGTTCTTCTGTGCCTTTTGTTATTAAATCATCTATCAAAACGCCGATATACGCTTGATCTCTTTTTAAAACAAAAGGGTCTTTTTCTTTGAGCTTTAAAACAGCGTTTATTCCTGCCATTAAACCTTGCGAACCAGCCTCTTCATAGCCTGTTGTCCCGTTAATTTGTCCAGCAAAAAAGAGGTTGTCTAAAATCTTTGTTTCCAAAGAATATTTTAGTTGCGTTGGGTAAAAATAGTCGTATTCAATTGCATATCCAGGTCTGAAAAACTTAACATTTTCAAAACCAGCTACTGCCTTAAGGGCTTGATATTGAACCTCCTCAGGAAGTGATGTAGAAAAGCCGTTAACATACACCTCTACAGTGTTCCATCCTTCAGGCTCAACAAAAAGCTGGTGTCTTTCACGTTCTGAAAATCTATGAATTTTGTCTTCAATAGAAGGGCAGTAGCGCGGTCCAACACTTTTAATTCGTCCATTAAACATTGGCGAACGATCAAAGCCCTCTCTTAATAAGTTGTGAACTTCGGGGCTAGTATATGTCATGTGGCAAGAGAGCTGTTTTTGTATTGGAGATGTCAAGTTCAAATAGGAAAACTTTTGAGGATTATTGTCTCCTGGTTGTTCAATCATTTTTGAATAATTAAGAGACCTTCCATCAACTCTTGGTGGAGTTCCTGTTTTCATTCTTCCAGACTCAAAGCCAAGAGAAACAAGTTGTTCAGTAATTCCTGTAGCGGCTTTCTCGCCAGCACGCCCTCCTCCAAAATTTTTATCCCCGACATGGATTAGTCCGTTTAAAAATGTTCCGTTTGTTAATACAACTGTTTTGGATCTAATTTTTTGACCCAAACCTGTGCATACACCTTGAAGTTTATTGTTTTCAATCCAAAGTGAAGAGACCATTTCTTGATAAAAATCAAGATTTGGGGTGGCTTCTAACATTTCTCTCCAAAATTGAGCAAACAGAAATCTGTCATTTTGAGTTCTAGGGCTCCACATAGCTGGACCTTTAGACAGGTTCAGCATTTTAAATTGGACCGAGGACTTGTCACTAACTATACCGCTATAACCGCCTAAAGCATCTATTTCCCGGACAATCTGCCCTTTAGCAATTCCGCCCATTGCAGGATTACAAGACATCTGTCCAATAGTTTGGAGATTCATGGTAACAAGAAGTGTTTTAGCGCCAAGATTAGCAGCAGCAGCAGCAGCTTCACTGCCGGCATGGCCGCCCCCAACAACAATGACGTCATAAGTTTGATTAAACATAGGCTTGTTTCACGTGGAACATTGGTGCAAATATAAATTATTTAAAAGTTGTTTGAAAAACCTTCAAATAATGGTCTTCCTTTGAACGCATCTCCAAGATTTGATCTTCAGCTGTGTCTGAATATCCACACAAATGAAGAATTGCGTGACAAACAACCCTAATGGTCTCATTTTCAACACTTTGCGAGTAGTTTTTAGCGTTTTCCTCAACTTGTTCTTGACAAATAAAGACGTCGCCCGAGATGTCTTTTTTTGAAGAATAGTCAAAGGTAAGGACGTCTGTGACATAGTCATGAGATAAATGCTTTTTGTTTAGGGCTCTAATGTCTTTGGGGGAAATATAGTTGTAAAATACTTTTTTTAAAGTTACATCTTCAGCCTTAGCGATAAAGGCAACCCACTCAGAAACGGTTTTTTCATTTGAAAGTCTAAAGCTTGTATTGTATATGAATTGTATCATAAAATTATAGACAAAGCTACACAATCAATTGAGAAATTATTGTTTTATATTTGATAAAAATTTAAGTCTCTTAATCTAAAAAAATGATTTCCTATAAATCCCAACGATTACAGCCAAGAGTTAGGTTTGCGCCAAGCCCAACAGGGCCTTTGCATGTAGGGGGCCTAAGAACAGCCTTGTTTAATTACCTTTTTGCTAAGAAAAACGGTGGTGATTTTATTTTGAGAATTGAAGACACTGACAAAAAAAGAGAGGTAAAGGGGGCTGAAAAATATATAATCGATTCGCTAAACTGGTGCGGTATATCTCCTGATGAGAGGCCGGGGGATAAGACAAAGTATTCGCCTTATAAACAAAGCAAAAGAGGAGATGTTTACGAAGCCTTTATAAGTGAGTTATTAGCTGGTGGAAAGGCTTATTATGCTTTTGATTCTGAAGATGAGCTAAAAGCTCTTAGGGGAAACCATGAGAAAAAAGGCGAAACTTTCGTCTATAATTGGGCCAACAGAAACTCTTTGAAAAACTCCTTAAGCATGAGCAAAAAAGAGGTTCAGAAAAAAATTGGAAATGGAGATAAATATGTGGTTCGTTTTCTTTCGCCGGAAAAAGGAGAGGTAACAACCCTAGACTTGATAAGAGGCAAATCCACTATTGATTCTAAAATATTAGACGACAAAGTTCTGCTAAAAGCGGACGGCACACCAACATATCATTTTGCAAATGTCGTTGACGATCATGCAATGGGAATTACTCATGTCATTAGGGGTGAAGAATGGCTGCCTTCGCTTGCTTTACACTGCCTTTTATATGATGCATTTGGATGGGATCTGCCTGTTTTTGCACATCTACCGTTAATATTAAACCCCAATGGAAAAGGAAAACTAAGCAAAAGAAGCGGAGAGAAGGGCGGGTTCCCTGTTTTCCCTATAAACTGGAACGAAAATGAATCATTTGATGGATTTAGAGAGGCGGGAATATTGCCTAAAGCTTTGGTGAATTATTTAGCAACTCTGGGTTGGAGCCCAAAAGAGGGGTCTGAAATTATTTGTGGGCTAGAATTAATCGAAATGTTTCAAATAGAAAAGGTTGTAAAAGCTCCTGCTAATTTTGATTTTGAAAGACTAAAGTGGTTTAACCATAAATATCTCCAGCAAACGGACAATGCTAAACTAGCAAAAATTCTGATAGAGCTTAAGCCTGATAGTTCTGAAATGGACGAAGAAAAACTTATTAAAGCTATTGGGCTTGTGAAAGATAGGGCAGATACAATTAATGAGCTTTGGGGCTTGTGCAAATACCTCTTTTTTGAGCCGACAAACTATAATGAGAATAACCTTAAAAAGGTGAACAAGGAGGGGTTAAACAAAATTGTTGCTGAAGTGTTGGAAAAAAGCCTTAGTGATGATATTCAAGGAGGTCTAGTGAGCCACATGAAAGAATGGGGCGGTGCTAAAAACATTGCTGCGGGGCAAATAATGATGACGCTTAGAATGATTTTGGTTGGAGACCTTAGCGGAATCGGTATTCAGGACATAATCAACTTTGTTGGGCTAAAAAGTGTTGCCGAAAGAACTAAAAATTTTAAAGATTCCGTTATTTAACATTTTTTTAAAACAAAAACTTTTTTAAAGGCACCCCTTTTGGTTATCTTGCTAGTTACGAACCAAAACTATTTAAAATGCTATTTTATACTATTATTCTTCCTATTGGATTTTTGCTATTGTTCTTTACCTTTTTTATTGTTAAACAGCAGTCTGCTGCAATAATCGAAAGGTTTGGAAAATTTGTAAGTGTTAGACAGTCTGGCCTTCAATTAAAGATTCCTATAGTCGACAATGTTGCCGGCAGGCTTAGCTTAAAAATTCAACAATTAGATGTTGTGGTAGAAACAAAAACAAAAGACGATGTGTTTGTTAGGCTTAAAGTTTCTGTACAGTTTAAGGTAATCAAAGAAAAGGTTTATGATGCGTTTTATAAGCTTGATAACCCTCATGATCAAATAACAAGCTTTATTTTTGATGTTGTGCGTGCTGAAGTTCCAAAGTTAATTTTAGATGATGTGTTTCTCAAGAAAGATGATATCGCAATTGCTGTAAAAACAGAACTTCAAGAAGCAATGACAGAATATGGATATAATATCATTAAAACTCTAGTTACTGATATTGATCCGGACCAACAGGTTAAGGAGGCGATGAACAGAATTAATGCCTCAGAAAGAGAAAAAGTTGCTGCTCAATTTGAGGGGGAGGCTCAAAAAATATTAATCGTTGAAAAGGCAAAAGCCGAAGCAGAAAGTAAAAGACTTCAAGGTCAAGGTATTGCAGATCAGCGTAGAGAAATAGCTAGAGGGCTTGAAGACTCTGTTAAAGTGTTGAATGGGGTTGACATAAATTCTCAAGAGGCCTCGGCTTTAATTGTTGTAACACAGCATTATGACACGCTGCAGTCTGTAGGTGCAGAAGCAAACAGTAATTTAATTTTATTACCAAACTCTCCTCAGGCAGGCTCTGAAATGCTTAACAATATGGTTGCGTCATTTACGGCTAGTAACCAAATTGGAGAAGAAATGAAAAAAGCAAGAATGAAACAACAAAAAAAGCAAGATGATTCCTGATGAAAATACGATAAAGCCTAAACAAAGAGCCGTTGATAATTTAAAGCGTTCTGTAAAATCTAATAAAGAAACCTAAATATAAGAACCTGATAGCTATTGCAAACTAATTTTAATTGTTTTAACTTGATGATAATTGGTTAAAGATGGGTGAGGGCTACATTAATCTTCAAGAACTTATAACAACTGTTGGGTTAGGCCTTCTTGTTGGGTTTATTTTAAGTAAGCTTTTTTACAAAGAAGTCTCAAAGTCTAATAATAAAATGGATGCGTGGGAGTTTATTGTCATTCTCTTGTCCGTTTACGTTTTAGTTGAAATTGTTATCAGCTTTGCTTTTGCTGATAAAATATCTGATATAGCAAAGGAAAGCCTCATATTCATAGATAATTTTATTTGTGGGATATTTATTTTTGATTTTTTTAATGGACTATATAAGTCAAAGAATAAGCTTACTTACACTGAAATACATTGGATTGATTTAATAGGCTCAATTCCTTATTATGGCCCTCTGAGATGTTGTAGGATTTTTAGAATACTGAGGGTTTTAAGAATTTTAAGAGCTTTAAGAAGTTTGCGCTACATATTAACCCTTCTTTTTAAATATAAAAAAGGAATAGATATACTTAATTATACGTTGTTTAGTACAATAATAATTGTAATAGCTTCATCTGTTTCTATATGGTATTTAGAGTATGATTATCCAGGCACCACAATTAAATCTCCAATAGATGCTTTTTGGTGGTCGGTCTATACCGTTTTTGGAATTGGAATCGAAAATGTAATGCCGAAAAGCAGTGAGGCTCTAGCTTTTGGATTTATTTTAACATTTTCTGGCTTAGTGTTAGTGGCCGCGTTTACAGCAACTATAGTTGATTATTTAATTAAAGACGAGGAAATAAAAGATCAATTAGATATTAAGCTAGAAATGATGAAAGAGATGCAAAACCAACTTAAAATAAAGGAAGATAAATTATCCCAAATGGAAATAAATATGTTTGCTAGAGATGAAAAGTTGTTGTCTTTAGAGTCTAAAATAGACAAATTATTAGAGTCTGTAGAAGGAAAAGAAAAAATAGATAATTAAGAAGCTTTAATCTTTATTTTTTCCAAGAATCTCTAAGGCCAACAGTTTTGTTAAATACAATTTTGTTGGTTTTAGTTTTAGTGTCTGGTGTAAAATATCCTTTTCTCTGGAACTGAAATGATTGTCCGTTTTTTGAACTTACAATTGAAGGCTCAGCCTTAGCGTATAATGTTTCCAGAGAGTTAGGGTTTACGTCTTTTAAGAAGTTTTCTTCTGAGTTTGACCCCGGTGATTCTTCCATAAAAAGCCTGTCATAACTCTTCACGATAACATCTACGCTGTTTGATTGTGTGACCCAGTGAAGTGTGCCTTTAACTTTTCTTGTACTTTCTTCAGTCCCGGAACCACTTTTGCTTTTTGGGTCGTATTCGCAGAGTATCTCAACAATCTTTCCTTCAGGGTCTTTGTTAACCCCTGTGCCTTTGATTATATACGCGCTTTTTAATCTGACCTCTTTTCCAATAGTTAGTCTAAAGAACTTTCTGTTTGCTTCTTCTTTAAAGTCTTCCCGCTCAATATAAAGGTCTTTAGCGAATGGGATTTCTCTAGAGCCAGAGGTTGGATTTTCAGGATTGTTTTCTGTTAAAAGTGTTTCTGTTTGGTCCTCAGGATAATTAGTGATTGTAAGCTTAACCGGATTAAGAACAACCATTTTTCTGTCTGCTTTTTTGTTAAGATCTTCTCTTACACAAAATTCTAAAAGCGAAACATCAATAATGTTTTCCCTTTTAGCCACCCCCACTTTGTTTATAAAGTTTCTTATAGATTCTGGAGTGTATCCTCTTCTTCTTAGTCCTGAAATTGTTGGCATTCTTGGATCATCCCAGCCATCAACAATATTATTTTCAACAAGAACAGCTAGTTTTCTTTTGCTCATAATTGTATAGCTAAGGTTTAGTCTGGCAAACTCTCTTTGTTTAGGAATAATTGAAAGCTGTGTTGTATATTCTTTTAGTTCATTAACAAACCACTCGTAAAGATCTCTGTGGGGTTTAAATTCTAAAGAGCACAAAGAGTGTGAAACTTGTTCCAGATAATCACACTGTCCATGTGCCCAGTCATACATCGGATAAATTTTCCAAGCATCATTGGTTCTGTGGTGAGGTTTGTCCAGCACTCTATATATAATAGGGTCTCTCATTAGCATGTTTGGATGCTTCATGTCAATTTTTGCTCTTAAAACATGGGTTCCTTCAGAATAGTCCCCGTTCTTCATCGCCTGAAAAAGATCAATGTTTTCTTCTACAGCCCTGTCTCTATAAGGGCTGTTTGTTCCTGCTTCAATTGGGGTGCCTTTTTGAAGGGCCATTTCTTTTGAGCTTTGCGAATCAACATAAGCCTTGCCTTTTTTGATAAGCAATAATGACCAGTCATAAAGCTTTTGAAAGTTGTCGGACGAATATGTTGCTTCTGACCAATCATAACCAAGCCATTTAACGTCTTCTTTTATCGCGGCTACAAATTCTTGATCTTCTTTAGCCGGATTTGTGTCGTCAAACCTAAGATTAACGGGTGCGTCATATTTTTTTCCTAAGCCAAAGTTTAGGCCTATAGCTTTTGCGTGGCCAATATGAAGATATCCGTTTGGTTCAGGTGGAAATCTAAATTTTAGTTCTTTAGGATTGAAACCCGAGCTAATATCATCATTAATGATTTGCTCTATAAAATTTTCTGGTTTATTTTCCACACTAATTTGTTTTTAATAAGTTTACCAAAGTTATCAAAACTATACCAAATGAAGGCTACTGTTAAAGTTGAAAATCTAAAAGTTTTTGCATTTCATGGTTGCATGAAAGAAGAAGAGGTTATTGGCGGTGACTACGTTGTTAACGCTACCGCAGTTTGTAGGGAATTAAAAGATAGTTTTGAAGACAAAATAGAGTCTGCCGTGGATTATGTTGTTCTAGCTAAAATTATAAAACGTGAAATGGCCATTAGGTCTAAGCTGCTTGAGACCGTTGCAAAAAGAATCACTTCTTCCTGCATTAATGAAATTGATTTTTTAGATGAAATTACTATCTCTGTTTCAAAGATAAGTCCGCCAATTAATGCAGATGTAGAGCGGGTTACAGTTAGCTTAACAGAAAAAAGAAAGGCTCAATAAGTTAAAAATTTATCATAAATTTGCCCTCATTGTAATTTTGGCGCCTTGGCCGAGTGGCTAGGCAGAGGTCTGCAAAACCTTGTACGGCGGTTCGAATCCGCCAGGCGCCTCAACAAAAAACCCCTGTTTAATAAAACAAGGGTTTTTTAGTTTTTAAATATGCTTTTGGTCTTATTCCGTCTCTGACAAGGCTAATTCTGCCATCATTTCTTGAGTGTCGTAAGTGTGGTATTCTTCAATTATTTTTCCATCATCACCCCATTTGAAGCCAATGTGTGCGGGTAAAACAATTGTTTTTCCTGTGACTTTTCCTGTGGCACGCCAATCAAACCATGACTGAGTTAAAGTTGCTGGAGGGTATTCACCTACAGCTGGGTAATTAATGGTTTGAACCCATACCCCCAAGTCTTCTCCTCCTTCTTCACCAAAAGTCATAAGTATTGGGTCAAAGCCCGCGTGTTGTGCTTCGAGCATTGAAACCAGCTCATCAAGCCCAATTGCTTCTTTTGAGTTTAGGTAAACTTTTAGATCAGGAGACCAAAGTTCTTTAAGGCCGTCCATATCGTTGTTTAAGTAGTTTTGAAAATGGCCTCTTATAGCATTTGAATTGTCATCATCAAACGTAACCTGAAGTCCTTGTGTACAAGCGCTAAATAAAAGCGCAGCAAATATGATTAAAATTACTTTTTTCATGTTTTAAGGTTTATTAATAATTCTTTTATTCTACCATCATTGACTGAGCAGCATCTACTTCTTTAAGCATTGCGCTAGTATCGTTTCTTAAGTATGATCTTTGAATTCTGTTGTCATCTCCCCACATATAAGAAATTTGTGTTGGAACTTCTACTGCAACCCCGCTAGCTTTTCCAACCCCTGTCCATAAAAACCACGCTCTGGTAATAGTTAGGTCTTCTTCTTTGTATGTTGTTGTTTCAATCCAAGCTGACTTTCCTTCATCTCCAAAAACACACTTTATATTGTCAAACATCTCATGATGTGAGGCAACAAGTGCTAGGTTTTCTGCAATTGGTATCGAATCAGTACTGTTAGAAAACACGTATGCGTCTTCCGCATAAACGTCTGCAACTCCCTGCATATCATTTGCCATATAGGCGTCAAAAATTGCCTGAACTGCTTGTGACTTTTCGTCGTCAAACTCAACTGTTGGCCCCTGATAGCAAGAGAACATAAGAGAAAGTGTTGCGATTGTAAAAATTATATTTTTCATTTTTTAAGTTGTATTTAGTTAGTTGTTAGGTGTGTTAGTCGCTACAAAGGTAGTCATTTAAAAAATAGCCTCTTATAGGCCTTTTATAATTAAAACTACGCCCGAAATAACAAGAATTAGAGAAATAATAGAATTTACTATCACTATTCCTTTTCCCGTCAATAAACTCTTAAACCTATTAGCGACTGAAATCTTTAAAATATCAGTCAAAAAATATGAAAGAAGTACTATTGAAAAGAATAGAATGAAAGTTGTAAAAGATTTACCGCTAGCAGGTGAAGAAACGATTGTTATTCCTCCCCAAAAAATAAAAACTCCTACATTAAGAATGTTTATAGCAAAGCCCTTAACGGCAAGTCCAAAATAATTTTCTTTAGACTCGACTATTTCTGGCTGATCTTTGGTTTTCTTATTTCTATTTAACCATGAGAAAAGACCGTACAGAAGCAATATTGTTCCTCCTAAAACAAATAATCCCTGTTTGTTTTGTTCGTCTTCTAAGAGTTGGAAGCTTCCTAAATAGCAAACACCAATAAAACACACATCGGCAAACATTACTCCTAAATCAAAGGCTATCGCAGCTTTAAAGCCTTTGGTTATGCTTGTCTCTAATAATACCCAAAAAACAGGACCCATAATAAAAGCTGTAAAGAAACCTATGGTTATTGGGGTTAAAACATTAAAGTCCACTAGTTTTGATATAGGTAGTTTACCACTCCTCCAACAGATATACTTTCAGTTATTTTATCTGTTTTTTCATGCACATTAATAGTGCCTCCAAATTTGCTGTTTGCTTCAAGTTCTTTTATTGCTGAGACATTAAGAACTCCTCCCGTTGTTGCCGTAGCGTATGTTTCGTTTGAAACTAAATCTTTTGCCTTGATTTCTGCTCCACTAGAAGAGGATGTGTCGTGGTATTCTGTTTTTCCAGAAATATTAATATTAGCCCCTGTTGCTGCCGTTGTATTTAATGTGTTTAAGTCTACAATTAAATTTTGTCTTGAACCAGTATGAGCTTTGATATTAATATCTGCTTGTTTAATCGTTTCTTTAGAAAAAACATTTGAACCTTCATGAGAAATAACACTATAAAGTGTTTTGTAAAAAAGTGTAACCTTTGTTCTGTCTCCGGAAAACCTTTTTTCAAGATTTAGTCTTATTTTTAAGTCTCCGTTTTTGTTTTTTACCACAACAAACTTTGTATTGTTTCCCGTGATTTCAACTTTATTTTCCTCTGATTTTATTAATTCTAAATTTATGCCATCATAAACAGCCACTTTAGAAAATTCTCCTAAATCTCTATCAATTTTTACTTGTGAAAACAAAGGAATTGTAACAAAAAGTATTATGTATAAAATCTTTTTCATTTCTTAAAATTATTAAATAATTATAAAATCTAGGTGCTTTTTGACTAAATCTGCATTTTTCACTTCAACATTAATGTTGTCTCCTAATTGATATTTTTTCTTTTTTTGCTTACCTATCAGCGCTGCTTCCTCTGAATTATAGTAATATTTATCGTCTTTTATGTCTTTAACATAAACCATTCCTTCACATTTATTTTCTTCAAGCTCTACATAAATTCCCCAGTCTGATACTCCTGAAATAATTCCTTTAAAAGTTTCTCCAATTTTATTTTGCATATACTTAATCTGCATATATTTTATAGATTCTCTTTCTGCTTTAACAGCTATGTTTTCTTGATCTGAACAATATGTTGCTTTTTTCTGTAAACTCTTATCAAGTTTCCCATATTTTTTATCCAAAATATCTTGTAATAGTCTGTGAACCAATACATCAGGATATCTTCTAATTGGAGATGTGAAATGAGTATAATTAACAAAAGCTAAACCATAATGTCCAATATTATTTGTTGAATATTCTGCCTTACTCATACTTCTTAAAACTAAAGATTCAATTAAGTTTTGTTCTTCCTTTCCTTTAATTTGACTTAATAAATTATTTAGGGATTTTGATATTCCTTTAGAACTACTTAAATCTATAGTGTATCCAAAACTTTTAATAATATATTTTAAAGATTTTAGTTTCTCATTATCAGGTAAATCATGAACTCTATAAATATATTTTTGTTTTTTTATTTCTGTGAAGAGCTCTGCAACTTTTTTATTAGCAATTAACATAAACTCTTCTATAAGTTTGTTTGCGTCTTTTGATTCTTTAAGTAAAACAGCTGTTGGTTCTTTCTTTTCATTTAGCTGAAAGTAAACTTCTTTTTTATTAAAATTAATTGACCCTTGTTTTTCTCTAGATTGTCTTGTTTTTTTAGCTATTTCATCCATCACTAAAATAGCTTCTACTACTTCTTCTTTAATAGTATATTTTTTCCCTGTCAATGAAACCTTTTCAGAAATTTCATTGGTTTTATTGTCTAAAATTTCCTGAGCTTCTTGATATGAAAATCTATAATTACTATTAATAACAGTTCTTCCAAACCAATAATCCTGAATAACACCTTTTTTATCTACTACAATCACGGTTGAAAAAGTTAATTTTTCTTCGTTTGGTCTAAGAGAACATACTTTGTTTGATAGTTTTTCAGGCAACATTGGAATAACTCTATCAACTAAATAAATAGATGTAGCTCTGTTATAAGCTTCCTTGTCTAGTAATGTACCAGGTGTAACGTAGTGAGATACATCAGCTATATGAATCCCTATTTCGAATTTATCTTTATTAATTTTTCTAAAAGACAAAGCATCGTCAAAATCTTTAGCATTTGTTGGATCTATAGTAAAAGTTAGACATTCTCTAAAATCTCTTCTTTTTTCTATTTCATCTTTTGAAATAACTTCACTTATTGAATTAGTATATTCTAAAACATCAGATGTAAAGGAAATATTTACATTATTTTTTGATAATATAGAATCTATTTCTGTTTCATGTTCACCTGGTTTACCTAATACCTTTTTAATAATTCCAATAGGAGAAAGGTCTTGTTTCTTCCAGTCAACTATTTTTACTACAACCTTATCTCCATCTTTTGCTAAACCAATATTAGTGCTAGGAATAAAAATATCTGTCTGTATTTTTCTCTCATCTAATACAGCAAAAGCAAAATTTTTATTTATTTGAATTATACCAACATATTCTTTCTTTTCTCGTTTTAATAAACCAATTATGTTTGCTAAATAAAATCCTTTTCTTTTTCTGCTTAATATTTCAAACTCAACAACATCACCATGTATATAATTAATTACAGCAGTTTTAAGTTTGATAATATGATCTATTTTTTCACACGAAATAATAGGGTCTTTTTTATTTGAAAAATCTATTATGCCTTGATAATATTTTTTAAGATTTTGTTTTCTGTTGTAATTTTTCATTTTATACAAAAGTATAGCTATTAATTATATCGATTATTAAATAAATGCATACTTATAAACATTATATATATTATTAAAAATATTTTAAAATT